>NZ_VMNX01000324.1 GCF_009377235.1 Streptomyces acidicola
CCCCGGCGCGGCTCGCCCCCTCCCATCTGCCGTGGCCCCCGGCGAGCTGAGACGCACAGCGACCGGAGCGGAAGTACATCGGATCTATCTTCGGCTCGTTCCATGCATTGACGCGCTTTGAGCGCCAGTCCTACGCTGCGCCAGACGATAGATCCGATGAATCGTTCCTGTGATCCGCCCGCTCGACCCCCACACCAGCGCGACGCCCACCAGGAGTGATTGACATGAGCCCTTCACATTTAGAGCCGTCGAGACGTGCGGTTCTCGCAGCCGGCGGCCTGCTCGCCGGCGGCGCGGTCTGGGCAATGACCCCGGCGACATCCATTGCCGCACCCGCCTCACCCACGGACGGCTGGAAGAAGACCGCGTTCACCTACGGCATGCAGAAACCGTGGAACCTCGACCTGAGCGACCGCTACACCAACAGCGGCGGCGTCCACCGCATGTGGGTGTACGACACCGACGAGCCCATGTCGCAGGGCAGTTCCACCGACCCGCGCACCGAGATGCGCTGGAACCAGGAGTACACGTCCGGGCAGCACATGTGGGACGCCGACGTGTACCTCCCGTCCGGCACGAACGGCGCGACCTTCGTGCAGATCCTCCGTGTGATCCACCCCTCGGGCACCCCCGCCACGGACTTCATGCTCAACGCCTACAGCGCGAGCGGCGGATCGGTGCGGGCCTACGACAGCACCGTCCTCAAGACGAACGCCTACAACACGTGGTTCAACGTCAAGCTCGAACACAACGCCTCCGGCGGCAGCGTCAAGGTCTACTTCGACGACGAGCTGGTGCTGACCAGAGAGGACCGCGGGCCCGCCACCCGCCACTTCAAGAACGGCGTCTACCACCACGGCAACGGCCGCGCCGAGGCGCGCTTCCGCAACCTCACCTACTGGACGCGATGACCCGTGCGGAGACGCACGGAGGACCTTGACGAACCGTCGCACCTTGGAGGCACCCGCAATGACCTCTAGAAGAACCGTGCTCGGCACCGTGCTCGGCGGCACGACACTCGCCGCCCTGCCCACGGTCGCCGAAGCCGCTTCCCCCGGCACCCCCGCAGGCGCTGCCGAGGGCGAAGGCCTCGGGGCCGGTCCCGGCCGCGCCCCCTGGACGCTCCGCAACCGCATGGACTCCAGCGGCGCCTGGTCCGGCTTCCTGCGCCGACAGGACCTGATCTGGCACAAGCTGCCCAAGCTGTGGCACGAAGGGCCGTTCCTGGGTGACGGACGGCTGGGCAGCATGGTGTACCAGGATCCGAACACGAACGGCATCCGCTTCACCGTCCAGCACGGCGAAGTGCAGGACCACCGCCCCGAGTTCGGCAGCGGCTGGGGCACGTGCCGGCTGCCCGTGGGGCATCTGACCCTCGATCCGGTCGGCACCGTCACCGCGGTCGACTGGCGGCTGAGCCTGTGGGACGCCGAGCTCACCGGCACGGTCACCACGGACAAGGGCTCCCTGACGTTCGCCGCGTTCATCCACGACGGAATCCTCGCCACACGTGCGACAGCCGACGGCGGCGAGAAGGTCCGCTGGACGTTCCACCCGGAGGAGGCGATCAGCCCCAGGAAGATCAGCGAGGAGCCGCCGGCCGGATACACCCCCAACCCGCCCTGGACGACCCGGACCACCGGCGATGTCCAACAGATCCTCCAGCCGCTCACCGGCGGCGGCCAGACCGCGACGGCCCACCGCCGCTCCGGTGACGTCCTGCTGCTCACCGTCGCCCACAGCCATCCCTCGGACACGCGGGCAGGCGAAGCCTCGTTGAAGAAGATCCAGCGGGCGGACGCCTACGGGGTGCTCCGCAGCCGCCACACCACCTGGTGGCACGCGTTCTACCGCAAGAGCTTCGTCTCGGTCCCCGACGAGCGGCTGCAGAGCTTCCACTGGATCCAGCTCTACAAGATCGCGTCGGCCAGCCGCGAGGGCGGCCCGGTGATGGCCACCTCAGGACCGTGGCTGGAGCCCACACCGTGGCCCGCCGTGTGGTGGAACCTCAATGTGCAGCTCGAATACTGGATCGTCCACGGCTCCAACCACCCGGAACTCGACTCGCTCGCCAGCACCCTCCGGCAGAGCCAGGAACAGCTGATCGCGAACGTACCCGCCGCCTACCGGTCGGACAGCGCCGGAGTCGGCCGCAGCTCGGACATGTTCATGAACCGCAGCGCCCCCACCCCGGGCAGCGGCGGCGAGTCGGGCAACCTGACCTGGGCCCTGCACAACGCGTGGCTGAGCTACCGCCACACCATGGACGAGGGCCTGCTGCGCGACACGATCTACCCGCTGCTGCGCCGCGCGATGAACTACTACCTGCACTTCCTCCAGCCGGAGGACGACGGCAAGCTGCACCTGCCGTCGACGCTGTCCCCGGAGTATCCGGTGGTCCCCCCGAAGGACACCAACTACGACCTGTCACTGATCCGTTGGGGCTGCGCCACACTGCTGGAGGCCTCCGAGCGCCTGGGAGTCGACGACCCCCTGAAGCCGCGCTGGCAGGAGGTCCTGACCAAGCTCACGCCGTACCCGGTGGACGGCAACGGATTCATGATCGGTGCGGACACCCCGTACGCCCAGTCCCACCGCCACTACTCCCACCTGCTGATGGTCTATCCGCTCTACCTCGTCAACTGGGACCAGCCGGAGCAGCGCGAGCTGATCGAGAAGTCGGTCGCCCACTGGCACGCGCTGACCGGAGCCCACCGGGGGTACAGCTACACGGGCGCCGCGTCGCTGTACGCGATGATGGGCCGCGGTGAGACCGCGCTGTCGTACCTGAAGATGTTCTTCGACCCGACGACGCGCTACCCCTGCCGGGCCAACACCCACTACACCGAGGCCGGTCCGGTCATCGAGACCCCGCTGTCGGCGTCGCAGTCCCTGCACGACATGCTCTGCCAGAGCTGGGGCGGTGTCGTACGGGTCTTCCCCGCCGTACCGGACTCCTGGGCCGACGTCACCCTCCACGACTTCCGCACCCAGGGCGCCTTCCTCGTCAGCGCGGCCCGTACCGGCGGTGTCACCCGCTTCGTCCGCGTACGGAGTCTGGCGGGCGAGCCGCTGGAACTCCGGCACGGTCTGAGCGGCGGCCCGGTGACCGCACTCCTCGACGACGGCTCCCCGGCCCGCACCCGCCCGACGGACGACGGCACCCTCGCCATCGACCTGCCCAAGGGCCGCGAGGTGCTGCTGTACGCGGGCAGGCGACCCGACCTGGTCATCGCCCCGGTGACCGTGAGCGAGCCGGGCGAGCCCTGGGGGCTGCCGTAGCTGGTGCGACCCGCTTCCGCACCCGGTGCCCGGCCGCTCTCGTCGTTCGCGGCCGGGCGCCGGGCCCGACGGCCGTGTCGTCAATGTCCGCGAAACGCGTCCTCGAGCCACCAGGCCCCTCGGTCCCCGACCACCTTGGCGTCGACGAGCAGGGGCGCGCGGACCGTGGCCCGGCGACCCAGTCCTCGACGGCCTTCAGGTCCGTCCGCGTGCGTACGGTCACGGCCTCGAAGCCGTACCCCCGCGCCACTGCGGCGATGTCGGTCGGCGGGAACTCGACCGTGTCGAGCGGATGTCCGTGAGGCCCGAAGTGGTGCACCTCGGCTCCATAGGCGTCGTCGTTGTACACGACGACCACCATCGGCAGCCCCAGCCGGCGTACCGTGTCGAGTTCCGCGGCGCCCATCAGCGCGCCACCGTCCCCGAGCGCGGCCACCGCAAGCCGGTCCGGACGCGCCAGCGCGGCACCGATCGCGGTCGCCAGCCCCAGGCCGATCGACTGGAACGCCTGGGTGAAGCAGAGGCCGTTCTCGTCCGGCACCGACAGATACATGCTCGGGTAGCCCATGAAGTTGCCGGAGTCCACGCCGATCACCCGCTCCGCGGGGAGGATGTCGTCGAGCGCGATGCTCAGCGTGCGCGGGTCGATCCGCTCACGCGTGCTCGTGTCCTCGTACGGCACATCCCGCCAGCGCACGCCCGCGGCGATGGCCGAGGCGGTGCCGGCGGTCCGGCAGCCCTGTCGTTCCGCGTCCCCTGTGTACCGCTCCAGCACGCGCCGCGCCGTGAGTTCCACGTCGCCGGTGACCCGCACATGCACCTGTCGATGCGCCCCGAGCGCCGACGGGTCGTCGTCGACCTGCACGACGGTCGTGTCCGCACCGATCAGCCGGCCGTGCCTCGTGGTCCACATGTTCAGCGCGCAGCCCCAGCCCACGATCGTGTCCGCCGACCCGATGAGTTCGGCTGCCAGGGGCGACGCGAAACCTCCGGACACGTCGAGCGACCACGGATTGCCGTGGAACAGACCGCGCGCCACGGCGGATGTCGCCAGCAGCGCACCGCAGCGGTCGGCGAGCGCCTCAAGGGCATCCCGGGCACCGGGCGAGCGTGATCCCCGGCCGGCCACGAAGACCGGCTGCCGCGCCCGCTCCAGCACCTGCGCCAGTGCCGCCACGTCGGTCGGCGCCGGCTCGACCGCCGCCCGTTCCGACGGTGGCGCGGCCTGCGTCAGGACACCGTCCGGCACGTCCAGTGCCTGCACCTCCAGGGGGAGGTTGAGCAGCACGGTGCGTCGTTCGTACAGGGCCCGGTGCACCGCGGCGCGGGCCTGCCCCACCGCGTCCTCGGCCGACGTGATCCGTACCGGAACCGCGCCCACCGCGCGCGCCAAAGCCGCTTGGTCGATGTGGAAGTTGGACCTCGGCTCGGTCACCTCGGCTGCCGACACGAGGAGCGGCGTACGGCTCTTGGCCGCCTCGGCGATGCCCGTCATGGCGTTCGTCAGGCCGGGCCCCTGATGCACGGTCACGGCGGCCACCGTGCCGCTCATGCGCGCGTACGCGTCGGCCATCGTCGCCGCGCCGCCTTCGTGACGTGCGGCGACAAAGCGTGACCCTGCCGCGACCATGGCATTGGTCAGATGGAAGTTGCCCGATCCGACGACTCCGAAGACATGACCGACCCCGGCCGCGGACAGCGCCCGCCCGACGGCCTCCGCGACCTTCACGAGCGCTCCACCAGCGCGAGGACCCGCGCGGGAGAGCCGGACCCTGCGACGATGGGCAGCGGTCCCGCGATGACGACGGAGCCGGTTGCCGGCAGTGCCGCCAGGTTCTGCAACTGCGTCAGTCCGTACTTGTCACTGCCCATGAGATAGGAGTGGCAGGGGAATGCCGGGTCGAACGCGTGCCCACGCCCGGCGTCGGTGCCCACCGTCTCCACCCCGAGGCCGATCACCGGCGACTCCTGAGCCACCCAGCGGGCGCACTCCGCCGACAGGCCGGGGGTGTGCGGTCCGTTCTCGTCCGCGTTCAGGAACTCCTCCTGCGCGTGCGAGCGAGCGTCCCACCCGGTGCGCAGCAACAGCCAACCGCCTTCGGGCAGGGGCCCGTTCTCGGCCTCCCATGCCTTCACGTGCTCGACCTCCACGAGGAAGTCCGGGTCCTCCTGTGCCTCGGCGGTGAAGTCCAGAACAGCGGCCGGTGCGATCAGCCGACGCGCGGGCACGGACGCCACGTCGGAGAGGTCCTTCCCGGTCACCCAGTGGTTCGGGGCGTCGAAGTGGGTCCCGGTGTGCTCGCCACTGCGGAAGTTGTTCCAGTACCAGGCCGGTCCCCGGTCGTCGTACCGGCTGATCTCCTCCAGCTCGAACACGGCGGTCTGACCGAACTCGGGCGGCAGCTGGATCACCGGCGTCGACGACGACAACGGCGAGGTGAGGTCGACGACTTCGATGGCCCCACCGCGCAGGGCGGACACCAGCGAAGCGAGGACGGACGGCTCGGGCATGGGGGCCTCCTGACACACGGCGGAACTGAAGGCGGAACTGGCGGCGAAACCGACACGCTGAACAGAAATACTGAACACGAATGCGGAACTGACAGCATGACAGCGGCCCGGCCCCCGGACACGTGGTCCGGACGGCGAGCCGTCGGGTGCCGGGGAAGCGTTATCCCTTCTTCCCCGGGTTCACCGCGTCGAAGACGAGCACCTTCCGTTCGAGGTCGGCATGGAACGTCGCCGTGTAGCGGTCCCCGGTGACGGCACGGGTGAAGTCCGGGCTCGTCTGCCACCGGGCGCTGGGCGGCACCTGAACGCGCAGGTCGCTCGGGGCCCCTGGCTGTCCGGATGCCTCCTGCCAGGCGTAACCGTCCCGCAGTCGGGCAGCGTCGGCGTCGGTCAGCCGGACGACCCCGGACATCCGCACGTCGGTGGGTCCGGGCGCCGACGACCGGTCGTTCCTGCCGATGGCTTCACCCTTTCAGACCACGGAGGAGAAGTCCCCGAACTCCGGGAAGCGCACCCGCACCGGCTCCTCGTCCTTCCGGAGACCGGCGGCCGAAGAATCAGCCGTTGCGGTCGCCCGGGAGTCCTCGGTGCGGACGGACTCCACGGACCGCGCCTGCTCGGCGCAACCCGTCAGCACGAGCGCGGCCACCGCGGCCGCGGCGAGGCGGGCGAGGACCCGGCCGCCTCGGTGTCGTCGTATATCGGTGCACATCATGGCCCACCGTAGTTCTTGCCCGGTTGCAAGCCATCGCATTTCCCTCGACTCGCCCCCGAAGAGCAGGACGAGGGCATCCGCCGTGGCGGCCGGTAGGTCCAGGGATCCAGCAGAGCGCCACCGCCAGCGGTGACTTCGGCCGCGCCACCTGCACCGGAACGCTGCCCAGCCCGCCCCCCGATCCGAACCCGGCCAACACCGCGGGCCGACCGCGCACCCGCTCGCGCCCAACCGATCAGACCCTGTTACCGTTTCGCGAACGCCACACAGCCACGTACTGGCTCGGAGGTGCCGGGGCTGACCGTGAAGGCCGCCCGCGCCAGCAACCCTCGGGGCACCACCGCCATGGCCATCCGTGACCATGCCGGACGGTAGGCGGCGAACAGTTCCGCCGCTCGTTCGGCTTCAGCCCGGCTGCCGGTCCGGCGGGCGGCTTCGGTGAGCAGGTCACGCACGAAGTCCCACGCGGGCATGTTCCTGCCCGAGGTGTACTTGCGGATCGTGGAGTCCTTGAACGCGGGACGGCGCAGGGCGAACTCCCGGGAGCTGAGCCCCGTCAGCTCCAGCAGCGCCCGCAGAAGCGCACCGAACTCCCCCTGATCCTGTCACTCTCCTCCAGCGATGACTCCCCGCCCGTACGCTCCGGCAGGTCTTCCCCCGGCTGCATCATCGGTTCCCGCCTTCACCGGATCCCGGGCCCCACCAGAACCACCCGTCGTCTCTCTGAACAGTCGCCCACCGCCCAGTCCGAGTCAGGACGTTCCCAGACGATCACGCACTGCCGAGTCTGGCGACTCTGTCGATGATGGCGTCGGCGACGCTCGGTTCGATCCAGGGCATCCGGGAGACCGCGCGCTGGTGCGCCAGCCCGTGCAGGCAGACCCAGAGGGTGACCGCGTCCGTCTGCGGGTCGGTGGTGGCCGATTGCCCTGCCGCACCACAGTCGGCGAGCGTTTCGGCAAGCAACTGCATGGCGTCCGCACCGAGGGTCGTCAGATCCTCGGCTGTCAGCGAGTTCTCCCCCAGGGTCGGCATCCACTGGCCTCCGAACATGGCGCGGTAGCGCCCGGGGTGTTCCTCCGCGTAGCCGAGATAGGCGCGACACAGGGCATACAGCCGATCCCGGGCATCATCACCGGCGGCATTCGCGGCGGCCCTGAGATCGGATTCCAGGGCGGTGAACTCCCGTCGGACCACAGCCAGCATGATGGCCGGCTGGTCGGGGAAGTGCGGGTAGATCGACGGAGCGGAGATGCCGATCTTGCGAGCGACCGACCGCAGGGTGATCGTCCGCTCGTCTCCGGTCTCGTGCAGCAGGGTGGCGGCAGCATCGACGATGTCATCGCGTAGGCGGCTTCCTTCGCCGCGCCGGTTTCGTTCTCGGGAGGCTCGCTTCGGCGTGCGCTGACTCGTCGCGTCGTTTGTGTTCACACTCGTAACCTTACGCAAGAAGATTGTCGCCGGGGCCCCTCGCGTGCGCGTCATCGCACGGCCCGTCACCCCACATGTGAGCTCCGTGCACAGCGCCCGACCCGGACTGAGGGAGGGTGTCGTGCCGGTGCCATCGACCCGGTCGCCCGCGACAGGCCGCACACCCGACCGCATCCACCCTTGGCCCACC
>NZ_VMNX01000325.1 GCF_009377235.1 Streptomyces acidicola
CCCCCGAACCCCCGTATCGGCCCGAACGGCCTCGTCCTCAAACTCCCCCAAGCTCTCGGCTTCGCTCGAGCAGGGGGGACCCCCATGACGGGCTGGAGGGTGCCGGCCTTGCCCGGCCTCACACGCCAAGCGGACCGAAGGTGTCGGACAGGCCAATCGTCGCCCTCGCCGGTGGGCCCGCCTTCACCTTCTCCTATGCCGAGCATGCCGAGTTGCTCTCGGCCGCCGGAGCCGACGTCGTCACCTTCGATCCGCTCCGTGACGAGGGGCTGCCCGACGGTACGGGCGGACTGGTCGTCGGAGGTGGGTTCCCCGAGGTGTACGCCGCCGAGTTGTCCGCCAACGAACTCCTCCGCAAGGCCGTTGCCGAACTCGCGCTCGGCGGTGCGCCCGTGGCCGCCGAGTGTGCCGGGCTGCTGTATCTGTGCCGGGAGCTCGACGGGCAGCCGATGTGCGGAGTGATCGACGCGGCGGCCCGTATGACGCGGCGTCTCAGCCTCGGTTACCGGGACGCCGTCGCCGTCAGCGACAGTTCGCTCGCCGCTGCCGGGACCCGGATGCGTGGGCACGAGTTCCACCGGACCGTGGTCGAGCCGGGTGCGGGGGCGGCTCCCGCCTGGGGGGTGCGCGCCCCGGAGAAACGCGTCGAAGGTTTTGTGCAGCACGGTGTGCACGCGAGTTATCTGCACACCCACTGGGCCTCCTCGCCCGGTGTGGCCCGTCGGTTCGTGGAGAGGTGCCGGACGTCATGAGCAGCAGGTTGATCGGAGTCGGGGTCGGGCCCGGTGATCCCGAGCTGGTGACCGTCAAGGGCGTCAACGCTCTGCGGGCCGCCGATGTCGTCGTCGTGCCCGTCATGGCCGCGCCGGACGGAACGGACGGCGGTGAGCGCGGGCGGGCCGAGGCGACCGTGCTGCACTACGTGCCGGAGGAGAAAGTCGTACGGGTGGTGTTCGCGCTCAACGAGCGGACCGACCGGGAGCGGCGCGAGGCCGCGTGGGATGCCGCCGGGCGGCGGGTGGCCGACCTGCTCGGGAAGTTCTCGTCCGTCGCCTTCGCCACCATCGGTGATCCGAACGTGTACTCCACCTTCACCTATCTCGCCCAGACCATCGTGGAGTTGGTGCCGGGAACCGGCGTGGAGACCGTGCCCGGTATCACCGCCATGCAGGATCTCGCCGCCCGGTCCGGGGCCGTACTGACCGAGGGGACCGAGCCGCTGACGCTCGTGCCGGTGACCGCGGGGGCCGCCGTGCTGAAGGAGGCGCTGGGCGGGCCGGGCACGGTCGTCGCGTACAAGTTCGGGCGGCAGGCACGGGAGGTGGCCGAGGCGCTGCGGGACACCGGGCGGGTCGAGGACGCCGTGTGGGGGTCCTCACTCGGGCTGCCCGACGAGTCCATCCGGTCCGCCGCCGAGCTCGATGACGGGCCGCTTCCCTACCTCTCCACCCTCATCGCGCCCGCCCGGCGCGACGGCGGACGCGGCGGGAAGTTGTGAGCGACGAACACACGAGTGCGGGGTCGGCCCATGCCACCCTCACCACCCGCCGGACAATGCCCGAGAGAGGACCGATCCCCATGGCCGATGCCCCCACCGGCAAGGTGACCTTCGTCGGTGCCGGCCCCGGCGCCGCCGACCTGTTGACGCTGCGTGCCGCGCTCGCGATCGCGGAGGCGGACGTCGTGATCTGGGCGGCCAGCCTGGTGCAGGCGGAGGTCCTCGACCACGCACGCGAGGGCGCGCAGATCCTGGACTCGGCGGCCATGTCGCTGGAGGACGTCGTCGCCGTGTACGAGCGGGCGCTGCGGCAGGGTCTGCGGGTCGCCCGTGTCCACTCCGGTGATCCCGCTCTCTGGGGCGGTACGCAGGAGCAGCTCGACCGGTGTGCCGAGATCGGGATCGCGACCGAGGTCGTGCCCGGGGTGTCGTCCTTCTCGGCCGTGGCCGCGCTTGTCCAGCGCGAGTTGACCATTCCGGAAGTCGCGCAGTCCGTGGTGCTGACCCGGCTCGGCGGTGGCAAGACACCCATGCCACCGGGTGAGGAGGTGCGGGAGTTCGCACGGCACGGCACGACCATGGCGGTCTTCCTGTCCGCCGCGCGCAGCGGGCAGCTGGTACGGGAGCTGCTGGAGGGCGGCTATCCGACCAGCACGCCCGTGGTCGTCGCGTACCAGGCCACCTGGCCCGAGGAACTGGTCGTGAGGTGCACGATCGAAACACTGGAGGAGACCGTCAAGGAGCACAAGCTGTGGAAGCACACGCTGTTCCTGGTCGGCCCGGCCCTGGACGCGCACGGCACGCGCTCGCACCTGTACCACCCGGGGCACTTCCACGGCTACCGGAAGGCCGACCCCGCGGCGCGCAAGGCCCTGCGTGAGGAGCGGCGGGACACTCGCGATGCCGCGGAGGGCGCCCGGCGAGGTGCTACGCCGTGATCACCGTCATCGGTACGGGGACGGGGGCGCCCCTCACCCCGGACGCCAAGGAGGCGCTGGCCGGGGCGGACGTGGTGGTGGGTGCGCGGAGGCATCTGGAGGCCACGGGGCTGCCGCGCACGGTCGAGCGGATCGTCCTGGGTCCGCTGGCGCCCGCGCTGGACACGATCCAGGAACACCTTGAGAAGGATGAGAAGGACGAGGAGCGGCGGATCGTCGTCCTCGCCTCCGGCGACCCCGGCTTCTTCGGGATCGTCCGGGTGCTGGCCCAGCGGTTCGGGGCGCGCCGCCTCGACGTACGGCCGGGTGTGTCGTCCGTCGCCACGGCCTTCGCCCGTGCCGGACTCTCCTGGGACGACGCGGTGGTGGTGAGCGCGCACGGGCGCGATCTGCGGACCGCGCTGAACGTGTGCCGGGCGCATCCGAAGGTGGCTGTGCTGACGGGTCCGGGCGCCGGGCCCGCCGAGCTGGGCGCGGGGCTCCGGTCGAGTCGGCGTGTCCTCGTGGTGGCGTCGGCGCTGGGTGATCCCCGGCGTGAGCGGGTCGAGCGGGTGACGCCGGCCGAGGCCGCGGGCCGGGAGTGGGGTGCCGCGGGCCGGGAGTGGGGCGGTGCGGTGAGCGTCGTGCTGTGCCTGGACGAGAAGCGGGCGGTCGCTCCGCTGCGCACCGTGGCCGGGCCCGCGCCCCGGCCGGCCGGGTGGGCCCTGGACGAGGAGGCGTTCGCGCACCGCGACTCGATGATCACCAAGTTCGAGGTGCGGGCGCTGGCGCTGGCTCGGCTCGGTCCGCGCCTCGGTGACCTGGTGTGGGACGTCGGCGCGGGCTCCGGTTCCGTGGCCGTGGAGTGCGCACGCCTCGGCGCCGCCGTCACCGCGGTCGAGAAGACACCGGACGGGGTGGAACGGATTCGTGCCAACGCGGCGGCGCACGGCGTCGACGTACAGGTCGTGCACGGGGCGGCGCCCACCGTGCTGTCCGATCTCGACGATCCGGACGCCGTGTTCATCGGCGGCGGGGGGCACGAACTGCCCGCCATCGTCACCGCCTGCGCGCGACGCGCCCGGCGGACCGTGGTGGTCGCCATGGCGGCGCTCGACCGGGTTCCGGCCGCGCGGGAGGCGCTTGTCGGCGCCGGGTTCGCCTGTGACGGCGTCCTGTTGCAGTCGTCGCGGCTGGCGCCGCTGCCGGGTGACGTGACCCGGCTGGCGGCGACCAATCCCGTTTTCCTGCTGTGGGGCGTCAGGCCTCCGGCGCGTACCGAAGGAGTTGCCCCGTGATCGGCCTGATTTCCGCCACCGCGGCGGGCGCGGCCGCCCGTGACCGGCTGGTCGCGGCGTGGCCGGACCGCACGCGCGTGTACGACGGGCCCGTAGGGGACGCCGTGCGGCGGGCGTTCGGGGAGTGCGAGCAGTTGGTGTGCTTCCTCGCGACGGGCGCGGTGGTCCGGCTGGTGGCGCCGCTGCTGGACGGCAAGGCGTCCGACCCCGGGGTCGTGTGCGTGGACGAGGCCGGGCGGTTCGCCGTGTCCCTGCTCGGCGGGCACGCGGGCGGCGCCAATGAACTCGCCTGCGAAGTAGGTGAGTTGCTGGGGGCGGAGCCAGTCGTGACCACGGCGACGGACGCGGTGGGCGTGCCGGGCCTCGACACGCTCGGGCTGCCCGTGGAGGGCGATGTCGCGGGGGTGACACGGGCTCTGCTGGACGGTGAGCCGGTCGCGCTGGAGGCGGAGGTGTCCTGGCCGCTGCCCGCGTTGCCACTGGCGGACGAGGGGGCGTACGTCATCCGCCTCACCGACGGGACGGTTGCCCCCGCCGAGCGCGAGGTCGTCCTCCGTCCCCCCACCCTCGTCGTCGGTGTGGGCGCCTCCAAGGGCGCCCCCGTCGACGAGGTCCTCGGGCTCGTCGAGGGCGCCCTTCGGGACGCCGGACTGTCCGTGCGCAGCGTGGCCGAGGTGGCCACCGTGGACGCCAAGGCCGGCGAGCCCGGCATCGTCGGGGCGGCCGAACGGCTCGGGGTGCCCGTGGTGACGTACACCGCCGAGGAGTTGGCGGAGGTGACCGTGCCGAATCCGTCGGACGCGCCGCTCGCCGCCGTCGGCACGCCGTCCGTGGCCGAGGCCGCGGCCCTGGTGCGCGGGGGCGAACTCCTCGTCCCCAAACGGAAGTCGGAGCGCGCGGACGGGCGGCCCGCCATGGCGACCTGTGCCGTCGTACGACGCCCCGCGCGTGGCCGGCTCGCCGTCGTCGGGCTCGGTCCCGGCGCCCGCGACCTGCTGACGCCGCGCGCCAGGGCGGAGCTGCGCCGCGCCGCCGTGCTCGTGGGCCTGGACCAGTACGTCGACCAGATCCGCGACCTGCTCCGCCCCGGCACCCGAATCCTTGAGTCCGGGCTCGGCGCCGAGGAGGAGCGGGCGCGTACGGCGGTCGCCGAGGCGCGGCGCGGGCAGGCGGTCGCGCTGATCGGCAGCGGGGACGCGGGCGTCTACGCGATGGCGTCGCCCGCGCTGGCGGAGGCGTCCGACGACATCGACGTGGTGGGGGTGCCGGGTGTCACGGCGGCGCTCGCGGCAGGGGCGATCCTCGGAGCCCCCCTCGGCCACGACCACGTGTCGATCAGCCTGTCCGACCTGCACACCCCCTGGGAGGTCATCGAGCGGCGGGTGCGGGCCGCGGCCGAGGCCGACATCGTCGTGACGTTCTACAACCCGCGCAGCCGCGGCCGGGACTGGCAGCTCCCGAAGGCGCTCGCGATCCTTGCCGGGCACCGGGAGCCGACGACGCCGGTCGGTGTCGTACGGAACGCTTCCCGCGCGGACGAGTCCAGCCGTCTGACGGACCTGGAGTCCCTGGACCCGGCGACCGTCGACATGATGACCGTCGTGACCGTCGGCAACACCGCCACCCGCGAGATCGCGGGCCGCATGGTGACGCCCCGCGGCTACCGCTGGCAGGAGGAGGACCGGTGAGCCAGGTGTTCCCCGGGAACCGGGTCGTGCACCCGATCGAGGAGGAGTCCTTCCGGCGGCTACGCGCCCGCCTGGACACCTCGCACTTCCCGCCGCTGACGAGAGCGGTCGTGGAGCGGGTGATCCACTCGGCGGCCGACCTGGAGTACGCCACCGACCTCGTCATGGACGAGGGCACGCTGGAGAGGGCGCACGCCGCGCTGCACGCCGGGGCGCCGGTCGTCGTCGATGTGGAGATGGTCGCGGCGGGCATCACACGCCGCGAGACCGTGTGCCGGCTCAAGGACGCCGAGTCGGGTCCCGGGCTGACGCGCTCTGCGCACGCGGTCCGGCTGGCGTACGAGGAGGTAGGACCCGGAGCGCTGTGGGTGATCGGCTGTGCGCCCACCGCCCTGGAGGAGCTGCTCGCCCTGGACGCGGACCCGGCGCTCGTCATCGGGCTGCCCGTCGGTTTCGTGGGGGCGGCCGAGTCCAAGGCCGCGCTGCGCGAGAGCGGGCTGCCCGCCGTCAGCAACGTCTCCGAGAAGGGCGGCTCGGCGGTTGCGGCGGCCGCGTTGAACGCCCTGCTGTACCACCCCGTATCGTCACCCATCACACTATTCGCATCACCTGCACCACCCGTCTCTAAGGAGAAGCCGTGACCACCCCCCCGTCCCCCGCCCTGCTCATCGCCGGTCACGGCACCCGGGACGACGCGGGCGCCGAGGCGTTCCGTTCCTTCGTACGGGAGTTGGGGCTCCGGCACCCCGAACTGCCCGTGGCGGGCGGGTTCATCGAGCTGTCGCCGCCGCCGCTCAGCGAGGCGGTCACCGAGCTCGTGGAGCGCGGGGTGCGCCACTTCGCCGCCGTACCGCTGATGCTGGTGTCCGCCGGGCACGCCAAGGGGGACATCCCGGCGGCGCTGGCCCGCGAGAAGGAGCGGCACCCGGAGATCTCGTACGCGTACGGGCGTCCGCTGGGCCCGCACCCGTCACTGCTGAACGTGCTGGAGCGGCGGCTGGACGAGGCGCTGGGCGGCACCGGGGGCCGTACGCCGGGCGACCGGGCCGATGTGACCGTGCTGCTCGTCGGGCGGGGGTCCACGGACCCCGACGCCAACGCCGAGGTGCACAAGGCGGCGCGGCTGCTGTGGGAGGGACGCGGGTACGCGGGCGTGGAGACGGCGTTCGTGTCGCTGGCGGCGCCGGACGTGCCGGCGGGCCTGGACCGGTGCGCGATGCTGGGTGCCCGGCGGATCGTCGTCCTGCCCTACTTCCTCTTCACGGGCGTCCTTCCGGACCGGGTGCGGCTGCAGACCGAGGGCTGGGCGGCCGCGCACCCCGAGATCGAGGTGTTCTCGGCCGACGTCATCGGTCCGGAGCCGGAGCTGCTGGACCTGGTGATGGAGCGGTACGAGGAGGCGGTGAAGGGGGATCTGCGCATGAACTGCGACTCGTGCGTGTACCGGATCGCGCTGCCGGGCTTCGAGGACAAGGTGGGCCTGCCGCAGCAGCCGCACCACCACCCGGACGACGACGGCCACGACCACGGGCATCACCACCCGCACGGAGGGCACGCGCACTCCCATGCACAGTGATGGGCACGATCTACGGCACCACGGGGACGCCGAGGTCCGTGACGACGGGGCCGTGCTCACCGATCTCGCGGTGAACGTCCGCGCGGACACGCCTCCGGCGTGGCTGCGGGACCGGATAGCCGAGTCGCTGGCCGGGACCGGCCTGGCTGCCTACCCGGACGGCCGGGCCGCGCGGGCGGCGGTGGCGGAGCGGCACGGGCTGCCCGTGGAGCGGGTGCTGCTGACGGCGGGTGCGGCGGAGGCGTTCGTGCTGCTGGCCCGCGCCCTGAAGGTACGTCAACCCGTCGTCCTCCACCCGCAGTTCACGGAGCCGGAGGCGGCGCTGCGGGACGCCGGGCACACGGTCGACCGGGTACTGCTGCGCCCGGAGGACGGTTTCCGGCTGGACCCGGCGGCGGTGCCCGAGGACGCGGACCTGGTGGTGATCGGCAACCCGACGAACCCGACGTCGGTACTGCACCCCGCACGGCTGATCTGCGAACTCGCCCGTCCGGGGCGGACGTTGGTCGTGGACGAGGCGTTCATGGACGCGGTGCCGGAGGAACGTGAGTCTCTGGCCGGGCGGTCGGACGTACCCGGTCTCGTCGTCCTGCGCAGTCTCACGAAGACGTGGGGGCTGGCGGGGCTGCGGATCGGGTACGTGCTGGCGGGGCCCGAGACGATCGGTGAACTGGAACGTGCCCAGCCGCTCTGGCCGGTGTCCACCCCTGCGCTTGCGGCGGCACAGGCGTGCGTGTCGCCGCGGGCGCTCGCGGAGGCGGCGTCCGCGGCGCGCCGCATCGCCGCGGACCGTGCCCATCTCGTGGCCGGCCTCCGCGAGTTCGCCCCCGACGGCCTCGTTGTCGCCGAGCCCGCGGAGGGGCCGTTCGTCCTCGTGCGCCTTCCCCGCGCGGCGCGCGTGCGGCATCACCTGCGCGGCCTCGGCTTCGCCGTGCGCCGCGGGGACACGTTTCCCGGTCTCGACGACGGGTGGCTGCGGCTGGCGGTGCGGGACCGGGTGACGGTGAACGGGTTCTTGCAGGCGTTGGACAGGGCGGTGACGCTGGCGGGCCGCTGAGGGGGTTTCCTCGCCCCCGCCGCCCCTACCCGTCCCATCCCAGGGGCTCCGCCCCTTCAACCCGGCCAAGGGGGCTCCACCC
>NZ_VMNX01000326.1 GCF_009377235.1 Streptomyces acidicola
GGGCAGGGGCGCGGTGGGTCGGTGACGGGCGGTCATGACGGCCCGGTCACGGTGACGGTGGCCGTGGCGCGATAGGTGGTTCCCGCCACGGTTCCCTTCATCTCGAAGGTGCCCGGCTCGGCGTACTGTTCCGGCTTCACCGGGTCCCAGGTGACGGCGGTCCGGCTGTCCTTGGAGCCGTCGTTGTAGGTGGCGACCACGGTGGCCGGCAGCGTGGGCGCCGCGCCGGCCCGGGTGGTGACGTGCTCCTCGGCGATGCTCGTGATCTCCACCGCGTCGCTCTGCCGCACCCAAACGGTCGCGGTCACGGGCTGCGCGGCCCGGTCGGCGAGCCCGGTGATCGGTACGCTCGTGCCGCCCTCCGCGACCTGTTCCTCCGTGAGGGCGGGCCAGGCGACGGGCGAGCGCGCCGTGGAGCCGTCCGCGTAGACCAGCGTCACCTGTCCGGGCAGCTCGGGGATCGTGCCGCGTGGGGTGGGGACATGGACCTCGCGCACGGACTCCGGCGTCTCGGCGTACACCTTCCACTCCTGCACGCCGAGGGCGAGGTTCGGATGGCCGGTCAGCCGGGCGCGCAGGGCCGTCGTCGTGACGGGGGTGAAGGTGGTCCTGTTGTAGCGGTCCTCGGCGGTGTCGTAGCCGCTGGGTGAGGCGACCTCGCGCCAGGTGTCGCCGTCGCGGTACTCGATGACCCAGGCCTCCGGTACTCCGACACCGTCGGCGGCGCCCGGTTGCGCGTCGCGGAAGAAGTACATGTCGGAGCCGTCCACGCGGACCGGGTCGTCCCAGGTGTACTGGACCCACTGAGTGCCCTTCTGGGGCCAGCTGCCCCAGCGCGGTGCGTCGGAGGACGAGGCGGGTTCGCGGCCGTCGTTGATCGCTGCGAGGGACTCCCAGCCGGAGGTGTAGGACGCGGTGGGTGTGGCGAAGGGTGCCACGTTCACCTGCCCGTCCGCGAGCCCCTCCGCCTTGACCACGACCTTCTTCGACGACTGCGACGCGCCGTCGGTGGCGCTGAGTTCGAGGGTGTAGGTGCCCGCCTTGGTGAACCGTGCGACGGTCGTCGGGGCGCGCGGGTCGTCGAAGATGACGGTGCCGCCTTCGGGTCCGTCCGTCGCCTTCCACGCGGCGGAGAGCTTCCGCTCCGGGAGCCCGTCGTCCTCGACGATCCCTGTCAGCCGGACCTGGCCGGGACGGCTGTACGTGGTGTCCCGCCACGCCTCGACGTACGGGGCGTGGTTCCGGACGGCCGGGGGCCGGACGCCGGTGGCGAACGCCTGGATCTCCTTCAGACCGCTCGTGTGGCCGTCCCGGTGGCGCATGAGCACCCGCAGCTTCTGTGCCGTCACCTTCTCGAAGCTCACCTGGTTGAGGTTGGCTCTCGGGTTGACGGGTGACTTGGCGGGACGGGCCACGTCCTTCCACTGGCCGTCACCGTCCTGGTACTGCACGGTGTAGAGGGCGGGTTCGGCGTATCCGCCCGGCCGTTTGTCGCTGTAGAAGTAGAGCCTGACGTCGTCCACCGCGCGTTTTCGCCCGAAGTCGATCTCGTACCAGTCCTCGGTGTTGCCCGAGCCGCGGGCGCCCCAGTACGGCTCGTTGATGGTGAAGCCGTCGACGGCCCCGGACACACCCCGCCCCTGGGCCTCGTGCGAGGCTCGGGCCGTGGCTCCGGCGGCGAGGTTCTCCTCCGCAGCGCCGGTCAGGTCGCGGCCGGCCTTGGCGAACAGGTCGGTGACGCGGTCCTTCCGGCCGTACTCGACGTCCCTTCGCTCCGGCACAGCGGCACGCAGGCCGGTGACGCGTGCCTTGCCGCCTCCGCCGTCGGGGAACGTCACCTTGCGGGTGGCGGGGTCGTAGACGAGGTGGGTGAGGCGGTCGGCGGTGAAGGCGAGCTTCCCGTCGAGGTAGACGGAGTAGCCCTCGGGGACCTGACGGCCGTACGGCCGTTTCCCGTCACCTGGTTCGTCCCACAGCACGGCCACGTCGGTGCCACGGTAATTGATGTCGGTGACGGCGAAGTGGGGCCAGTCGACGTCGATCGGCCACAGCTCGATCTTCCGGTCGTCGCGCGGCCGGAAGCCCATCGCGTCCTCGATCACCGTCCAGTTGGTGGTGCCGAGGATGGTGTGGTGGATCCAGGACCGGTAGCCGATCTTCTGCGGGTCGGCACTGCCGTCGGCCCAGAACTCGTTCTGGTCGGGCCACCGGTTGTCACCGTCGATGTACTGGGCCCAGGCGTTCCAGGACAGCAGCTTCTTGTACCAGGTGCGGTCGATGTACTTGCTCGGGTACTTTCTGAGCACCGAGGAGAGGAAACGGAAGGTGACAGTGGAGTTGATGACGGAGAAGTTGTTGCTCCCCGGGTGTCCCTCCTCCGCCGCCTCCGCCTTGTCGGCCTGGTTGGCCGTGAAGAACGGGAAGACGGGGTACTGCTCGGCGTCCGCCCACAGCCGCAGCGCTTCGAGGTACTGCGGGTCCTCGTCCGGCGTGGGCATCAGACCCACGCTGTACGGGTAGTAGTTGTTGATCTCCTTCCAGGGCACCAGGGTGTCGCTGGCCACGTGCCGGTGCTTGACCAGCTTGTCCTTCGGGTCCCACAGGTACTTCAGGACCGCGTCCTTCACCCGTTTCGCGACGCCGCGCATCTCGTCGGCCTTCGCTCTCTCGCCGAGCAGGTCGTAGGCGCGGGCTGCCGCCGTGGCGTTGCTGAAGACGTAGGCCGACTCGGCGCGGTCCAGGTTGCCCGGCTTCCAGTCGAACGACACCGCGTCGGCGTCGTTGCCGGTCATGGCGCCCCAGTCGTACTCGATCAGCCCGTTGCCGTCGTGGTCGTAGTTCTCCAGCTGTCCCTTGACGTCCTTCTCCGCGTACCGCGCCAGGTTGCGCACGACGCCGTCGGGTCCGCCGTGCACCTGGTAGGAGCGCCAGGCCGCCTCGGAGATGTACTGGGTGTAGCTGTTGGACCAGTTCTCCGGGTCGCCCGGGTTGTCGGTGTACTTGCCGTTCTTCGAGACTTCTCCGGCCGACACCCAGGGTCCGTACGCATAGCTCGGGTCGCGCAGGTACTTGAGGTCGTCGACGAACATGCCCACGGTCAGGGCGATGGCGTTGTTGTAGCCGAGGGCGCCCTCCATGGAGGTGGGGAACTGGTAGTCGTTGCCCGGGATGTCGGCGTCGAGGTAGTTGTAGCGCAGCAGCCACCAGCGGTAGTACAGCGTCTTCTCGATGTTGTCGTCCGGGACGTCGAGGTACGGCAGGTTCTCGGCCCACCAGCGGTTGTACGTCTGCACGTGGTCGCGGAAGGCAGCGGCCGGCGCCGCGGTGCGCACCGAGTCGTATTCCGTCCGGGAGCGGGCGATCTCCTCGGTGACGAACCCGAGCTGGACCTTGGTGGTGACGCTGCCGCCGGCGGGCAGAGCAAGGGATCGGGTCAGGGCCTCACCGTCCTGTGTGGGGGCCATGCCGTTGCCGCTGAGCCGTGGGAAGACCGTGGTGAGGTTGTTCTTCGCGGCCACCGCGCCCGTCAGTTCACGGCCTTCGGGGGCCGTGGTGTACGGGGACGAGGCGCGCAGCGTGACCTCGCGGCGGGCGGAACCGGTGTTGGTGAGGGTCAGGTTCGTCACGGCGACGTTCGCGTCGGTGATGAACTTGGTCTGTGTCACCTTCAGCCCGCCGGCCTCGTGGGTGAACTCGCTGCGCCAGTAGCTGGGGGTCTGTGTCCTGGCGCCGGTGTCCTCGCGCAGGGTGAGGTTCTCGCCGTCCACGGACAGCGTGATGGTGTACGCGGAACGGTTGTCGATGCTCTCCCAGTAGGCGACCCTGCCGCCGAACCCGAGCCGGGACGGGTCGTGCTCCTTCATGAACACGGCCCGGCCCCGCGTGAACAGCCAGTCGCCGGCCGGGTCCGCGCCCTTGCGGGCCAGCATCCGGTCCATCCAGAAGTCGGTGCCGTTCCCGGCCTCCCGGTCGGCCTCGTACTGGGCGCGCAGGGTGCGGCGGACGGAGAAGCCCGCGGGCAACTCCGGCACGGGCTCGGCGGATCCGGAGTACACCGGGTAGCCGATGGCCGAGTTGTCCGCCTCGGCCGGGGCGGTGGCGGCGAGCGAGGCCAGCAGCCCGAGAGCCAGCGCTCCGGCCAGGGTTCTGCGACGGCGCCGTCTTCGCGGTCCGTGCACGACTGCCTCCAGGTGAGCGTTGTCTACGGTTCCGTCGTCCTCGGCTCGGCCGTCGGCAGCCAGACGCGCATCGTCGAGGGCCCACGGTTCGCCCAGGAGTGGTAGGGCACCAGAACGATCCCCGTGCGGTCGGCGGCCCTCGCCGTGGGACGGTCGAGCGGTTCGTACGGCCAGGCCGCGTCGTCGCTGCGTTCGGGAGTCGCGCCGATCTCTCCGGCCACGACGACGGTGCCGCCCGCGTCGCCCGGACCGTCCTCCGGCTCCGCGGACGGATCCACCCGCACCGCGTCGACCTCCCGCCCGTCCGGCAGGTCCACGGACTCGGCGCAGTACACCAGCGGTCCGCGCTGGACGGCCACCGTGCCGCGTACCGCGTCGACGCGCGGGTCGGCCACCACCCAGCGCGGTGTCACGGGCAGTTCGAGCCGTACTTCGTCACCGGGCCGGAAGACCCGGGTGACCTCGGCGGTGCCCGGCGGGACGGCGCTGCGTGTCCCGTCCGGGCCGACCAGCGACGCGGTGGCGCCCGCCGCCCATTCGGGGACACGCAGCGACAGGGTCCAGGGGCGGTCCGGGGACCGGACGACCCGCACGGCCACGGTCCCGCCGGAGGGGTAATCCGTACGGACCCGGAGCGCGACGCCCTGGCCGCCGGCGAGGGAGGTGGCGATCTCCGCGTCGGCGTACTGGTGCAGTTGTACGCCGTGGTCGTCCACCGTCGCGAGGTAGGCGGGCAGTTGGGCCAGGGTCCGCGCCACGTTGGTCGGGCAGCAGGACACCGCGAACCAGGGGGCGCGCAGGCTCGACTCAGCGCGTGGACTGTCGGCGTCCGCGGCGGGCACGGCGCCCCGGGTGCGCCGGTGCAGGGTGTTGGCGTAGAAGAAGGCCCGGCCGTCCGCGGACGGGGACGTCGCGACCACGTTGAACAGGGTCCGCTCGGCCAGGTCGGCGAAGCGCGGCTCCCCCGTGGCCAGCAGCAGCCGCCAGCTGAGCATCACGGAGGCGACGGCGGCGCAGGTCTCCGAGTAGGCGCGGTCCGGCGGCAGCACGAAGTCGTCGCCGAACGACTCGTCACGGTGGTGCGAGCCCATACCGCCCGTCAGATAGGTCCGCCGGGCGACCGCCGCCTCCCACTGCCGTACGACCGCGGCGAGCAGGGCGTCGTCGCCGGTCTCGACGGCGACGTCGACGGCACCGGCCGCAAGGTAGAGAGCACGCACTGCGTGTCCGCGCAGCACGGTGGCGTCCCGCACGGGCACGTCGTCCTGGTAGTAGGCGCGGCCGAACTCGATGTCGGCGAGCGCCTGGTGTCCGCGGCGGTCGACGAAGAGGGCCGCCTGGTCGAGGTAGCGCTGCTCCCCCGTCAGCCTGGCGAGTTCCACCAGGGCGGTCTCGATCCCCGGATGTCCGCAGACACCCTCGATGCCGCCCCGGCCGAAGGTGGCGCAGATGTGGTCGGCGGCTCGCCGGGCGATCTTCGTCAGCTCGCCCTCGCCCCGGGCTCTGGCCTGGGCCACACCGGCCTGGATGAGGTGTCCGTGGCAGTAGAGCTCGTGGCCCCATTCGAGGTCGCTGTAGCGGGGCTGCTGTCCGGGACGGCCGAAGGCGGTGTTCAGGTAGCCGTCCGGTTCCTGGGCGGATGCGACGGCCTCGGTGAGCATGGCCGACTCCGCGTCGAGCGTGGTGGCCGCTCCGCCGCTCCCGGCCTCCCAGGCCATGGCTTCGAGGAGCTTGTAGATCTCGGAGTCGGCGAACTCGCGGCCGCGCCGGTCGCGGTGGATCCGGCCCTCGGCCGCGGCCCGGAAGTTTCCGGTCCAGCCGACGCGTTCCATCCAGTCACGGCAGTGGCCGAGTGTGGCGGTCGCGTTGGTGTGCCTGCGCCGGGCCCAGAATCCTCCGGTGATCCTGACCTCGTCCAGCCCCAGCGGCCGCAGCCGTCCCCCGGTGGGCGCCACCGGCAGTACGGGCGGCCGTGTCGTGTTCTCCCTCACCAGTTCATGCCTTTGGTTGGTCCCTTCGGTCGTGGATGTGTGCCGTGACGGACTTCAGCCCTTGAGCGCGCCGGACATGAAGCCCCGTATGTAGTGCCGTTGCAGCAGCAGGAAGAGGAGGAGGCAGGGGACGGCGAGGACCACCACACCCGCCTCGGTGGCGCCGTAGTCGACGGCGCCCATGCTCTGCTGCCGGAGGTTCGCGACGGCCAGGGGCAGCGGTGCCTTCTCGCTGTCGGAGATGAGGATCAAGGGCGCGATGAAGTCGTTCCAGGCCGCGAGGAAGGCGAAGAGTCCCACCGTGATCAGTCCCGGTCGCACCGCAGGGAGGAGGACCCGGCGCAGCGCGCCCGCCGTGCCGCAGCCGTCGACGAGTGCCGACTCCTCCAGTTCGCGCGGCACCGCCTCGAAGGAGATCCGCATCATGAAGGTGGCGAACGGCAGCTGGAACATGGCCAGTACGAGGCTCAGTCCGATGAGCGAGTTCTGCAGATGGAGCCTGCCGAGCAGCACGTAGAGCGGGATGAGGAGCGTGGCGTACGGAACCATGAGGATGGCCAGGGTGAGCAGGAACAGCAGGTTCCTGCCGGGGAAGTCGAAGCGGGCGAAGGCGTAGCCGCCCAGCAGTGACACCCCGAGGGTCAGGGCGACGGTCAGTGCCGAGACGACGGTGCTGTTGAGGAGGTACCGCCACAGGCCGGCGTCGTAGTCCAGCAGCGTCCTGTAGTTGCCGAAGCCGTAACCGGATTCCTGTGCGGTGCCGGGCTGTCCGCTGAACGAGGCCCAGGTGTTCCACAGCAGGGGGAACAGGAAGATGACGGCCAGACCTCCGGCGACGACGTAGTGAGGCGTCCGGCCCAGGGCGCGGGTGAGCACCGTGGTGTCCCTTCTCATGAGGCGGGTGTCGAGGTGGGTGTCATGACTCGTCGGCGCGGCGCAAACCGCGGAACTGGAGGGCGTTGAGCAGGAGCAGCACGCCCAGCACGATGATCGAGAGGGCGGCCGCGGTGCCGAGGTTCAGCCGTTGGAAGGCCTCCCGGTAGATCAACTGGACGACGGTCACCGTGCTGTTGTCCGGTCCGCCCTTGGTGAGGATGAAGAACTGGTCGAAGGCGAGCAGGGATCCGGTCACGCAGAGCAGCAGGGTCAGGGCGAGGGACGGCCGCAGCAGCGGGAGCGTCACGGAGCGGAAGATCTGGCCGCGGCCGGCGCCGTCCATACGGGCGGCCTCGTACACCTCGTGGGGGATGCGTTGGAGACCCACGAGCAGGATCAGCATGTAGAAGCCCGCGAACTTCCAGACGATGAGGAACACCGTCGACAGCAGGGCGGAGGTCGGCGAGCCCAGGAACGACACGGGATCGTCGACGACGCCGAGCTTTTCCAGGATCCGGCTGAGCGGGCCGGTGGTGGGGCTGTACAGACCCCAGAACAGCAGAGAGGCGGAGGCCAGGCCCAGGGCGCTGGGCAGGAAGTAGACAGTTCGGAAGAAGCCCGCGCCCGGGCGGGACTCCTGCACCAGCAGCGCGAGGAGGAGTGCGAGCCCGAGAAGGACGACCGTGACGATCACGGTGTAGAGGAGGGTGAAGCGCACCGCGGGCCAGAAGAGGGCGCTGTCGGTGACGTCGGTGTAGTTCTCCGGCGCGTTGACCCCGCGGTCTCCCGCGAGCAGCGGCCAGTCGCTGAGCGACATCTGTCCGACGAGGTGCAGCGGCAGCACGAAGAAGACGGCGACGAACACGGCCGTGGGCGCCGCGTAGCCCATGCCCTTGACCGTGCGGGACCGCCACCAACGGGGCGCCGTCGCGCGGAACGGGCCGGTCCGTCGTTCCGGCCGGGACGACGGGTGTTCGGCCGCCGTCCGGTCGGGCGCCTTCACCTGCATGGGTCTCCTCTGCCGTGGGACGTGGGAGGGGTGGGGCCGGGGCGGGGG
>NZ_VMNX01000327.1 GCF_009377235.1 Streptomyces acidicola
TCCGGGGAGGGTGCCTGAGGTTTCGTGGAGTGCTCCGCCGCCATTCGTTCGTTCGCGGGTCGGGTGCGCCTCCGCTGCGGGCAGGGGCGCATTGCGGGGAGCGTTCCTGACGCTCATGGGCGGCCTTCCCGCCGTCGTGGCTTGGGCGCCCGCGGTTTCGTCGTGGGTCGGGGGCGCGCCGAGAGGTCTCCGTCCTCGGTCCGGCGGGTCTGTGGGGGTGCGATGTACTCGGCGGCGGACGCCGGCCGCTGCGGGCGGACACCTCCCGACACACCCCCTGCCGTGCGTACGCGGCTGCCGGGTGTGTCGGGGGTGCGGGTACGGCTGGCGGGCGCGTCGGGGGGTACGGGTACGGCTCGCGGTGCAGGGACGGGTGCGGGCGTGGCTGCGGGAGCGGGTGGGGCGCAGGTGGTGAGTGGGGCCGGAGTGCGAGTGGCGCGCGGGCGTAGCTGACGGTGCGGTGGGGCCGGGGTGCGGGCGGGTGCGGGCATGGAACGCCGGTGGTGGGTGCCGCGTGCGTTGCTGCCGGTGCGTGGCCGGTGCGGTCGAGGTGCGCTGCGGGCTCGGTCTCGGGCTCGGGTGCGCCCATGCTGTTAAGGGGCGCGGGGAACTGCGCGACCAGCCACAAACGAACCCGCAGCCGCCCACCAACAGACACCCGGCAGACGAAACGCACCCGAAGTGAACCTATTGACGGGTGTGGCATCCACCCCCACACTCCTCCGAAGCCAATCGGTTGAACGACCGAAACTTTCGGAGGCACCCGCCATGAGAACCTCCAGATCCCCGTTACGCTCCCGCCTCACCACCCTGCTCACCGGCGCGGCAGCGCTGACGGCGTTGCTGGGCGCGGCCCCCGCCCACGCCGCCGACCCCCCGCTGCGTGACCTCGCCGACGCCAAGGGCAAGGTCATCGGAACGGCGGTCACCGGCTCCAAGCTCACGGGCACCTACGGCCGGATCGCCGGGGAGGAGTTCAACTTCCTCACCCCCGGCAACGCCATGAAATGGGGCTCCGTCGAGCCCACCCGAGGCAACTTCAACTGGACCGAGGCCGACCAGATCGTCGACTTCGCCGAGGCCAACGGACAGCGGGTGCGCGGCCACACCCTCGTCTGGCACAGCCAGAACCCGAGCTGGCTGACGAACGGCAGCTGGACCTCCGCCCAGTTGAGCCAGCTGATGAACGACCACATCGCCACCGAGGTCGGCCGCTACAAGGGCCGGCTGGCCGCCTGGGACGTGGTGAACGAGCCGTTCAACGAGGACGGCACCTACCGTCAGACCCTCTGGTACAACGGCCTCGGCGCCGACTACATCGCCCAGGCACTGACCGCCGCCCGCGCGGCCGACCCCAGCGCCAGGCTCTACATCAACGACTACAACGTCGAGGGCGTCAACGCGAAGAGCACGGCGCTGTACAACCTGGTCAAGTCGCTGAAGGAGCGCGGCGTCCCGATCGACGACGTCGGCCTCCAGGCCCATCTGATCCTCGGCCAGGTCCCCTCGACCCTCCAGCAGAACATCCAGCGCTTCGCCGACCTGGGCGTGGACGTGGCCATCACGGAGCTGGACATCCGTATGCAACTCCCGGCCACCGAGGCCAAGCTGGCGCAACAGGGGACCGAGTACGAGGCCGTCGTGAAGGCGTGTGTCGCGGTGAGCCGGTGCACCGGGGTCACCGTCTGGGGCTTCACGGACTCCGACTCGTGGATCCCGGACACCTTCCCCGGCCAGGGCGCGGCGACCCCGTACGACGAGAACTACGCCCCGAAACCGGCGTACTCAGGCATCGTGACGGCCCTCGGCGGCACGACGACACCGCCTCCGACGGGCGCGTGCACGGCGACGTACGGCGTCACCAGCCAGTGGAACACCGGGTTCACGGGCCAGGTGACGATCGCCTGCTCCGGGGCGTCCCTCTCGTCCTGGAGGGCCAACTGGACGTTCGGCGCGGGGCAGCAGATCACCCAGGCCTGGAACGCGACGTGCACGCAGACGGGCGCGGCGGTGAGTTGCACGAACGTCTCGTGGAACGGGAGCGTGCCGAGCGGCGGTTCGGTGACCTTCGGTTTCAACGCGAACTGGAACGGGAGCAACCCGCTGCCGACGGTGACGTTGGCGTGAGGCGCGCTCACGCATGGCTGACCGTCGGCCGAAGAGTCTGAGAATTTCCGAAGAATGCCGGTCGGACGTCTCCGCTCGTAATAATTCGGACTTACGTTCCTTCGTGTGACTGTGCGAAGCGATGAACGCGGGGATGACGGCGGAGCGGCGGACAGACAGGTGGGCCGGCGGCCGAGGCTGCTGAAGGCCGCCGGCCTCGCCCTCGCCGGGGTATTCGCGCTGGGTGTGGGCACGGCGGGCTGGGCGTACTGGCATCTGAACGACAACATCAAGAGCGTCGACATCGACAGCGCGCTCGGCGACGACCGCCCGCCCCCGGCGGCGCCGAGCCCGTCGCCCGCCCCGTTGCCCACCGGGGCGTTGAACATCCTGGTCCTGGGTTCCGACTCGCGCAGCGGCGAGGAGAACGCCGAGCTTGGCGGCGGGGACAGCGGGGGTGCCCGGTCCGACACGGCGATGGTCGTCCACCTCGACGAGGGCCGCACCGAGGCGACGGTGGTGAGCATCCCGCGCGACACACTGGTCACCCGCCCGTCCTGCCCCCTGCCCTCGGGCGGCTCCACCTCGGTCGCGTACAGCACGATGTTCAACAGCGCGTACTCGGTCGGCGGTCCGGTGTGTGCCGTGAAGACCGTCGAGTCGCTCACCGGCGTCCGTATGGATCACTACGTCGAGATCGACTTCTCGGGTTTCGCGAAGCTGGTGGACGCGCTGGGCGGGGTGACCGTCATGACGGACGAGGACATCGACGACGAGGACAGCCATCTGAAACTGGAGGCCGGCACCCACCATCTGGACGGTGAACAGGCCCTCGCTCTCGCGCGTACCCGCCACGGCATCGGCGACGGCAGCGACCTGGGCCGCATAGGCCTCCAGCAGACGCTGGTGAAGGCCCTGCTGGATCAGGTCTCCTCGACGAATCTGCTGACCAGCCCCGCCAGGCTCTACCAGGTCGCCGACGCGGTCACCGGCGGCCTGACGACGGACACCGGGCTGGATTCCCTCGGTGGGCTGATGAGCCTTGGCCAGAGCCTGAGGGGTCTGACCTCGGCCGATGTCACGACGGTGATGATGCCGGTGGTGCCGGCCCCGTCGGACCGCAACCGCGTGGTGGCGGACGAGCCGGAGGCGAGCGAGGTGTGGGCGTCGCTGAGGTGAGGCTGCTGCGGTGCGAGTGAAATTATTTTTCTGCGGCTGTGTCGATCCGGGCGTCCGTCGTTCGACGCTCAGAGTGAGAGGCGGGAAAGGTCCCGCCGTCACACCTGAGGAGTCACGATGCCGCGCTACCTGTCGCTGGTGAAGATCGACGAGGCGACCGCTCCCGCCGAGGGCCCCAGCCCCGAGATGATGGAGCGGATGGGGAAGCTGCTGGAGGAGATCACGAAGGCCGGGGTCATGCTCGACACCGCCGGGCTGATGCCCACCGTCCAGGGCAAGAGGGTGCACTGGGAGAGCGGGAACGTGTCGGTCACCGACGGGCCGTTCACCGAGACCAAGGAGGTCGTCGGCGGGTACGCCGTCATGCAGTGCAAGGACATGGACGAGGCACTTGAGTGGACCAAGCGCTTCGTGCGGGTGCACGGGCCCGAGTGGACGGTGACCTGCGAGGTCCGGGAGATCCAGGGAGGCTGACGGGGCCGTTCATTGGCCCGGCGGCCCGTACGGGTGTCTGATGGTGGGTTGTGACACCGCAGCCCACCCCGCCCCAGCGGCCCGCCGGGTCCGCCGGCTCCCCTGAGTCCGCCACCCGCACCATCGAGGCCGTCTTCCGGATCGAGTCGCCCCGCGTCATCGCCCGTGTCGCCCGGATCGTGGGGGACATCGGCATCGCGGAGGAAACGGCGCAGGACGCTCTGGTCGCGGCGCTGGAGCAGTGGCCCCGGGAGGGCGTGCCTGACAACCCGGGCGCCTGGCTGATGACGACGGCCAAGCGCCGGGCCATCGATCTCGTACGGCGGCGGGAACGGTACGCACAGAAGCTGGAGGAGGTCGGACGGGACCTGTCCCTGACCGGCGCGCACCACTTCGACGAGCCGTCCGATCCCGACGACATCGACGACGATCTGCTCCGGCTCGTCTTCACCGCCTGTCACCCCGTCCTGTCCGCCGAGGCCCGGATCGCGCTCACGCTCCGCCTCCTCGGAGGGCTGACCACGGTCGAGATCGCCCGTGCGTTCCTCGTTCCCGAGGCGACCATGGCCCAGCGCATCGTGCGCGCCAAGCGGACGCTGGCCGCCAAGGGGGTCGCCTTCGAGGTGCCGTACGGGCCGGAGCGGGAGGCACGGCTCGGGTCCGTCCTCGAGGTCATCTACCTGATCTTCAACGAGGGGTACGCCGCCACCGCCGGCGACGACTGGCTGCGGCCCGCCCTGTGCGAGGACGCCCTCCGGCTCGCCCGGGTGCTCGCCCAGCTGATGCCCAAGGAGCCCGAGGTGCACGGGCTGATGGCGCTGCTGGAGCTCCAGGAGGCGCGGGCGGCGGCGCGTACCGGTCCGTCCGGTGAGCCGGTGCTGCTGAAGCACCAGGACCGCCGCCGCTGGAACAGGATGCTGATCGCCCGCGGTTTCGCCGCGCTCGGCCGGGCCAGTGCCGCCGCCGGGGGCGCCCCCGGCCCGTACGCGCTCCAGGCCGCCATCGCGGCGTGCCACGCCCAGTCCTACACGTACGAGGAGACCGACTGGACGCGCATCGCTGCTTTGTACGGCTTGCTTGCCGCCCGGACCCCGTCCCCGGTCGTCGAGCTGAACCGGGCGGTCGCCGTCTCGATGGCCGACGGTCCGGGCCCGGCCCTGGAGATCGTCGACCGCCTCGCCGCCGAACCGGCCCTACGGGACTATCACCTGCTCCCCAGCGTCCGCGGTGACCTCCTCGACCGCCTCGGCCGTACGGAGGAGGCCCGGGCGGAGTTCGAGCGCGCGGCGGAGCTGACGCGCAACGAGCGGGAGCGGGAGTTGTTGCTGCGGCGGGCGGCGGAGGCGACCGGGCCCGGCTAGGGCGCGGGGGTGAGGTCGGTGCCGCAGTAGCGGCACTTGGTCGCCGCCTTGGGCAGGTCGTCCTGCAGACAGGCCGGACACGTCCTGCTGGGTGTGGGTTCGCCGAACACCGTCACGCCGCGCTTGGCCTGGTAGTGCTTGTAGGGAACGACGATCAGGAAGTAGATGACCGCCATGAAGATGATGAAGTAGATCAGTGCGGAGATGAACGAACCGAGGTTCAGATAGGTGGCGGTGTTGCCCGGCTGTCCGAGCTGCCAGCCCAGGCCGGGTGACTTGCCGCCCTGAGCCCTGGCGACGAGGGGGTTGATCACGAAGTCGGTGAACGCCTTGATCAGCGTGCTGAACGCCAGCGCCACGACCAGACCCACGGCCACGACGATGACATCGCCGCGCATGAGGAAGTTCTTGAAGCCGCGAAACACGGAAGTCCTCGCCTCCTGTCCTGCCTTGGGCGTCGGTGGCGTCTGTGGTGCCGCGTTCAGTCTCGTGGTGCTCCACGCGGATCGCACTCCGGCCACCGCCGTTCGTGGAAGAGGCGTGTCAGGCGGCCGGTTCGCCGGGCCGTGCGGGGTGTCCGAGCAGCATGGTCGGGGCTCCCGCGACCCGGGTGAGGAAGACGGTCGCCGCGTTCCGCCCGTGCGGCTTCGGCAGCACCTTCCTGCGCAGTTCCTCCGGATCGACCGCCGAACCGCGCTTCTTCACCGTCAGGACGCCGACCTCGCTCTCGCGGAGCAGGGCCTTCAGCTTCTTGACGTTGAACGGGAGTTGGCCCGTGATCTCGTAGGCGGTGGCGTACGGGGTGGGGCGCGGCTCGTCGGCGGTGACGTAGGCGATGGTCTCGTCGATCAGGCCGCCGTCCAGGTCCGCGGCGGCCTCGGCGACCAGGTGGGCGCGGATGACGGCGCCGTCGGGTTCGTACAAGTAGCGGCCCAGTGAACGGACCTGGGGATTGGGCAGGCCCCGGCCGCGCAGGGTGTGCGGGCCGGGGAGGAGGGTGGCCCGCACCAGGCCCGGCTCGGTGCCGAACCACAGCACCGCCTCCTTCACGTCCCCGGCGTCGGAGATCCACTCGGCCTCGGCCTGCGGCGGCACGGCCTCGTGCGGCACACCGGGGGCGATCTTCAGGGCGGCGTGCGGTGCCTTGAGGGCGGCGTCCACGGTCCAGGAGAGCGGGGGCGAGTAGGCCTCCGGGTCGAAGATCCGGCCGCGGCCTCCCCGTCGTGCCGGGTCGACGAACACGGCGTCGTAGGGGGACGTGTCCACCTCCGTCACATCCGCCTCCCGTACCTCGATCAGGTCGGCGAGTCCGAGGGCCTCGGCGTTCGCGCGGGCAGCGGCGGCCGTCAGGGGGTCCCGGTCGACGGCCAGGACGCGGATTCCGGCACGGGCCAGCGCGATCGCGTCGCCGCCGATGCCGCAGCACAGGTCGGCGACGGACCGCACGCCCAGCGCCGTGAACCGGCTCGCCCGGTATGCCGCCACCGACGTGCGCGTGGACTGTTCGACGCCGTTCGGCGTGAAGAACATCCGCTCCGCGTCCGCCGTCCCGAACTTGGCCACCGCCCGCTGCCGCAGCCGCGCCTGGGTGAGGGCGGCCGAGACGAGGCCGGCCGGGTGGTCGCGTCGCAGCCGGGTCGCGACGGCCAGCTCCGCCGCCGGGTCGGTGCCGCGCACCTCGTCGAGGAGGGCCAGGCCCTCGGGGGTGAGGAGGGCGGCGAAGGAGTCCAAGGGCGCGAGGTCGTTCACCCGGTCATTGTCGGCCAGTCGGTGGATGGTGCGCGGCCGGTGGCGGTGTCGGGCCGGGCCGTGGGGGATGGACTGCGAGGATGCAGCAACATGCGACTCGTACGACAAAATGATCAAAAGCGTGCGAAGTGGACGGGAGTTCGGGGGGGCGTGGTCGTCCTGGCCGTCTCCGCCCTGGCGTCCGCCGCGTGCGGGGGCGCAGTCGATCCGGCCCACACGTCCTCGGAGGCGGAGCGGGGCGCAGGCGCACAGCGGGACCACGGACGGCAGGAGCCCCTCCAGGCGCCCCCCGCGCGCGCCCTCGATGCGTACGCCTCGAAGCTGCTCCGGTCGTACACCGTTCAGGTCGCCGCCACGAACCGCTGGGGGCTCGGCAGGGTGCCCCTGGCGCCGCCGCTGCCCCCGGCGAAGAAGCCGGTCCTGCGGACCCGCAAGGGGTTCGAGGTCGCCAGGCATGAACGGGACGGTCTGCCGCCCGTCGTCACCGGTATCCCCACTCGGGAGAAGGTCGTGTTCCTCACCATCGACGACGGCGCCGAGAAGGACCCGGCGTTCCTGCGGATGACGAGCGACCTGAAGATCCCGTACACCGCCTTCCTCACCGACAATGTGGTGAGGAGCGACTACGGCTACTTCCGGCAGATGCGCGACCGTGGCGTCGGACTGAACAACCACACCCTCCGCCACCGCTATCTGCGCCGCCTTCCCTACGCGGAGCAGAAGCGCGAGATCTGCGGCATGCAGGACGTCATGGAGAAGCAGTTCGGGAAGCGGCCCGCCCTCTTCCGTCCGCCGTACGGCAGCTACGACCGCGACACCCTGCGCGCCGCCAAGGCCTGCGGCATCAAGGCCGTGCTCCTGTGGAACGAGGAGGTCTTCCCCGGCCGCTGGGCCTACCGCGAGGCGGGCCGGAACCTCCACCCCGGCGACATCGTCCTGAGCCACTTCCGGGGGAAGGGGCAGTGGAAGGGCACGATGCCCGACATGATCCGCGACTTCATGAAGCGGGTGTCCGAGCAGGGGTACGCCGTGGCCCGCCTGGAGGACTATCTCTGAGGGTCGGCCCATGCAGCCGGCGCCAGGCCCAGCCAGCCCGTCCGGCGTTTGAGGACGAGGCCGTTCAGGCCGAAACGGGGGTCTGGGGGCGGAG
>NZ_VMNX01000328.1 GCF_009377235.1 Streptomyces acidicola
CCCTCTACCCCGTGGCCCCCTACCTCGCCCAGCAGACCGACCGGGTCGAGGTGCAGCACGGGCGCACCTCGGGTGAGGCGGAGTGGGCGCTGGTCGTGGCCGACGACGGGGAAGTGCTGCTCACGGCCGCCTGCGACCACACCGACCGCGATCTCGAAGTGCACGGCGTGGCCTGGAGCAAGAACGCCGGCCCGGACGTCCTCGCCCGCCGCGCCTGGCGCCTGGCCGACGTCGCCCCCCGCCTCGACGACCTGACCCTGCGCGCCTGGGTCACCCACGGCGACAAGGAGACCGAGATCCAGCACGGCACCCTCGCCGAACTCCTCACCCCCGCCTACTGGGTCGACGTCCTGCGCACCCGCGACGCCCTCACCCCCGGCACCGTCCTCATCTCCGGCACCATCCCGATGGCCCACGGCGTCGACCAGTTCGCCGACGCCTGGCGCGTGGAACTGAGCGACCCGGCCACTGGGGACACCATCCGGCTCGCCTACGGGGTGCACCGCATGCTGGAGCCGATCGGCTGAGGCGCGGCCACCGCGGTCGAGGCCACCCTGCCGGGAGGTGGCAACGCAGGAGCCCCCTGCCTCCGGCAAAGCCGCGGGCAGAGGGCTCCTTCAGCGGGGCCGTATCGCAGCCGCGCTACGCCGAGCCCACTGCGGGCCGATTGGACCACTGCGGGCCGCAGGCACCGCCGCGGGCCGCAGGCACCGCCGCGGGCCGCAGGCACCGCCTGAGCGCGCGGTCGGCGCTCCGGCTACTTGTTCAACCAGTCGGTGGGGGTCGCGCCCTGGCTCCGCAGGACCTGGAGGTTCTTTCCGTCAGTGGCGTCGACGACGTAGGTGCTATGAGTCTGGTCGACGAAGTTGCGGGCGGAGAAGGCGATTCGGGTGCCGTCGGGCGAGAAGACGGGGCCCTGCAAGTTGCTGAGCGGGTCCGTCCAGCCGCTCTGTAGCTGGACGACGGCGCCGGTAGTCACATCGACGACACTCAGGCCGTTCTCGGTGGTGTAGACGATGCGCTGTCCGTCGGGGGACCAGTCGACCGGCTCGGACAGCGCGTTGCGAGCGGTGCTGATCTGGTGAACCTGCCGGGTGGCGGTGTCCATGACCCAGACCTCCCTGCCGTCCTCCCAGCCGTCGGTCGTCTCGTACGGGGTGGTCTTGACGAAGGCGATGCTCTTGCCGTCGGGCGAGAAGGTGCCTGCGACGCCGCCGGCCGCCATGAGCACCTCCTGTCCAGTGCCGTCGCTGTTGATCCACTCCATGCCGCGCGGGCTGTTGTAGACGATCCGCTTGCCGTCCGGGGACCAGTCGGGGTGCATGACGTACGGGGCGTGGTTGGTCTCGGGCGCGATACCCCGGACCAGAATGTGCTGGTCCTCGCCGTCGGCCTCGGCGACCACCAGGTGCCGGGCGTACATGCAGCCCTCGGTCTGGGGAATGCAGGTGTTGTCGCGCTGGATGTACGCCACGGCGGAGCCCTTCGGAGAGAGGACGCCCTCCTCGGCGTTCTGCGCGAAGGTCTCGATGACGTCGCCGCTCACGGGGTTGAGCGAGACCAGAGCGGGAGTACCGGAGGAATAGTCAGTGGCAATGATCCTGCTGGGAGCCGGGCGCTGCTCCGCAGCAGCGGTCCCCGCCATCGGCAGACCAGCGGCGGCGACGATCCCTACGGCCAACACGGCGCGCATGAAAAGCACTTGATCCCTCCTTAGAAAACCGGGAACCGGTGTTCCCGGCCCCAGCGGTAAGAGCGCAACCGGATCAAGAAGCGTCACCCTGGGGTCAGCCCATCGGAACCTGGACCAGCACCTCAGCTTGGGAAGCCGAGGTGATCTACGGGCGGTTGCTTGGCCGACCCGGACAGCAGCGCTGTCGGTGTCCGACCGCCTGTCGGGTTCATACCCGGCGGATTCCTCGCGGACGACGAGCTGATGCGCGCCCACCGTCTGGAGATCCCCGGTGTTCCCCGTGGGTTCCCCGCACTGTCCGGCACGGGTCTGGCACGTCTAATTCCTTACGGACGGCAGAGCTGGAGTCACTACCATCCCCACCATCCCCCACATTGAGGAGGGAGTCATGGCACTGGGGCGTCGGGGTGCACGTCGCATCGTTGTCGACGGCACGGCCTACCGTTGGCGGCTGCGACGCAGGCCGACCTACTTCCAGGGCCTGGCCTGGTCACCGTGCACGTTCGCGGTCGAGCACGCGGACACCCCGGGGACAACACTCGTGGTCACCACCAACCAGCCGCACCTGAGCAACTGGATCGGACGCGAGGCCAGACCGGTACTGCCATCCGACGTTGCCCAAGCCATCGAACGTGCCCTGCGCGAGGGCTGGACCCCGACGGCTCCAGGCTCCCCCTGCCATCTCGACCTGTCCGGCGGCTTCACGCCCTCGCCCTGAACAGAGCAGAAGCGAGCACCACTTCAGGAGTTCGATCAACGGGCGTCACCGCATGCCGTAGTAGTGGGCGCGGTGTCGCAACGGGTCGGCCTGCTGGGGCTTGTCCGGTCCCGGTAGATGCTTGATGCTCCGGTCCCAGCTGATGGTTGACGGTGGCCCCGCTCACCTGACCGACGAGGCAGCGGATCCCGGGCAACCGAATCCGCCGGAACTGTGGTCTGGAGGGCGAGGGAGGGTGCTTGATGCAGGCCAAACAAGAGGCCGAGTTCCAAGAATTCGTCAGAGCGCGATGGTCCCATCTCGTACGGACCGCGTATCTGCTCACGGGCGACGTGCACCACGCCGAAGACCTGACTCAGACGGCGCTGGCCAAGGCGTACCGCTCATGGCGGCGCGTCTCGCGCAGCGACCGTCCAGACGCGTACGTCCGGCGGATACTGGTCAGCTGCAACAGCGACCGGTTCCGCAAGCGGCGGGTTACGGAGGCTCTGACCGCGGCGCCGCCGGAGGTGGCCGGGCGCGACGAGGCCGTCTCGTGGGCCGATGAGCGCAGCACCCTGCTCGCGGCGCTGGCCGGACTGCCGCCGAAGCAGCGGGCGGTGATCGTCATGCGCTACTGGGAGGACCTGTCCGAGGCCGAGGTCGCCGAGACGCTCGGCTGCTCGCCCGGCACGGTCAAGAGCCAGGCGTCCAAGGCGCTGGCGAAGTTGCGTACGCATCCGGGGCTCGCGCAGGTCGCGGACGAACCTGTCCGCAGCCGGGTGTCGTCCAGGCAGGGAGGCAGCAAGTGAACGAGGAGCAGAAGCAGCAGGTGACGGGAACCAGCGGGGACTTCGAGGAGCAGATGCGCGAGTTGCTCGCCGAGGACGCGAACACAATCCGGCCCGCGCCGGTGCCGTATCCGGCGATCCGCCGCCGGGGCACGATCGAGCGGCGGCGCCGGGTGGCGGCGGCCGGGGCAACCCTGGTGGTGCTGGCGGCGATGCCCGTGGGGGCGTACGCGCTGGCCGACAGGGACGCAGGCAGGAACACGGTGGCATCGACACCGTCGGGTGCCACGCCGCGGACCTCAGCGACGCCGACACCGACGCCGTCCGCGTCGCCGGCGGGGCCCGCGCGGCCGGCCACTGAGCACCAGCTCCTCGACGGGATCACCTTCGAGCAGGCCGTCGACGGGCTGAAGAAGTGCCTCGCATACGACCAGTCGCACACAAGCGGCGCTGACTCCCGCCCGGACCTGGGCGCGGCAAAGGACTACCGGATCATCCTGGCGATGAACAGCACCGGCGACTCCAACGCGCCCGGCGATGGCATGTTCGTCGTCGCGGTGAAGGAGCAACCGAGGCAGACCCGGCTGATCTGCAACATCAAGGACGGCGAGGCAGCGGGCCTCAGCACCAGCGTAGGCTCCGACGATGTGCCGGGCGCCGGCCCCGTGATGGCCGACATCAACGGCGGCAAGCTCTACCAGCAGTCGATCCTCGACCGCGGCAACTGGAAGCTGCCGTTCCGATGGGGTGTCATCGGCACCGTCGAGCCGTCAGTGGCCCGGGTGACCGTCTCCTACGGCGGCGCCACCAGCCAGGCCGCCCTGGACCACGGCTGGTTCGTTGCCTCTGGCGTTCTGAACCAGCAGGTCACCTTGGCCCCGCGCATCAAGGGTTATGACGCCGACAGCAAGCTGGTCTACGACTCCGACAAGGACAAGTACTACGAGAAGCGGTTGCCGTAGCGCCTCCCGGCCGGGGGCGCCACACAGGGGGCGGCGTCCCCGGATCTCGGTCAGCGGTGCGGCACGAGGGCCTTTCTGGTCGCAGGTGCAGATGGGGCAATCCGCACGGGGCGGACCGTGACCGTGCACGTGCGGAGTCAACGTTCACCATCGACCTGGACGGCACCGTCAAAAGAACGGGCGAAGTCGGCAAGAGTCCGGAAGTCGTCCTCTCTCAGGCCGATCCGCGGGTTGACGTGGTGCAGAAGGCCACGTGCGCGGTGGTGGGTGGTCACGTACGCCTGGTCCAGGTCGCTCTGTTCGTCGTCCACCCACGCGAAGGCGCGGCCGTTGGCGTAGTCCACCAGGGGCGCAGTCTTCCAGTGAACTCCGTCGGGGCGGTCTTGAAGCAAGACGTCACCGAAGTCGACGAAGGGGAGTTCGGGAAGGCCGAGCACCGGGGCAATCCACCGATTGGCATCCGCCATCCATGTGGTGGCCCAGCACAGGTCGTAGTCGAGCCGGAGCAGGTCTCGTCCGTGCTCCGGGTTGAGCCAGACCCGCAGGGGCCGCCGACGGAACGAGAGCGCTCGGTGTTCCTCCGGGGCCCCGCCGTCTCGCGGCACTCTTAGGGTGGTGTAGCCAGGGGGGCGCTTCTCCGGCTTGGCCGCGTAAGGGTTGAGGGGCCCGTCCACGTCGAGGAACAAGAGTGGTCGGCTCACGGTCTCCCCCTGCCATGCTCATCATCGGCTGCGCCGGTGGAAGCGTAGCTGCTGCGATGGTCTCGGCAACGCACTCGGTCCGAAGTGATGATCACGGCGTGATGGGTGTGATCACGGCCTCGGAGCCGTCATGGATAGCCCCGTTCACCGGGCTGAGTCCGCGGCAGTTCAAGAAGGCTGTGACTGCGGTTGGGCAAGGGAGCGCGACAAGAGTCCAGCGAGGCCGGCCGTGGGCTGTGAGCCTGGCTGACCGGGTTGCTGCTGGTAACGGCGTACTGGCGCACGACCCTCACCTTGAGTCAACTCGCGTTGCTGTTCGGGATTCCGAAGTCGACAGCCGACCGTGTGGTCGCCGACATAGGTCCCCGCCTGGCAGTGCAACCGAGGCGCCGATTTCGGCGGGACACCGTGCTCATCGTGGACGGCACGCTGGTCCCCACCCGCGACCACGCGGCGGCCGAACAGTCCAAGAAATACAGGTACTCCACCAACCAGCAGGTCGTCATAGACGCCGATACTCGCCTGGTCGTCGTGGTCGAATCCAACCGCTTCCCGGCAACCGCGCGGACTGCAAAGCATGACAGGAATCCGGTGCCAAGGCCGCAGTCAGCAACACCACGACGATCACCGACGGCGGCTACCCGGGCACCGGCCTCGTGATGCCGCACCGCCGCCGCGAAGGCGAGGAGCTCCCCGACTGGAAACAGAGACATAGCAAGTCTCACAAGCAGGTGCGCGCCCGAGTCGAGCACGTCTTCGCCCGCATGAAGACCTGGAAGATTCTGCGCTGCCGCCTCAAGGGCGACGGCGTCCACCACGCCATGAACGGCGTCGCCCGCCTCCACAACCTCGTCCTCACCGGATGGACAAGTGCACTCCGATCCGGGCCTGACGCTGAAGGTGTACGCGCACCTCATGCCGAGTAGCCGGGACCGTGCCCGGAAGGCTCTCGGGCTGGCGCTCCGGCCGCAAGGCTCGGGGGACTGAGGGCCCACAGTGGGCCCCGGCCGTGAAAATGCCCCCGATTCGCGCAGTAAGCGCAGGTCGGGGGCATGATCGCCAAACCTACTTCTTCTTGCCCTGGTTCTTGACCGCCTCGATCGCGGCAGCCGCCGCCTCGGGGTCGAGGTACGTGCCGCCCGGGTTCACCGGCTTGAAGTCGGCGTTCAGTTCGTAGGACAGCGGGATACCGGTCGGGATGTTCAGGCCCGCGATGTCGGCGTCCGAGATGCCGTCGAGGTGCTTGACGAGGGCGCGGAGGCTGTTGCCGTGGGCAGCGATCAGGACCGTGCGGCCGGCGAGGAGGTCCGGGACGATGCCGTCGTACCAGTACGGGAGCATGCGCTGGACGACGTCCTTCAGGCACTCCGTGCGGGGGCGGAGCTCCGGCGGGATGGTCGCGTAGCGCGGGTCGTCCGACTGGGAGTACTCGGTGCCGTCCTCAAGCGCGGGCGGCGGGGTGTCGTACGAGCGGCGCCACAGCATGAACTGCTCCTCGCCGAACTCGGCGAGCGTCTGCGCCTTGTCCTTGCCCTGGAGGGCGCCGTAGTGGCGCTCGTTCAGGCGCCAGCTGCGGTGGACCGGGATCCAGAGGCGGTCCGCGGACTCCAGGGCCAGCTGCGCGGTGCGGATCGCGCGCTTCTGGAGCGAGGTGTGCAGCACGTCCGGGAGCAGGCCGGCGTCCTTCAGCAGCTCGCCGCCGCGCGTCGCCTCCTTCTCGCCCTTCGCGGTGAGGTTGACGTCCACCCAGCCGGTGAACAGGTTCTTCTCGTTCCACTCGCTCTCGCCGTGGCGGAGGAGGATCAGCTTGTACGGTGCGTCGGCCATGGCCCCGAGCGTAATCGAACCCTTTGATCACTTGTGCCGGCGGTCACCCAGCGGACAGTTGACTGCGTTTGTTAATTGAGTGGTCCTCCCCACGTCGCGCTCGTAACGTGTGGCATCGCCCAGCGCCACTTACCTGCGCCACTTACTTCTGTGCTTCAGCTTCTTCCGTGGGGGACCCCTATGTCAGTCGCCGCCCTGAGGCGTGCCGTCCGTGAGAGCGTCTCGGGGTTGCCCCGCGAGTTCTGGTGGCTGTGGACCAGCACGCTGGTCAACCGGCTCGGTGGCTTCGTCGCCACCTTCATGGCCCTGTACCTCACGCTCGACCGCGGCTACTCCGCCACGTACGCCGGTCTGGTCGCTTCCCTGCACGGGCTCGGCGGTGTCGTCTCCTCGCTCGTTGGCGGCGTCATGGCCGACCGGCTCGGGCGGCGGCCCACGCTGCTCGTCGCCCAGGCCTCCACGGCCGTCTCCGTGGCGCTGCTCGGCTTCGTGCGCGATCCCGTCGCGATCGCCGCGGTCGCCTTCCTGGTGGGCGCGACCAGCAACGCCTCCCGGCCCGCCGTCCAGGCGATGATGGCGGACATCGTGCGGCCCGAGGACCGTGTCCGCGCCTTCTCCATCAACTACTGGGCGATCAACCTCGGTTTCGCCGTCTCGTCCGCGGCCGCGGGGTTCATCGCCGAGGTCAGCTATCTCGCGGGGTTCCTGATCGAGGCCGGGATGACCATGGCCTGCGCGATCGTCGTCTTCGCCAAGGTGCCCGAGTCGCGGCCCACGTCCATCGCCAAGGAGTCCGAGGGCCGGCCCGAGGTCGGGCTCGGCACCGTGCTGCGCGACGGGCGCTTCATGGCCGTCGTCGGGCTGTCCTTCCTGGTCGCGCTCATCTTCCAGCAGGGCGCGGTCGGGCTGCCGGTCGCGATGGGCGAGGCAGGTTTCACGCCTGCCGACTACGGGATGGCCATCGCGCTCAACGGCGTCCTGATCGTCGTCCTCCAGCTCCCGGTCACCCGCTTCATCGAGCACCGGGACCCGCGCCGTCTGCTGGTGATCTCGTCCGTCCTCGCCGGGTACGGTTTCGGGCTCACCGCCTTCGCCGGTTCGGTCGGCGTGTTCGCCCTCACCGTGTGCGTGTGGACCCTGGCCGAGATCGTCAACGCACCCACTCAGACCGGCCTCGTCGTACGCCTCTCACCCGTGCATGGGCGCGGCCGCTACCAGGGCATGTACACGATGTCCTGGTCCGTCGCCGCGCTGGTCGCACCCCTCATGTCCGGGTTCGTCATCGACCGGTGGGGGGCGGAGTGGCTCTGGGGACTGTGCGCCGTGGTGGGGACCG
>NZ_VMNX01000329.1 GCF_009377235.1 Streptomyces acidicola
CCACCCGTCCCCCCTCCCCGGGCCCCGAACGAGTTCGCAAGCACTCCCCGACGTCATGTAATGTTTCCGGCGGAGGATTCGCCTAGAGGCCTAGGGCGCACGCTTGGAAAGCGTGTTGGGGGCAACCCCTCACGAGTTCGAATCTCGTATCCTCCGCCAGTGCCTCACCGGGCACGATGTCGAAGGGCCCCACCGTTCGCGGTGGGGCCCTTCGACGTGTGTGGTTGCAGTTTTGGTTGCAGTTGCCGTCCGTCGCGGGCACCGCTCGACCTCACCCGGATCCGGGTGAGGCGCTTCACACCTGGAAGGACGCGCGCAGCTCGTCGTCCCGAAGTAGGTCGAGGAGGCCCGGCTCCGCTTCTGCGAAGATGCTGGGAGCATCGTCAGACACAGCCTTGTGCAGCGCCGCGTAACACACGTCGGCGAAAGGCTGGGTGCGCATGCGGTAGACCTTGCGACGCATGTTCCTGACATCGCCCTCGCCGCGAGCCCGATCCCAGTCCTTCAGGTCGTCAGCCAGATTCAGCCATGTGTCGGCTCTGACTCGCGGCCGTCTTCCCGTGTTCAGGCCGCAGACCTCGATGGTCCACTCGCCTTTCGGCGATCCCACGACAGGGCGATAGACGCCGCTTGCCAGTCCGAGGTCCAGGTGGTCGAAGGGGTTCTCACGCGTCGGGTCGATAAGCAGTGAACCGACGAGGCCGTCACTGCGGTGCTCGTCACCCTTGAATCGCGTGTTGCAGGTGGAGCAGGCCAGCAGGAGATTGGGCCAGTAGAAGGTTCGCAGCGCGCATCGGGACTTGGGTACGAAGTGGTCGACGGTGTCGGCCAGGTGATTGCCGCAATACATGCAGCAGTCCCACCCAGGAGCCATGTCCTTCAGGGCTTCGCGCACCGGCTGGTACACATCGCGGCGCACACTGTTGCGCCCCCACATCCGCTCAGCGTGATCGCCCCGGTCGGGGACCGGAGTGCCGGCCATCTCCTGGGTCAGTGCCAGCAGGGACGTTTCCAGTTCGGTGGGGAGCCGCGGCCGTACGATCCTGATCACGAGTCGCCGGTCTCCCGCCTCCTGGCCCGCAGGCTGGAATCTTCCGCATAGGTCGCCTGCGAGCTGGCCAAGGTCCTGCGCAGTGTCCGGAAGCGCTCCACCGTCTCCTGATCGGCATCCCCCGCCGCGACCTCGAATTCCAGGTCCGCCAGTTCCTCCCGCAGCTCCTCCGCACGGTTGGAGAACGGTGACTCCAGGCCGAAGAAGTCCGACAGAACCGCGTCGTCCCCGGTGCCATAGACAATCGTGCCGAACACCTTGTCGTCCACGATTTCCGGCGGGACCTGCTCCTCCGGGCCCGGCAGCCTGATGAGGCCGGCGCGGATGAGCCACCGCACACCAAACAACTGTGGGTGTACGACCTGCGCACTGGCAACCGCTTCGCCTTCGATGCGTCGACCCCGAGGAGATCTGCGCCTTGAGTACCTGGAGCAGCTCAGCTTCCTGGTATTCCTCAAGCCGGTCGGGGCCTTCGTCGTCGTCTCCGCAGCCGTGCGTGTACTAGGCCCTCGGCTCCCGGGGGGTGCCCGGCTCCCGGAGCCAGCCGCTCGCGAGGAGTTCGTCTGTCGTCTCTCTGTCGGGGTACCCGCCCTGGGCTCCGAGGTGGCGGCAGGCGTGCGTCGCCGAAGCCACCGACGCCCGCAGCGCCGAGCTCGGGTCCGAGCCGGACAGGGAGCGGGCGATGTAGACCCCGGCCAGGCAGTCGCCGGCGCCGGTGGTGTCGACGATCGGGCCGGTGGGCGGCGGAGCGACGGTGATCTCGCTGGAGCCGTCCGTCAACGCCGCCCCATGCGAACCGCGGGTGCACACGACCAGCTTGAGACGGTGTCGGGCGCAGAAGGCGTGTATGTCGCCTATCTCGGCCGTGGCACGCTCGTTGAGGAAGACGACCTCCGCCTCGTACAAGGCCGGAGCGAGGGCTTCCGCGCCGTGGGCGAGCGCCGAGGGTTCCAAGTCGATCGACATGGGAATGTCGGCGGCTCGCGCCCGCTCCGCGAGCACTGCGGCGGCCTCGGGGTGTAGGCACGAGGTGTGGATCCAGTCCACTCCGTCCAGTTCGGCGTCGCGCAGACGCTCCGGAGGCGGGTACTGCGACACGGACGAGGTGTAGACGAGACGCTTTTCTCCGTCCTCCTCGGCCAGGGTGCAAACCGAGACCGCCGTCATGCCAGGTGTCGTGGTGACACCGGTGACGTCGACGCCCCGCGCCGCAAGGAAGTCAATGGCGTAGGCGCCGAGCACGTCATCCCCGACAACGGCGAGCAGAGCTGTGGTGACGCCCTGTCGGGCGCAGGCGACCGCGGAGTTGGCGGCCACCCCTCCGGCGCTCACCAGGTTCTCGAACGCGTGCATCTTCTGGTCCGCGTCGGCAAAGCGGGGAACACGAAGCGCGACGTCGAACGCGATGTCTCCACAGAACAGGGCCATCGCCGCCATGGGGCTCCCTCGTCGTGCCCTCGCCATGCCCTCGTCAGCCGGGACTGAGGTGTCTACCCAACGCCGCCGTTCGACATGCTCGGTCGCGACATGATGTTTACTCCGCCCACGTCGGCGCACTGATCAACCATTGCCGCCTGGCACACCTCTGACGTTGGAGTGCTGGAGGGCCTCAGATGGACGCAGCCCGGCTGAGTGCGTCGGGTACCTGGGCCGAGGGGCGGCTTTCGCGCCCCTGTTCCAGGCGGGTGTAGTAATCCGCGTTCACCGGTCAGGGCAGCGACCTCTTCACGGCGCAGCCCGTTGACCACCCTGCGTACGCCGTAGCGCGCCATGCCGACGTCCTCCGGCCGCAGGGCCGCCCTGCGCGCGCGTAGGAACTCCCCCAGGTGGTTGCCGGTCATGTCCTCAGGCTGGGCCGCGGGAGTGCGGGCTGCCTGGATGTGCCGCACCCAGGCAGAAGACGTCCTGGTCAGCGGCCTTCGGCCTGTCCAGACTCGGTCGGGCAACAGGACAGATCCGCACTCATGGACCAGGGAGTCCGTCATGACGGGGAACACGGAGGACAGTGCTGCCGACGTGGTCGGCATGTGGGTGACCGCGGACGGTCACATCCGCCAGGAACTGCGGGCGGACGGCCGGTACGACGAGGCCCGCGGCAACCGGCACAGTGCGTATACGGGTCGCTACACGGTGACCGGCAGCCACATCGATTACGTCGACGACTCCGGGTTCACCGCGACGGGCGACATCCGTGACGGTGTGCTCCATCACGAGCACCTCGTGCTCTACCGAGAGGAACAGCAGGTATGACAGACACAGCCAAGGTCGTGGCGATCACCGGAGCGAGCAGTGGAATCGGGGAGGCGACCGCCCGCCGGCTCGCCGCCGACGGCCACCGCCTGTTCCTCGGAGCGCGGCGCACCGACCGTCTCGATGCGCTTGCCGAGGAGATCACCAGCGCGGGCGGAACCGCCGCGTTCCAGCGACTGGACGTCACGGACGTGGCCGACGTCCGGGCCTTCGTGTCCGCCGCGCGTGAGCGCTACGGGCGCGTGGACGTGGTGGTCAACAACGCCGGAGTGATGCCGCTGTCGCCGCTGGACGCGCTGAAGACCGACGAGTGGGACCGCATGATCGACGTGAACGTGCGGGGAGTCCTGCACGGCATCGCCGCCGCGCTGCCCGTGATGCGTGCTCAGGGCGGCGGGCACTTCGTGAACATCGCCTCCGTCGGTGCGTACGAGGTCTCGCCCACCGCCGCCGTCTACTGCGCCACCAAGTTCGCCGTCCGCGCGATCTCCGAAGGACTGCGCCAGGAGTCCTCCGGGGATGTCCGGGTCACCCTCGTCTCGCCGGGCGTGACCGAGTCCGAACTCGCCGACAGCATCTCCGACCCTGCCGCCAGGGAGGCCATGAAGACCTACCGCGCCGTGGCACTGCCCGCCTCCGCCATCGCGGATGCCATTGCCTACGCCGTTTCCCAGCCTCCGCAGGTCGACGTCAACGAGATCGTCGTCCGCCCCGCCGCAAGCGCCCAATGATCCGCTGCTGCGGAACTCCCGGCGCAGGACAAGGACGCGGGTGGCGTCAGCCCTGAGTAGCTGTTACTCCCTCCGCGCTACCAAGCGTCGGTTGGCGGATCACACGATCGGGTCGAGTTGACTGTGTGAGGGGCTGTCGGCCTTCCTCCCGGAGTTCACTCCACTCACAGTGTGATCATGAAAACTCCGCGACTGCACTCTGTGCACCGTTCCCTCGCGCACTCGGCTGCCGCAGCCGTCATCAGCCTTGCGGCAGCCATGATCTACGCCTCATCTGCCGCGGCCCAGGCCGCCCCGGCACCTGTTCAGGACGGGTGCGCGGTGTCCGTCAAGATGAAGCAGGGCCTTGAGGACATTCTCTGGACTGTGGTGTTCGGGCCCGGGAACAACACAGGAGAGCAGGAGCAGTGCAAATCCCAGGACGGGGGCTCCCACAGCGGTGACTCCCAGAATGGGGGACCCCAGACCGAGGGGCCTCAGAATGAGGGCCCTCAGCGTGAGGGGCCCCAGGCCGAGGGCGACGTCTGACGGTCGGCGCACCGCCCGCAACGTTCTGGCAGCTGTACGAGCAGTTGCAACTCTCCGCTCCCTCGACCCGCGCCTCTGCCTCCGCGCCCCCGCCTCGCCGAGCGCCATGAGCCGCACGTCCCGGGCAACCCGTCGCCAGGTTGCCGACCCGGCACTCGGCGACGGCCCGGGTCCTGCGGTGGCCGGGTGGGGCGCCGGGTCGGTAGGCGTCGGTCTACGGGGCGGGTTCGTACGTCACGGTGGTGCCGGGGCACTCGTCCGCGAGTTGGGTGAGTGCTTCGCGTTCGACGGTGTCGGTGGTGAGTCCCCAGCGAAGCTTGGTTGCGATCCACTCCGAGGCGTATCGGCACGCGACTTCGGTGGTCGGCGGCAGCCACTCGGCCGGGTCCTGGTCGGCCTTGCTGCGATTGGAGGCCGCGGAGACTGCGACCAGGGAGGTCGGGGCGTCGAGGTCGTTGGCGTAGGCCTCGCGACGCTTCGCGGTCCACTGTGATGCCCCGGAGTCCCAGGCCTCGGCGAGCGGCACCACATGGTCGACGTCCAGGGCGGAGGCGGAGGTCAGCCACTTGGAGTCGTAGTACGACCACCAGCGGCCTCCGGACAGCTTGCAGCCCGGGAGAACTTCGGGTGGGTCGACAGCCTCGGAGAGCAGGACCTCCGCTCGGGTGTTGCAGCCGTCGGTGGGGTTCTTGCCCGCGTTCCAGTGCCGGAAGCTCGTGCGCTGGTAGCCGTCCCGCACCTCCGCGGCGAGGGGGAGGGCATGGGCAGCGACCGCCACCGGGAGGGTTACTGCCACGGAGGAACGTTCCTGCGCATGGGCTGGAGTGGGTGCCGCGAAGGGCATGGCGAGGAGTGCGGCCGCAAGAGCGGCGCGCTTGAGGTTCTTGATCACGCACAGTGCCTACCTCGTTCAAGGACCTCGACTCGAACGAATGAGCCATATGGATGCGTGGGTTCACTGGACAGGTGTGCCATGGGGCACCCTGCGGAGTACCGGGAACCCTGGGCTGGAAGCGCGGCCAACAGGCAGATGCGCATACGCATGCGCTTCGTCGTCGTGGCCGTGGCCGTATGTTCATCCGACGGTGACGCGCGAGATGAGGGGCGTCCTGTCGGCTTCCTCGAAGGTCGGGTAATTGTCGCGGGCGCCCTCCCCATAACACCCAAGATCACATCAGTGGTGCTGCGCCATGCGGCATCGGGCTTTACTCATCGCGAAACGCCTGTATGGCCCAACCCCATCACCTGAATGCCACGCATCTGCGTCATTGTGTCCGGCGTTGGAGGGGTATGACTGGAGCAACATCCTCTACCGCGCCCTGGGGCCCTTCAAACAGCCCGGATTTCCGCGTTGATGCCCGCGTGCTGTCGAAGGGAGGGTGGACCTTCACGCCGCGACCCGCGTCGCCCCCGGACGCGAACGCCTATCTGTGCTATCGCGGTAATCGCATTGAATTGCTGCACTCGTCCACGGTCTTTGAGGGTTTCCTGGCGGAGATGAGCGAGATCCAGGATGAGTTCGAGCGCCTGTGGTCCGGGGATTCGGTCGTCGCACGCCGCGGCGGTTGGGTGGGACAGAGCCGTCATGTCTGAGACGTACAGCAGCTATGGAGTGAGTGGAACCCACCTCGATCCGGGCGCGAGGGCGTGGCCGTACAAGGATTACGAGTATGCGTCCCCGGCGTCCGTACAGCAGTCTTTCACCTCGTTCGCCCCTCCGTTCGCCCCCTTGGACGCATCGTGGGACCCGGCGGAAGAGCTGGCGTATCTGCTGAGGGATCAGGCCGCGGCCGAGAGTGGCGCAAGCGGCGCATTCCCCTCTGAACCAGCCGTGGGCGAATCCGGCGAGGAAATGTCGGGAGCCGATCGTCTCGCCGGTTTGGCGCACGTCACCGAAGAGCTGACGCGCGTGCGACCCGTGCCCGGGCACCGCCGTGTCGGACCGCGAAGGCCCGCGCTCAGTCCGCTGCAGAAGGTCAGTTATCTGATCGTCGCGGTTGCGGCTGTTGTCGTCGCGATGGTCAGCGTGCTCGGCGGCGTCATCACGTACGACCCTCTCCGTCGTCTGCCGGGTCTCCACGCCGCCTATGGGGCCGCCGGTCTGTGTCCTTTGCTTGTCTACGGACCATGGATGGTGGCTACGTTGTCCATTCTGCGTGCCGCTCTGCACCGGCGTCGCGCGGCGCACTCCTGGTCCGTTGTGCTGTTCTTCTCCGGCGTTGCCATGCTCCTGTGTATTGCCCAGGCACCCAAGAGCATCACCGGTGTGGCAACCGCGGCTCTTCCCACTCTCGCCGCCCTTGCCTGCTTCCAGCAGCTCGTCCGCCAGATCACCCTCACTCGTCCGCCGCGCAAGGCCGTCCGTCGGCACCGCACGTCCACGCTGCCCTTCACCGCCTACCGCCCTCCGCAGGAGAAGACCGGCGCTTGACCCTTGTGGGCTGGTCCCCCTGTGGGCTTGTCCCTGTGGGCTTGTCCCTGTGGGCTTGTCCCTGTGGGCTAGTGGCGTGGTATCGCGTTCTGCCAGGTCAAGGCGCATTGTCAGTGGCAGCGCCTAGTCTCGTGAGGGATGACACGGGCGTGGAGATGTGCGGGGCTGCGGTGGGCCGGCGCGGAGCCCGTGCTGCTGTGGGAAGGCGGGCGCGGGAGTGCTCTGCCACGGGGGAAGAAGGTGGCCTTTGGGGTGGTGACAGGGGGTGTGAGGACGTGTGTGGGAGCCCGGGGGCACGGGTGTCCCACACGGGCCGGAGTGTCGGGGCGGAGCACGGGGGCGCGGTGTGAGGAGTGTGCGCGGCTGGACCGGGCGCACTCCGTCGCCGCCGACACCATCGCGGACGATCCGCGGCCGTATCACGTGTATCTCGCGTGGTTCGGGCCCGGCATGGTGAAGGTGGGGATCACCGCGGTCGAGCGGGGGCACGCACGGCTGTTGGAGCAGGGGGCCGTCTGCTTCAGCTGGCTGGGGCGGGGACCGTTGATGGCAGCGCGGCGAGCGGAGGAAGTCCTGCGGGCCGCGCTCGGAGTGCCGGACCGGATCCCGTACGCCGACAAGCGGGTCGTACGGTCCGCGTTGCCCGGGGCCGGGGAGCGGGCGGCCGAGGTGACGGAGCTGCACGCGCGGGCGGTGGCGCTGGACGGCTGGCCGGAGTCGTTGGAGCGGAGGCCGTGCCGGACAGTCGACCACGCCGAGGTGTTCGGGCTCGACGGACTGCCGGGCGTGGACGGGGTGGTGACCGAGCTGGTCGCGGGAGGGGTTGTGGGCGGTGCGGTGGTCGCCGTTGCCGGGCGCGATCTGCATCTGGCCACCGGGCGCGGGGTCGTCGTCCTCGATACGCGGCTGATGACGGGGTGGGAGTTGGTCGCGGTGGTGGCGGGGGAAGAGGAGGTACTCGGAGTTCCTGTGAGGGAGTTGAGGAACGG
>NZ_VMNX01000032.1 GCF_009377235.1 Streptomyces acidicola
GTTTCTCCCCAATCACCCCCCCCGATCACGTCAATCGCCCAAGGACGACGATGCCTTCACGGACAGGTGCCCGGCGCCGTCTCGGCTCCATACGTCTCTCGCTGATCCTCCTCGCGCTCATCCCCAGCGTCACCCTCGCCGCCATGTGGAGCGTGACGACAATTCAGATGTTCTCCGAGGGGCTGCGGCTGCGCGAGCAGACGGAGCTGAGCAAGACGACCGGCGCCATGGGCACCGACGCGACGCTCGCCCTGCAGCGGGAGCGCCGGCTGTCGGCCGCGTGGCTGGCGAACCCCCACGGCGACCGGACCGCCCTCGACGAGCAGCGGAGGGAGACGGACGCGGCGATCGGGAAACTGGTCCGCCAGTCGGACGCGATCGACAGCGCCCCCTCCCGCATCAGCGACCGGCTGAACTCCGTCCTCGGCGCGGTGGCCAGCCTGGAGTACTACCGGGACCAGGTCGACAAGCCCGTCGACATCACCCCGCAGCAGACGCTGGACCAGTTCACCTCGATCATCGAGACCCAGATCACCGCCTTCCACGAGCTCTCCCAGGTCGACGACGGTGATCTGACCTCCCAGGCCGACCCGCTCGTATCGCTGGAACGGGCGGGGGAGATGGTCGCCCAGGAGGACGCGCTGCTCACCCTCGCCTGGCCGTCCGGGCACCTGGACGACGAGACACGTCTCCGGTTCTCGGAACTGGTCAGCGCCCGGCGCTGGCTCGTCGAGGACCAGATCGTTCCCTCCCTGGACGGGGGCCTGAAGACCCAGACCGAGCAGATCCTCCAGGGCCAGGGCTGGCAGGCTCTGGAGTCCATGGAGGACCGGCTCCTCAAGGCCCGGCCGGCGGGCAGCACCGACAACCGCAGGACGGTTCTGCCCGCCGGCGTGGAGAAGCGGTGGACCGGCGGGTACGACGCCCTCGCGGGCGAGTACACGAAGCTCATCCAGCAGCAGACCCGCGCCCTGCTCGACCGCAGTGGCAACGAGGCGGACGCGCTCCTCTTCAAGGCCGCCGTCCTGAGCGCCGCCGGATTCATCGCCCTGCTGGTGTGCGCCGTGATGTCCTGGCGCATCACCCGCTCCCTGTCCCGCAGGCTGCGCGGACTGCGCATGGCCACCCTCAGCCTGGCCGAGGAGCGGCTGCCCGACGTGGTCGCGGCCCTCGACCGCGGCGAGAAGGTCGACGTGGAGTCCGCCACCCCGCCGCTCGACTACGGCCGCGACGAACTCGGCCAGGTCGCCCAGGCGTTCAACGCCGCGCAGCGCACCGCCGTGCACACCGCGGTGGAACTCGCCGACACCCGGCGCGGCTTCCAGAAGGTCATCCTGGGCATCGCCCGGCAGAGCCAGAACCTGGTCAACCTCCAGCTCAGCAAGCTCGACAAGCTGGAACGCGAGCACCAGGACCCGAACATCCTCCAGGGCCTGTACGAACTCGACTCCACCGCCAGCCAGTTGCGTCGCTATGAGGAGAACCTCGTCATCATCAGCGGTGAGCGGCCCGGCCGCACCTGGACCCGGCCGGTCGCGCTGATCGACATCCTGCGCAGCGCCGTCGGCGAGGTCGCCCAGTACCAGCGGGTGGAGGTGCACACCGAGGAGGAGGTGTCGGTCGCGCCGCCCGCCGTTGCGGACGTCATCCACCTGCTGGCCGAGCTCATCGACAACGCGACTGCGTACTCGCCCGCCCCCAGCCCGGTGAGTGTGCGGGCCGGGATGGTGGCCAGAGGCCTGGCCGTGGAGGTCGAGGACCGCGGCCTCGGCATGTCGGAGGAGGACTACGCGGCGTTCAACGCTCAGTTGGCGATGGAGCCGCAGTTCGATGTGGTCGCACTGGCCGACGACCTCCGCCTCGGCATGTTCGTGATCGCCCGGCTCGCCACTCGGCACGGCATCGCTGTCACGCTGCGCTCCTCGCCGTACGGCGGCACCACGGCGATCGTGCTGATCCCGCACGACATCGTGGTGAGTGAGTCCGCCGACGCGCCTGTCAAGGGCCTCGATGACACCGCCGACACGGCCGCCACCGACGCCGCGGGCGAGAACGACCGGCCCACCGGCCCGGTGAAGGCGCTCGCGCACGAGGCGGTCGCCGACGAACGGCCCTCCGCCGAGGGCCCCGACGACGGCGTACGGAGCCACGAACGCGCCCGCGAACCGCTGCCCGCGCAGGCCCCCGCGCGGACGAACGGCGCCACCCCGGCCGCGGCCACCGCACGGCCCGCGCCCCGCACGCCCACGGCCGGGCGGGCCGCGGGCCGGCGCCCAGGTCTCACTCCGCTGCCCCGCCGGGTACCGCAGACCAGCCTGGCCGCCGAGCTGCGGGAGGACACCTCACCCGTCCAGGACGGCGATCCCTTCGACTTCGACGACTTCACCGCGGAGCGCGCGGCCTCCTCACTGGCCGGCTTCCAACGCGGCACCCTCCAGGCCCGTGACGACGGTGCGGAGAGTGCCGACCAGACGGAAGAGACCCAGCCCGAGGACGCCGACGAGAAGGTCTCTGCCTCAGGCACGCCCGTCACCGCCGCTCCGCCCGCCGACCGCTGATGAAGGACACAGAAATGACACGCCCCATCCCCGCCACGCACAGCCAGCTCGACCAGCTGCTCACCGGACTGGTGGACCGGGTCGCCGAGGTGAACCACGCCGTCGTGCTCTCCGAGGACGGACTCGTCGTCAGCAAGTCCACCGCGTTCGTACGGGACGACGCCGAGCGGCTCGCGGCCACCGCGTCCGGCCTGATGAGCCTCAGCAAGGGCGTCAGCATGGACTTCCGGGGCGGCCCGGTGCGCCAGTTGCTGATCGAGATGGGCAACTCCTACCTGCTCCTCACCAACGCCGGCCCCGGGGCCAGCCTCGCGGTGCTGACCAGTCAGGGCGCGGACGTCGGTGTGGTGGCGTACCAGATGAACATGCTGGTGAAGAAGATCGGCGAGCACCTCAGTGCCGCCCCGCGGGCCGGTGTCGTCGTCGCGGCGGACAGCGGCGAGTGAGGTGAGCGGAGGCGATACGGCCGGTCGTTTGGTCCGGCCGTTCACCCTGACCGGCGGGCGGACCGAGCCGGACCGTGGCGACTTCACCCTCATCACGATGGTGACCGCCGCGCCCCCGCCGCCCGGCGGCGGCGCCCGGCTGCAGCCCGAACACACCCGGATCCTGCGGCTGTGCGGGGAACCGGTCGTGGTGGCGGAGCTCGCCACACGACTCGACCTGCCGGTGAGTGTGGTCAGCATCCTGCTCTGTGACCTGCTGGAGGCGGAACGGATCGTCGTCCAGCCGCCGCGGGTCGTCTCGCGCACCTTGGACCTGGAACTGCTGCAGAAAGTGAGGCAAGGCCTTGACCGGCTCTGACGCCACCGTCCAGAAGGTCTCGGCACCCGACACGGTCAAGATCCTGATCGCCGGGGGCTTCGGCGTCGGCAAGACGACCATGGTCGGATCGGTCAGCGAGATCGTCCCGCTGCGCACCGAGGAGCCGCTGACCACCGCGAGCCTCGGCATCGACGACCTCAACGGCATCGAGGAGAAGAAGTCCACCACGGTGGCCCTGGACTTCGGCCGTATCACCGTCAGCCAGGACCTCGTGCTGTACCTGTTCGGTACGCCCGGGCAGCAGCGGTTCTGGTTCATGTGGAACGACCTCGCCGTCGGTGCCCTCGGCGCGGTGGTCCTCGTCGACGTGCGCCGGCCGGAGACCAGCTTCGCCGCCATCGACTTCTTCGAGCGCCGCAAGATCCCGTTCGTCATCGGCGTCAACGGCTTCTACGGCGAGCATCCGTACGATCCGGAGGAGATCAGGGAGTCCCTCGCGCTGCCGCAGGGGGCCCAGGTGCTGCTCTGCGACGCACGCGACCGCGGATCGTGCCGGGACGTGCTGATCGCCCTGATCGACCAGCTCATCGCCACCACGACCCGCGGGGTCGGCCACCCTGCACCTATGGGGTGACCACGAGCCCGGCGACGTGTTCGGCGATCATGTCCAGTACGTCCGCCGCCGACGTGTCGTCGCCGAGCACGAGGAAGTTCAGGGTCAGCCCGTCCGTCATCGCGGCCAGATAGCGGGCCAGCACGGGAACGGGGACGCCGAGTTCGAACCCCATGTCCCGGCGCAGTTGCTCGATGAGCTCGGCGTAGGTGTCGCGGTACAGCTCGTACTGCCGGCGCGCGAGATGCCCGAACCCCGGCTCGCGCAGGGCGTACTGCGTCAGCTCGTACGTCAGCATGTGCTCGCCGGGACGGTCGGACACATGGTCCCAGTACGCCTGGAACCCGGCCCGGACGGTCTCCTGGAGCGTGGCCCGGGGCCGGATCGCCTCCCTCACCACCGTGACGTAGTCGTCGGTGATGGCCCTGATGACGGACTCGACCAGGGCCTGCTTGGAGTCGAAGCAGTAGTGGAAGACGCTCAGGCTGACGCCCGCCTCGGCGCAGATGGACCGGGTCGTCGTCCGGGCCACCCCGTCCCGGGTCATCGCCCTGATCGCCGCCTCGGTCAGCTGCCGGCGCCGCTCGGCCGACGGCATCCGTGCCATGAACCTGTCCTTCGTGCTCGTACCGGCTCCGCCCGCCCGGAAGCGTAACGGTGCCCCGCCCGGCGGGCAGGCCAGGGCGGGGCACCGTTGGTCAGCGGCTGTACACGCCCACCTCGTTGAGTGAGTAGCCCCAGTCGGTGCCGCGGTCCAGCCCGTGGACGCGCACGTACCGGGCCGGGGTCGCGCCGAACCGGGCCGTGTCGAGGCCGCCGTCACCGGAGGCCGTGGACCACGCCGTCCTCCAGGACGTGCCGTCGGTGGAGAGTTCGACGCGGTACGACTTCCCGTACGCCCGCTCCCAGTCGAGCGTGACGCGCTGGACCGTCTGCGTGGACCCGAGGTCGATCCGCAGCCACTGGTCGTCGTTCCAGTCGCTGGCCCAGCGGGTGCCGGTGTCGCCGTCCACGGCCCGGCCGGGCGCGTAACTGGTGAACGGGTTGGACTCCGATGAACTGGCCGTCGCCGAGCGGCCCTTGGCGAGGTTGACCCCGGCCTGGTGGCTCTCGGACGCGACCCACGTGCCGAGGTAGGACTCGGCGCCCCGGAAGAGGTCGTCGACGACGTCCTGCCCGCCGACGAGCCGGATGTCCTCGATCCAGTCCGGCACGAGACCGTAGTGCGCGGCACCGTCGGTGTTGAGGTCCCAGGTGCGTCGGCCGGTGGTCTGCCGGTCGATGACGGCGCCGCCGTCGACGCTGGTGAAGGGGTACGTCACGGGGTTCGAGGTGCCGGTGCCGCGGGGCGCGGGCCAGCCGCCGACGCCGTTCATGTCGGTGCCGTAGCCGTACCCCACGCCGTACTTGTCGCGCAGTGCGTCCGTGCGCTTCGCCTCCGTGCTGAACTCCTGGGAGCCGTGCATGTACTGGGAGACGAAGCCGCCGAGGGAGTAGACCCGCTCGGTCCAGTTCAGGTCCATCCAGCTGTGCGACGACAGCACGCCGGGGTACTGCTCGGCCTCGAAGATGTCGAGCACCCGGCCGGTGGCCTTGACGCTCATGTGGTCGATTTCGAGCATCATCTTGCGTTGCATCATGCCGCGCACGGCGTACTCACCGAGATCGGTGAGCCCCCGGACGTTGCACCGGGCGTCCTCGTCGTACTCCGGGACCTCGGTGCCCGCCGGCAGGTCCTCCTCGGCCCCGGACGAGGCGTCGCCGATGGGGTTGTCCTTCTGCGGACCGGTGCACTTCTCCGTCTTCCAGAACGTGCCGGTGGACAGGAACTGGCCGACGTTGATCGCCGTCCCGAGTCCGCCCTCGTCGAAGCGGACCCCGCACAGGGCGTTGTCGAACTTGTGGCACAGGAACATGCTGCGCACGCCCAGGTCGTACAGCTCGTCCAGCCCGGCGTCGATGTCGTCCTTGTCGCACTGCGGGATGTCGAGGATCTGCTTGCAGCCGAAGGGCTCCGAGGTCTCGACGCCGAGGACGACGGCCAGCTTGCCCTGCTCGATGACCTCGCGGGCCTGCGCACTGTCGGTGACGATCCGGAACCAGCCCTTGCCCGTGCCGCCGTACTGTTTGTCGATGTAGTCCTGCATGTCGTACGTCAGCCTGGCCTGGAGGCGAATGGACGTCATCTCGTCGCAGCCGCGGTCCTTGAAGAAGTAGACCGAGCAGATCACGCCGTTCGTGACGAGGTCGTTGACCAGCACGCGCTGACCGCCGCGCCACGCGCGCTCGATCCACGCGTAGTAGTTCTGCTGGTGGGTCATCGAGTCGTACGCGGGCCAGTCCTTGAACGTCGGCCAGCCGACCGGATCGTGCCTGCCGTCACCGCCCTTGGTGATGTAGTCGAAGATCGCGAGCGAGCCGTCGGGGTAGTGCTCGGGACAGTCCTTGAGCGCGTCCGCGATGCCCGCCTCGGAGTACGGCTTGCCGCAGATGAGCCTGCCACCGAACGCCTCGTTCGCCATGATGTGGTTGTGCGCGTCGACGAACCCGCGCACCTCGCCCGCGGAGTTCGTGCCCTTGAAGGGCTCACCGGTGACGTTGATCCCGGAGTCGGGCGAGGGCCGTGCGCTCGGCGTCCACCAGTCGGTGCCGGCCGCCGCCGAACTCGGCGTCGGTCCCAGTGTCATGGACAGCACGACGAGGAGCAGGGACAGCAGCGCGAGGTGCCTGCGTCCGCGGTGGGGGCTCGTGGGGTGCGGGCGGCGAACCATGGTCATCGGTCACGTCCCTCGGTTGTCATGACTCGCACAAGCGGTGGGATGAGAATCGCTACCGGCAGGTACTGAGTCAAGGGTCCGGGACGCTTGACCTGATGGCCGTGCCGGCCGCCGGAAAACCGCGTGCGCGGACTGCTTCGCAGCCGCTACGGTCCCCGGCATGACCGAACTCGATACTGAACTCGATGAGGACGGCTACTTCGGAGAAGAGATCGCGGCGACGTACGACGAGTCGTCGGCGGACATGTTCCGGCCCGAGGCGGTGGAACCGGCGGTGGACCTGCTCGCCGGGCTCGCCGGCGACGGGCAGGCGCTCGAACTGGGCATCGGCACCGGCCGGATCGCGCTGCCGCTGAGCCGCCGCGGGGTTCCGGTGCACGGCATCGACATGTCCCGGGCGATGGTGTCCCGGCTGCGCGCCAAGCCGGGCGGCGACGCGATCGACGTCGCCATCGGCGACTTCGCGACCACGCGCGTGCCGGGCACGTTCGCGGTCGCGTACCTCGTCTTCAACACCATCATGAACCTCACGACCCAGGACGCCCAGGTGGACTGCTTCCGCAACGCGGCCGCCCACCTCCGGCCCGGCGGCTGCTTCGTCATCGAGGTGATGGTGCCGGATCTACGCAGGCTGCCGCCGGGGCAGAACGCCGTGCCGTTCACCGTGAGTTCCACCCGGCTGGGGTTCGACACGTACGACACCGCCACCCAGGCCATGAGCTCCCATCACGTCAGGATCGCCGACGGGCATGCCTCGTACTCGTCCGCCCCGTTCCGGTACGCCTGGCCCGCGGAACTGGACCTGATGGCGCGACTCGCTGGGCTCAAGCTGCGCGACCGGTGGGAGGGGTGGCAGCGCGAGCCGTTCACCAGCGAGAGCCGCCGGCACGTCTCCGTCTGGGAGAGGCCCGCCGAGTAGGGGAACCCTGTGGGGTAAACCCCCGTGAGCAGAGGCCTGTTGGCCGGATGTCAGTGACGCGTGGGGCGGGCGAAGCTCGTTCCCATGACGAAGATCCAGCGACACACCGCCCTGTTGGCCGCCTCCGCCGCCGTCCTGACCCTCGCCATACCCCTCACCACCGCGACGGCCTCGCCGGCCGCCGCACCCGGCCCGTCGCCCCTCGACTGGACGAAGTGCGAGGGGACGGGGCTCGATCCGCGGCAGCGGTGCGCGACCGTCGAGGTGCCGATGGACTACGCCGATCCGCAGGGCAGGAAGATAACCGTGGCCTTCTCCCGTATACCGGCCGAGAACCCGGAGAAGCGCCGCGGTGCGCTGTTCCTGATCCCGGGCGGTCCCGGCGGCGGCAGCCTCGACCAGCCCTCGGACGAGGGGCAGAAGCTGCCGCAGGAGGTACGGGACGCCTACGACCTGATCGGGTTCGACCCCCGCGGGTACGGCCGGTCCACGCCGGTCAGCTGCGGTTTCGAACACGGTGACCTCGCCCCGTCGAAGACGCGGCCCTGGCCCGCCCCCGACGGCTCCGTCACCGAGAACATGGCCACCGCACGGCGCATGTCGGACGCCTGCGCACGCAACGGCGGCGAGCTGATCCAGCACCTCAGCACCGCCAACGAGGCCCGCGACCTCGACCGCATCCGTGCCGCGCTCGGCGAGCGGAAGATCTCCGCGTGGGGAGTCTCTTACGGGACGTACGTCGGCGCCGTCTACAACGAGCTGTTCCCGCACCGCACCGACCGCATCGTGCTGGACAGCAACGACGACCCGGACCCCACCCTGGTGGCGCACGGCTGGCTCGCCAGGTTCGAGGAGGGGGTCGAGGACAACTTCCCCGAGTTCGCCAAGTGGGCGTCGCAGCCGGGCAATCCCGACCGCGTGGCCCTGACCGCCGCCGAGGTGCGCCCGCTCTTCCTCCGCCTCGCCGCACGCCTCGACCGCGAGCCCATCCCCTGGCCCGGCGCCAACCCGGAGGAGCTCAACGGCAACGTGCTGCGCCAGACCATGCTGGACAGCCTCTACGACCCCGACGACTACCCCACCCTGGCCCGGCTGATCCTGGCCGCCGGGAAGGGCACCGTGCCGCCCGCGCCCCAGACGCCGCCCGACTCCGTCCTGCAGAACGGCTTCGCCTCCGGAGCTGCCATCTGCAACGACATCGCCTGGCCCAGGTCGGCGGCCGTGTACGAGAAGGGGGTCGCCGAGAGCCGCGCCAAGTACCCGCTGACGGCGGGGCTGCCGAGGAACGCCATGCTCTGCGCCGCCTGGCCGTGGGCGCCGAAGGAGCCCGCCGTACGGATCACCGACCGCGGCCCCTCCACCGTCCTCCTCGTCCAGAACCGGCGTGATGTGGCCACCCCCCTCGGCGGCGCACTCAAGATGCGCGAGGCCCTCGGCCGCCGCGCCGTCATGGTGACCGTGAACTCCACCGGCCACGGCGCCTACCTCGACAACGGCAACGCCTGCGGCGACCGCACTGTCTCCCGCTTCCTGGCGACGGGGGAGCGGCCGGCGCGGGACGTCACCTGCGACTAGATGATCTATTCCAAGGGGTTCAGTGGTTCGTGCGTCGAGCGTAAATACCGCTCGCCCACGGTCAGGTGCTGTCCGGTGCTGCGGATGCCAGCCGTGCCGCTGGTGGTAGTGGTGCGTGCTGAGGGCAGGCTTCGAACGCCTGGATCGCCAATCCTGCGAAGCGTCGGGAAGCCTTGACCTGGCTGGCGGTCGATGTGGCGTGGATCCCCTTGTTAGCCATGAGTATGAGAATCAGGTCGTCCAGGACGAAGTCGGACCGCAGGTGCCCCGCTTCCTTGGCTCGCTGAGCCAGTTCGGCGACTGCTTTCACCGTGTACTCACGGCCTGCGGCGACATCCTTCACCTCCGGGTAGGTCGACAGGAAGGCTTCGGTGAAGCCCCGATCGCGTGCGTGCAGCTCACAGATCCTCTCGATCACCAGGCACAGGCCACGCCACGGATCAGGATCTGCGCACCCCTCGTCGACAATGGCGCGGCATGCGTGCAGCTGGTCCGCGAAGGCCTCGGCGATCAGCATCTGCTTGGTCGGGAAGTGACGGTACAAGGTGGCAGGTCCCACCCCGGCACGCCGCGCGACCTCCCGCATCGGCACGTCCAGGCCATCGGTGGAGAACAGCGCTCGGGCCGCGTCGAGGATGCGTTCGCGGTTGTCCAGCGCGTCGGAGCGCAACGTATGAGGCAAACGGTCGGTCACCACTCTCACTTTACCTAAACGGACGGAGGCGTCCGTTATCGTCCGAGACGTAGAAGCTCTCGTGCTTGAGCTGTCCGAGAACCTGGAGACAACATTGAAGGCAATCTCGATCCAGACGTTCGGAAGTCCTGATGGTCTGGCTGTTGTCGGCCTGCCGGTACCCGCACCTGCTGCCGGGCAGGTACTGATAGCCACCGAGGCGGTGGGCGTCGGTGGTGTCGACACCGTGATCAGAAGCGGGGCTCTGGCCGCCTACGGCTTCAAGGAGGGCCACATCCCGGGCAGCGAGGTGGCGGGCACCGTGACCGCGGTCGGCGACGGCGTCGACGCGTCGTGGATCGGCGGGCGGGTGTGGGCCTTCACCGGCACCGGCGGAGGCTACGTCGAACAGGCCCTCGCGCCGGTCGAGGAGATCGTTCCCCTGCCCGTAAAACTGTCCGCAGTCGATGCGGTGACACTCGGCAGCTCCGGCGTGGTGGCCCACTTCGGGCTCCGCCACGCCCACTTCGCTCCCGGGGAGACGGTCCTGGTGCGTGGTGCGGCCGGCAGCATCGGGATCATGACAGTGCAACTCGCCGCGCGCGGCGGTGCCGCCGCAGTGGCAGTCACCACCTCCTCGGCCGAGCGCGGCGAGCAACTGCGACGCCTCGGCGCGACCCACGTGCTGGACCGCTCCGGCGACGGAGGGGAACCATCTCCCGCAGGCTATGACGTCATCATCGACGTGGTGGCCGGCAAGGACATGCCGTCGTTCTTCGACCGGCTCAACCCGAACGGCCGCATGGTGGCCGTGGGCGCTGTCGCAGGCCAGCCACCGACAGACTTCGGCACGAAGATCATGGCGGCGTTCCAGAAGTCGATGTCCTTCGCCGCTTTCAGCGCAGCCACCGTCACCACAGCCGAACGGCGTGCCGTGCGGAGCGAGCAGTTCGCCGCAGCGAGCCGGGGCGAGATCGAAACGGTGGTGCACGAGGTGCTGCCACTGGACGCAGCCGTATTGGCGCACCAGAAAATGGACGCGGGCGAGGTCTTCGGCAGGATCGTGCTGACACCGTAGTCGAAGGTATCTACGCCGGGATTGCCACGACCCCTGCTCAGTCGACGCGAGGGTCCAATGTCGGTGCGTGAAGACAGAGTTGGACTCCCTCGCGACCGCGCTCTACGTGAAGACCGATGATCTACTGAAGGGTTGGCCGCAGTTCGGGCCATGGCGGCCGGCCGTGGGCATTGCGCCGCAGCTCAGCGACGCCGAGCTGGTGACCCTGGCGATGATGCAGGCCATGCTCGGCTTCACCTCCGAGGCCAGATGGCTCCGGCACGCCCGCTCCCACCTGCGACATCTGTTCCCGTACCTGCCCAAGCAGCCCGGCCACAACAAGCGGCTGCGAAAGGCCGCCGGTCTGCTGCGGCGCGTCACCCGACTGCTGGCCGCCGACACCTCCGTGTGGAGCGACGACGTGTGGATCGTGGACTCCACGCCGGTGGAATGCGGCCGCTCCCGCGAGACCGTCAAACGTTCCGACCTGGCCGGATGGGCCGAGTACGGCTACTGCGCCAGCCACAGCCGCTTCTTCTGGGGCCTGCGACTGCACCTGGTGTGCACCCTTCAGGGCCTGCCCGTCGCCTTCTCCCTGACCGGGGCCAAGGCCGACGAGCGCGAGACCCTGCTGGACCTCCTCGCCGCCGAACCGGAACTTGTCACCGCCCGGCCCGGCCAGACGCTGATCGGAGATAAGAACTACTTCGGCCGGGGCTTCGAACACGAACTGGCCGAGCAGGACATCCGGCTGCTGCGGCCGGCCCGCAAAGGCGAGCCGGAACGGCCCGGAGCACCCCTGTTCAGGCCGTTGCGGCAGGTCATCGAGTCGGTCAACGAGACCTTCAAGGGGCAACTCGATCTCGAACAGCACCGAGGGCGCACACCCGGCGGTGTCATCGCCCGCGTCATGCAGCGCATCCTCGCGCCCACCGCCGCGATCTGGCACAACGACCACACCGGACAGCCCGTCCTACGCTCACTGACAACCTACGACCACTAACCCCTTGGAATAGATCATCTAGAGCGGCGCGCCGTTCGTACCCCTCTCTCCCTCCGGCGCGCTCAGCCCTTGACCGCGCCGGAGGTGAGGCCCTGGACGATGTGGCGGCTGGCGAAGGCGAACAGGACCATCGTGGGCAGGATGGTGAGCACGGCTGCCGCCGACATCGAGCCCCAGTCGATGTTGAAGCTGGAGATGAACCCGTTCAGGGCCGTGGGAACGGTCTTGTTGGTGTCGCTGTTCATCAGCGTCACCGAAAGGAACAGCTCGTTCCAGCAGTTGACGAAGTTGAAGATGAACGCGGCCACGATCCCGGGGCGCATCACCGGCAGCAGCACCCGGAACAGCGCCCCGAACCGGGACAGGCCGTCGATCATGGCGGCCTCCTCCAGCGCGTCCGGGATGTTCTCGAAGAAACCGCGGAGCATCACCGTGCAGAACGGGATGCACACGGCGATGTACACGAGGACGAGCCCGAGGCGGTTGTCGACCAGCCTGAGGTCGGTCATCAGCAGATACAGCGGCCCCAGCGCGATGAAGGTGGGGATCATCTGGGTGACCAGCGCGGCCATCAGCAGGGCGGACTTGGTGCGGAACTCGAACCGTGCCAGCACGTACGCCGACAGCATCGAGATCGCCGTCGCCACCACGCCCGCGACGGTCGCGACGACGAGGCTGTTGGTGAGGTAGGTCCCGAAGTCGGCCGTGCCGAACAGCCCGCTGTAGTTCTCCAGCGAGAAGTGCTCGGGCCAGTAGGCGATCGGGAACGCGAAGATGTCACCCGGCGCCTTGAGGGACGTGACCGTGATCCAGTAGAGGGGGAAGACGGTGAAGACCAGCCACAGCCCGAGGAAGGTGAACTTGACGACCCGTCCGGTCGTGCTCTCCTTGCCGATCACGACCTCACCTCTCGCTTCTCTCGCGTGGCCAGCAGGAAGAACGTCGCGAACAGCAGCAGCCCCGCCACCACGAGGAGGCCGAGCGCGGAGGCCCTGCCGTAGTCGCCCTGCTGCGTGATCTTGATCATCCAGGTGGTGACGATGTGCGTCTCGTTGTTGGGGCCGCCGCCGGTCATCCCGAAGATCAGGTCGGGGAAGTTGAAGATCCAGATGACCCGCAGCAGCACGGTGAGCGCCAGCGTGGTGCGGATGTACGGGATGGTGATCCGGAAGAGCGTGCGGACCTTGCCCGCGCCGTCCAGGGCCGCCGCCTCGTACAACTCGTCCGGGATCGACTGCAACGCGGCCAGGATCATGATCGCGAAGAAGGTGACGCCGTACCAGACGTTGGCGACCAGCACGGCGGCCATCGCTGTGTCCGGATCGGCGAGCCAGGCGACCGGCTCGTCGATCAGTCCGGCCTTCTGCAGCAGGTCGTTGACGACGCCGAACTCACTGTTGAACAGCCAGCGGAACAGGATCCCGATGAGGAACCCGGAGATCGCCCAGGGGAAGAAGATCAGCGCCTGGTAGAGACCGCGGAGGCGGAAGCGGCGGCGAAGCCACAGGGCGAGCGCGAAGCCGATCACCAGCTGGGGAATGATCGAACCGAACACCCAGAGCGCGGTGTTGGCCAGCACGGTGCCCCAGGAGGGGTCGGCGAAGACATCGCGGAAGTTCCTCAGGCCCACCCAGGAGGTGTCGGTGAGATCCGTCAGCTTCCAGTTGCGGAAGGCCATCTGGCTTCCCGCGATCACCGGGTAGTACGTGAAGACGGCGACGAAGACCGCGGCCGGTGCCATGAAGGCGGCGATGAGCAGGCCGCGGCGGGTGGTGAACTCCCGTTTGCGGCCGCCCCGTCGAGCGCCGGGGGCGGGCGCGGCACCTGAAGCGCGGATGGTGCCTCCCGCCCCCGGGGCCGTCGCGCGCGTCTTCTTTGTCGTATTCGTCGTTGCGGACGCGCCGGCCATGCCTACTTCTCCTGCTGCCACTTCTCGGTCCAGTACGCGTCCCAGGTGGCCAGCAGCTCCTTCGGAGTCGTCTTGCCGAGGATCAGCTTCTGCACGTCGGCATCGGACTTCTGCTGCCACTCGGTCCACCAGTCGACGCCGCGCGGCTGGGTGACGACCTGGTACTTCTGCGGGTTCTCCGTCATGGTGACGTAGCTCGACCAGGGGCCCGTCCGGTAGAACGGGTCCTCGGTGGCCGACTTGAGGATCGGCACCAGGCTGTTCTTCTTGGTGAAGGCCGTCGACGCCTCGCCCTCGGAGAGGAACTCGACCAGCTTGACGGCCTCGGCCTTGTGCTTGCTGCCCTTCGCCACGCCCCACCCGGCGGTGGCCAGCGGCTGGACGGTTTTGCCGCTGGGCCCGGCGATCAGCGGGGCGGTGTCCCACTGGTCCTTCGAGACCGACTTGGACTCCGAGACCGTGGCGATCACTTCGGGGTCCTGCAGCAGGAAGGCCGTGGAACCGTTGGAGAAGCCCTCGACCATCTCCGGGTAGCCCCAGGAGACCGACGACTTGGGGGACGCCTCCTTGAAGAGCTTGAGGTACGTCTCCATGGCGTCCTGGGCCTCGGGCGCGGAGAAGATGGTCTTGCCGTCGGTGAGCCTGAAGCCGTTCGCGGGGTCGATCCTGTCGGCGACGTACGCCTCGATGATCGCAGTGGCGTTGCTGTTGGCGTTGGCCCCGCCGCGGAAGGCGTAGCCGTACCGGCGCTTTGCCGGGTCGTGGATGGCGGAGGCCTGCTTGAGGAGCTCGTCCCACGTGGCCGGCGGCTTGCTGAAACCGGCGTCCTTGGTCAGGTCGGTGCGGTAGAAGAGGCTCAGCCCGTAGAAGCCGTAGGGCACGAAGTAGGTGCGGCCCCCCGCGTCCTTGGAGGCGTTGACGGCGTTGTCCGTCATGGCCTGCCAGCCCTGCCAGCCGTCGAGGTCCTTCTTCATGTCGTAGAGCCAGCCGTTGTTGGACCACGGCCCCACGGTGATGTCACGCACCTCAAGGGTGTCCACGCCGCTGCCGGACTGGAGCATCTGCTGGATCTTCTGGTCGGCCTGCTCGGTGGGCGGCGAGACCAGATTGACCTTGATCTTCGGGTTCTGCTTCTCGAAATCGGCTATGAGGCCCTTGAGCAGGTCGGTGCGGGCGGGGTTGGTCAGGCTCTCGACCATGTTGAGCGTGACTGTTCCGTTCGCGCCCGGACTCATGGTGGAACACCCGGTCAGGACCATCACGGCGGCGGTACCGAGGGCGAGGGCTGCCGTCCTTGTTCTCATCGTGCTGACCTTCCGTGGATGGGGAAGTCCGTGGACAGGGAAAGGTGGCGTGGGGGGTGCCGCTAACGCGCGTCGTGCTGCTCGCGGGCCGCGCGGGCCCACTCGCCGAGGACGGGGACGCAGGCGTCGGCGAAGTACTCGTAGTCGGCGGGGGTGTTGTAGACGTGTGCGGACAGCCGCAGATAACCGACGCTGCCGAAGCTGGTGAAGGCCGCCTCGACGTCCAGCTCCTGGGCGACCCGGTCGCGCAGCGCGTCGGCCTCGACGCGGGTGGTGCCCAGCCCCGCGGGCAGCCGCACCAGCCGCATGCCGGGCACCGGCATGCCGACGTCCACGGGGCCGCTCGCCCCGGTCAGCTCGGCGAAGGCGGCGCCGATGACCTGCTCGCCGTAGTCGGCCAGGTCGTCCATATAGCGGCGGGCGGTGTCCCAGCCCCAGGTGTGCCCGATGAAGTCGAGTGCCGTCGGCGCCGCCAGATAGGAGGTGGCGTCCAGCGTCCCCTGCTGGTCGAAGCGGTCGGGGTACGGATCGGGGGCGCCCCATGAGTCGATCAGCGGGTAGAGCTGCTCCCGCAGGGGGCCGCCGGCGAGCAGCGTCGCGGTGCCGCGCGGTGTGCAGCCCCATTTGTGGAGGTTGCCGACCCAGAAGTCGGCCGTCACGCCGGCGAGCGGGGCGGCGATCAGACCGGGGGCGTGGGCGCCGTCCACGAGGAACGGGATGCCACGCCGCCGCAACTCCGCGCCGATGAGGTCCACCGGCATCCGGCGTGCTGTCGCAGACGTGATCTGGTCGACGACGACCAGGTCGGTGGCCTCGCTCACCTCGGCGACCACGGCCTCGTACGCCTGCTGCGCGTCCGCGTCCAGCGGCACCCGGGCCGTGCGGACACGGCCGCCCCAGCGCCGGGCCAGCCGCTCGGCGCCCATGGTCACGGCGCCGTAGCCGTGGTCGGTGACGACGATCTCCCCGCCTCGGCGGCGGTTGAGGGAGGTGTACACGACGCTGGCGCCGGCACTGGCGTTCGGCACGAGCGCGAGGTCGTCCGGGGCGACCCGCAGGAAGGCCGCGAGGTCGACCCGGGTGGCGGCGAGCCGTTCCGGCAGGGCGGGGAACCACACCACGGGGGAGCGCTCCATCTCCGAGCGCAGCTCGTTCTGCCGCTCCTGCGCCACCAGTGGAACCGCTCCGAACGAACCGTGGTTCAGGTGCCGCAGGGCGGGGTCCAACGACCATGCTCCGGCTGCGGGTCGGCCGTCGGCCAGCAGGAGAGGGCCGGGCGCGGTGGTGACCTCGGTCTCGCTCACAAGACTCCACTTCTGCGGGATCTGGGCGCCCTGGCCGGTATCGAGTCATCGAGTCATCGGGACATCGGGACATCGGATTCGGCACCAGGACACGTATGATGACTGGGAATGTTGGCATGCCGATTTCAGCCATACAAGAGGTCGGCAAGCAAAGTCATCAGATGACTCACGGCCGATACGTGGCAGACATCTGATGACTCGGACTCGATACAGTGCACCGCGAGGGTCCTCGCTGTGCCGCCGGACCGTCAGGGGAGGAGATCGATGTCCGCAGTCGACAAGGCGTTTCACGGTCTACGGCACATGATCGCCACGGGTCGCCTCGGCGCGGGTGAGCGCATTCCGCCGGAAGGGGAGCTCTGCGAGGAACTGGGCGTCTCGCGAGGGTCGCTGCGCGAGGCCGTGCGCATGCTCGCCGCCCTGGGTGTGATCGAGCCGCGGCACGGCTCCGGCACGTACGTCTCCCAGCTCAGGCCGGAGGACGTGATCGGCAGCCTGTCGCTGACCCTGGAACTCCTGCCGCTGACCGGCCTGTTGGAGGTCTACGAGATCCGGCGCGTACTGGAGGCCCATGTCGCCGCCCAGGCCGCGGCACGCTGCACTCCGGAGGCCGTGGGGACGCTCTTCGCGCTCATCGAGGCCATGGAGGCCACCGACGACCCCACCAAGGCCTCCGAACTCGACCACCGGTTCCACCTGGAGATCGCCAGGATCGGCGGCAACCCCACCCTGGCCTCCCTGCTGTCGGTCTTCCGCGCCCGCTCCCGCAAGTACCAGGTCTTCACCCTCCCCGAAGGCCCGGAGCTGCGCCGCAAGAGCGATGAGGACCACCGGGTGCTCGCCACCGCCATCGCCGACCACGACCCCGTCGCCGCCGCCGGCGCCGCGCAGGCCCATGTCGCCCAGACCGAGCGGTGGCTGCGCGCCTTCATGCCGCCCGTGGAGGAGGACGACAGCAAGGGCTGACGGTGCGTGGTGCATGCCCGGCGGCTCGGTCGGGCTGTCACGGGGCGGGCCGCTGCGTTGCCGGTTCGTTCGCTGCGCGCCGGACGGGGCCGCGGTAGACGTAGCGCGGGGCACCGGCCGGCGGGGGATCGGCAGGTGGTGCCTCCGCCAGGGCGCGTACGAGGGCGTGGTCGGGGGACAACGCGCACGCGGGGTCGGTGCGGGCGGGGTCCCCGGTGAGTGCGTGGGCCTGACAGCGGCAACCGCCGAAGTCCGTCTCGCGACGCGGACAGCCACTGCACGGTCCACTCATCCACTCGGTGCCGCGAAAGCGATTGAAGGCCGGGGAACTGCGCCAGATCCACCCCAGGGTCCGGTCGCGCACGTTCGGTACGTCCAGGTCCGGCAGGGCCCCCGCCGCCGGGCACGGCAGCACGCCGCCGTCCGGGGCGACGGTCAGGGACACCGCTCCCCAGCCTCCCATGCAGGGCTTGGGCACACCGTCGAAGTAGTCCGGTACCACCCACACCAGTTCGGTGGTGCCCGCCAGCTCCGTCCGCCTGCGCTCGACCACCTCCCCGGCGCGGGAGAGCTGGTCGCGGGTGGGCAGCAGGGTGGTGCGGTTGCGCAGGGCCCACCCGTAGAACTGGACGTTGGCCAGCTCGATCCGTTCGGCACCCCAGGCCACGCCAACGGCGGCGGCCCGGTCGGCCAGCCGCTTGTGCTGTGGCGCGCCGGGATCGAAGAGGAGATTGGTGTTGTTCAGCAGATTCTCGCGAGGCATCGCAGGGCTTCAGTCCTGTGAGGGGCGTCCTCGTGGTCGCGGCGCGGAGCGCCGCGGTATCGCTCGCGCGTGCTCGGCCGCGAAGCGGCCGAGTGCCGTGTCGGGCGGACCCGGTGCTGCGTCCACGCGGTGGCGGGTTCACTCGGTCGGGTGATGCATGGTGAACGTACGGTGGGCAGTCGTATGCGCGTGTAGGTTTCGTGATCGTGAAGCTGGTGGTGCAGGTCAGGCTGTTGCCGACGCCCGTGCAGGCGGCGGCGCTGGAGGCGACCCTGCGCGCCTGCAACGAAGCGGCGACCTGGGCCAGCGGCGTGGCGTTCGAGAAGGGCGTGAAGAGCAACTTCGCGATGCGCGAGCACACCTACCGGCAGATCAAGGCCCGCTGGGGGCTGGGGGCGCAGGCCGCCCAGCACGTCATCAAGAAGACTTGCGACGCGTACGCCACGCTGAAGGCCAACCTGAAGGCCGGGAACCTGGGCAGGCCGGGCTCGAAACGCTACCGCAGGGCGGTGGAGAAGCCGGTCGCCTTCCGCCCGGAGGGCGCACAGCCCTACGACGACCGGATGCTGTCCTGGCAGATCGACCGGCGCCGGATCTCGATCTGGACGACCGCCGGGCGGGTCAAGGACGTGGCGTTCACCGCCTCACCGGAGCAGATGGCCACCCTGGCCCTGTACCGCAAGGGCGAGTCCGACCTGCTGCGGCGGGACGGCATGTGGTTCCTGAACGCCACCTGCGACGTTCCCGAAGCGCCGCTGAACACCGCTCCAGTGGACTTCCTCGGCGTCGACCTGGGCATCGTCAACATCGCCACCACCAGCGACGGCCAGATCATGGCCGGACGAGAACTGAACCGCGTCCGCACCCGGGAACGTACGCTCCGTACCAAGCTGCAGAAGAAGAACACCCCGTCCGCCAAGCGCCGACTGAAGAGACGCAGGCGTAAGGAAGCGCGACGGGCCAGAGACATCAACCACAAGATCGCGAAGCATGTGGTGGCCGAGGCAGAACGCACCGGTCGCGGGATCGCCCTGGAGGACCTGACGGGCATCCGCGAACGGGTACGGCTTGCAAAGCCCCAACGGGCCACCCACTCCAGCTGGGCCTTCGCCCAGCTGGAGCAGTTCATCGCCTACAAGGCCCGCAAGGCGGGAGTGCCGGTGGTGCACGTCGATCCGGCGTACACCTCCCGCACCTGCGCCGAATGCGGGCACATCGACAGAGTGAACCGGGTCTCCCAGGCCTGGTTCGCGTGCCGGAACTGCGGATTCGTTGATCACGCAGACCGGAACAGCTCCCGCAACATCCGTGCCAGAGCACAGGAGTTGTGGCGACGCGGGGCGCAGTCAACCGCCCCAGACCCACCTCCCGAACCGAAGCGTGGGACAGGACGCAAACACAGCACCACAGCCAGTGGCGCCCGTTGTGCAAGCCCGGGAACTTTAGCCCCGGGTCGTTGACATGGGTGTAGAGACAGTCGGCGTTCAACGGTTCCAGGCGTTCCGTGGTGCCGTCCGGCCCGTCGATCGGCAGATGCCCGATGCCTGTCGCGGTGCGTGTGGAGATCCCGTGAGCCGAGGCTCGTCGTCGTCCCAGAACGTACCGTCGACGATCACGCAGTCGGCGTCCGCGACAGCGGACTGCAGGGCGTCCGGCCAGGCTGCCAGCGCCGGGGCGTGGACCGCGGTCGCCCCGATGGCGCGGTCCCTCAGACACAGGGCCACCACCCAGGGGTCCGAGCCGGTGCCGGGTGAGTCCGCCGGGTACTGCGGGCGTTTACCGGAGGCGGGGATCGCGCGCGGTCCTGGGACGCCTGAACGGCGAGTGAGGCCTGGCGGTGGCGCCAATGCGGGTGGGCGCGTGCCCCGGAGCAGCCGCGGCACGCGCAGTTCCACTGGGGGACGCCGCAGTGCCCGGTGGTCGGGGTGCCACGCCGGCCGACGAGGCGCACTCTGTTGCAGAATCGCGAGTCGAGCCCTCCGGGTCAATGGGGCAGGCAGGGAAGTGCTCCGATCTCTTCTGGTGGTAGGCCGCACCTCACGGGTATCTGCCGGTGGATGTGCCGGTATGCATCCTGGTGAGAGAGGTAGGGCCCGAGGTCGTCGGCCCGGTACGGACCTTTGGCTTTAACTGCACTTGACCTCCCCGCGGCACACCTCCTACCTTCTCGGTGGACTGACGCACCGTCATGTCCCTGCCAAATTGCCTGGCCAGGAGGGCCGTTCCATGGCACGCCACCCCCACATCACCGCACGACTGCTGCCCCCTGCCCTGACCGCGGCGGCGACGGCGGTCGCACTCGCCGCCGGTCTCCTCGGCGCGGCGGCCGGTACCGGAAGCGCCGCGGTCCGCAGCGAGAGAGGCGCCGACAGCGGCATCGACTCCGTCCCCTCGGCCATCCGCACCGTCTCGTCCGGATGGACCGTTCCCTGGGGCCTGAGCTGGCTGCCCGACGGGTCGGCGCTCCTCACCGAACGGGACTCCTTCAAGATCTTCGAGCTCACCCAGTCGGGCACCAGGACCCAGGTCGGTACGGTGCCCAACGTCGTGACGACCGGCGGCGAGGGCGGCCTCCTCGGCATCGCGGTCTCACCGAACTGGAACAGCGACCACTACATCTACCTCATGCACTCGGCGGCCACCGACAACCGCATCGTCCGGATGACGTACGACGGGTCCTCGCTCAGCGGCTACACGGTCCTCGTGACCGGCATCGCCAAGAACAGGTTCCACAACGGCGGACGCATCAAGTTCGGCCCGGACGGCTATCTCTACGCCACCACGGGCGATGCGCAGAACACCGCCCTCGCGCAGGACCAGAACTCCCTCAACGGCAAGATCCTGAGGATGACGAAGGACGGCAGGCCCGCGCCCGGCAACCCGTTCGGCACGCTCGTCTACTCGCTCGGACACCGGAACCCCCAGGGCATCACCTGGGACGAACAAGGCAGGCTGTGGGAGGCCGAGTTCGGCAACAGCAGGTACGACGAGCTCAATCTGATCGAGCCCGGTAAGAACTACGGCTGGCCGGTCTGTGAGGGCAGCTGCTCGACGTCCGGAATGACCAGCCCCAAACAGCAGTGGCCCGTCAGCGAGGCCTCCCCGAGCGCGGTCGTCTACGCCGACGGCGCCCTCTATCTGGCGGCACTACGCGGCGAACGGCTGTGGCGCGTTCCGGTCAGCGGCGCCGGCGCGGGTACCCCTGTCGCCTACTACACCAGCCAGTACGGCCGACTCCGGACCGTGGAGAAGATCCCCGGCAGGAACGCTCTGTGGCTGTCCACCACCAACGCCGACAACAACGGGGGCGAGCCGGACGGCGCGGACAAGGTGTTCCAGGTCGATCTGGGGTAGTCGGCCGGCGTGGCCGTCATGGCAGCGCCGACGGCATGGGACCGGCAGGCGTCGGCACCGCGGCACGGTGGCCCGGCCGCGGCGCCGGCACCGGTCAGTAGAGCTTGTTGACGGCCGTGACGGTGGTGTTCTTGAAGTCGTCGACCTGGGCGTGCTGGAAGTTGCCCATCTGCGCCCACCGGACGAGGGTCACGGTCGCGCCGTCCCGGCCGACGGAGTACAGGCCGATGTCGGAGGCCCCCCACGTGGTCGTGGTGTGGACGCCGTAGACGTACGCGCCCTCCTCGACGTTCAGCTTGCCGTAGTACTTCTCCGTCGCGGTGACGTCGGGGTACTCCCGCATCAGCTTCTCCGCGCAGCCGGCGAGGTCCTTGCGCAGCAGGGCCGCGAAGTCCTTGGCCCGCTGTTCGCTGCGCTCCACCACCGTCACCTGCAGGGCGTTGGTGTCGTACTCGGTCCAGTAGTCACGGTGGCCCGCGATCGACGGCAGCGGGTCGCCCCCGCAGGCCGGCAGCGGATCGGGCTGCCCGGCCGTGACGGGACCGGCGTACCAGGGCGAGGTCGGGTGAGGCGGCAGCTCGTCGGGTGCCAGGAACCGGGGCGTGCCGGAGGCCGATGTGCCAGAGACTGATGCGGCGGCGGCCGGGACGGCTGCCACGGCGACGGCGACTCCGGCCGCCATGGCGGCCACAGCGGCCACGACCCGTCGGGTACCGCGAGCACGGACGTTCATGATTCCCCCATGTGGTGATCGGCGCTTCTGCGATGGCGGGCGCGGCCGTCCCCACGAGCCACACCGTCGACCGGTCCTCCCGCCCCTACGCTTCATACGACCTGCCACCGCCCGCATTCGTTGTGCCCGCCTTTGTCACAACTCTGTCCTCGGTCGCCACAGCCAACGAGACGTACACATCGCGCGCCGGGGCCGGGCAGGCGGGCGGCGGTCGTCAAGGAGTGGGGTCGAGATCCACGTCGAGGTCCTCGGCCCGGTCCCAGAACCCGTCGTCCGCGTCCTGGAGGCGGGAGGCGGCGTGCTCCATGTGGCGGCGCGCGGCGGCGCGGGCCCCTTCGGCGTCCCCTGCTTCGATGGCGGCCAGGATGGCGTGGTGCTCCTGTCGGACCGCCTCGATGAAGTCGTCCCGTCGTGCCTCGTTGGCGCGCGTGATGCGGATACCGCCGCGCATCACCTCGCCCAGGTAGCGCACCGTCGAGACCATCACCGCGTTTCCGGTCGACTCGGCGATGGAGCGGTGGAAGGCGAGATCCTCCTCCACGCCGTCGCCGCCTGCCGCGACCGCCGAGTCGATGGCGTCCAGGGCCTGGCGCATCCGGGCGAGGTCGCGGGGTGTGGCGCGGGTGGCCGCGAGACAGGCCGCCTCGCCGTCCATGGCGCGGCGTACCTCCACGATCTGCAGCACCCGCGCCTTGGTGTCGGCGGTCTCGGCCTCCAGGTCGAGCGGCCGTGTGCGCCGGGGCAGGACGAACACGCCGAGACCCTGCCGCGGTTCGATCAGGCCCGCGTTGCGCAGCCGCGAGAGGGCCTCGCGCACCACCGTGCGGCTGACGCCCAGTTGCTTGACCAGAGCCACCTCGGTGGGCAGTTGGTCCCCCTCGGCCAGCCGCCCCGACTCGATCTCCTCCGAGAGGATCGCGGCGACCTGGTCCGCGAGCCGGACGGGACCGCTCACCTTGGAAAACATGCTTGTCAGTCTATCGACCTGTGCCGGGTCGCCCCTCCGCGAGCGAGGTGCCGGCCAGGACGGCGTCAGGGTGGTCGCCGATGTAGTCCCACACCACCGATTCGAAGGTCGGATCGGGCTCCAGCCCGAGTGCCGCGGCGCGCGCGTTGTCGAAGGCGGAGGGCCACGAGCCCACGATGGCCTCCACGTCGGGATCGGGCGCGATCGTCACCAGGTCGGCGACGGTGTCACCGGCCACCCGTCGCAGCGTGGCCAGCATCTCGGCGACCGAGACCGTGAGGGCCGGAAGGTTGACCGGCAGTGCGCCGTCGAGCCGGCCCTTCCCGGCGCCGCGCTCGACTTCCGCGATGCGCAGGATCGCCTCGACCGTGCGTCGTGGCGAGGCCAGGGCCACGCGCAGGCCGGGACGCACCGGGCAGACGGCCGGAAGGCCCGCGAGCGGCTCGCGGATGACGCCGGACAGGAAGCCGGAGGCGGCCGCGTTCGGCTTGCCCGGCCGCACCGAGACGGTCATCAGGCGGGCGACGCGGCCGTCGATGAAACTCCGGCGGGTGTAGTCCGCGACCAGCTGCTCGCAGACGAGTTTCTGGATCCCGTAGCTCGATCGAGGTGTGGGCAGGGTCGACTCGCTGACCACGGGCGGGAGCGGGAGCGCCGGGTCCGAACCGTAGACCGCCACGCTGCTGGAGAACACCACGCACGGCACCGGTCCGTCGGCGGCCGACTGCGCGCGGGCGGCTTCGAGGAGCGCGCGGGTGGTGTCCAGGTTCGCGCTCATGCCGAGGTCGAAGTCGGCCTCGCACTCGGCCGAGACGGCGGCGGCGAGGTGAATCAGCACGTCCACCGGCTCGGCGAACACCTCGTGGAGGCTGTCGGCCAGGTCGCCCCGCACGATCTCCACGAGCGGATCGGCCGCCGCCTGCGACTCGGCCGGCACGATCCGGTCGGCGAGCACCAGGCGATCGATCGGTACACCACGAAACGTCCGCGTGCTGAGCAGGGAGGCGGTGACCTGTCGTCCCAGGAAGCCGAAGCCACCCGTGATGACGATCCTCATGCGCTGTCTCCTCGGTAGTCGTGTCGCCAGCCGAGACCCTCGCTCGTACCGGCACGGGGGATGTACTCGCAGCCGATCCACCCGTCGAAGCCCAACTCGTCGACGACGCCGAACAGATGGCTCACGTTGAGCTCGCCGCTGTCGGGCTCGTGGCGGTCGGGTACCCCCGCGATCTGCAGATGACCGACCCGCCCGGTCGGCAGGTCGCGCCGCAGGGTCGTGGTGAGGTCGCCCTCGACGATCTGGCAGTGGTAGAGGTCGAGCTGCACCTTCAGGTTCGCGGCTCCCACCTCCTGCACCACGGCGTGGGCCTCTTCCTGCCGGGACAGGAAGTAGCCCGGCATGTCACGGCCGTTGATCGGCTCGACCAGGATGTCGACGCCCACAGGGGCGGCTCGCTCCGCGGCCCGGGCGAGGTTGGCCAGGTAGGTGTCGCGGTGCTCGGCCAGCTCCTTCGGTGTCGCGTCCGGCCGCACCAGCCCGGCCATCATGTGCACCCGCGGGCAGTCGAGCGCGGCGGCGTACTCCAGCGCGCGGTCGACCCCGGAGCGGACCTCCGCCTCACGGCCGGGCAGTGCCGCGATCCCGCGCTCCCCGGACTCCCACGCTCCGGGAGGCGCGTTGAAGAGCACCTGCCGCAGGCCGTGGTCGTCGAGTCGGCGGCGCAGCTCGGAGGCGTCGTACGCGTAGGGGAAGAGGTACTCGACGGCGTCGAAGCCGTCCGCCGAGGCCGCCGCGAAGCGGTCGAGGAAGTCGTGCTCGGTGTACATCATGGACAGGTTCGCGGCGAACCTCGGCATGCTGGCTCCTGACGTCGGAAACTTCGGTCCAGGTCGGTCCCGGGTCGGTCCGGGGCGGCCCGGGTCGGTCCCGGCCAGTAGACCAGGACGGGTCCGGTCAGCGGTTGACGACCTGCTTGTTGGTGGTGAGCACGGCGGCGGCGCCGGCGACGAGGGTGAGCGCGAGGACGTACATCGGGAGCGACGTCGAGCCCGTGGCGTCCTTGAGCGCGCCGATCATGTAGGGACTGACGAAGCCGGCGAGGTTGCCCACCGAGTTGATCGCGGCGAGGCCGACCGCGGCGGCGGTGCCGCCGAGGAACGCGGTGGGGAGCGACCAGAACAGCGGTGCGCAGGTCAGCACCCCTGCCGCGGCGAAGGACAGCGCGGTCAGGGACAGCGCGGTCGACCCGGTCCAGCCCGCCGCCAGTGAGAAGCCGACGGCACCCATGAGGCTGGGGACGACCAGGTGCCAGCGGCGCTCGCGGCGTTTGTCCGCCGAGCGCCCGAACAGGTTCATCGCGACGAGCGCGGCCAGGTACGGCACGGCACTGAGCACGCCGATCGCGAGGCCGCCCTCGATGCCGGTGGACTCGACGAACGTGGGCATCCAGAAGGTCAGGGCGTACTGCCCCATCACGAAGCAGAAGTAGATGAGGCACATCAGCCACACCTTGGGCTCACGGAAGGCGTCCCAGACCCGGCCGTGCACGGTCTGGTGCGCGTTGTCCTCCGCGACCGCCCGTTCCACGACGGCCTTCTCCTCGTCGGTGAGCCACTTCGCGCCGCGCACGCTGTCGTCGAGGTAGAAAAGGGTGGCCACCCCGATGACGACGGCGGGTATCGCCTCCAGCAGAAACATCCACTGCCAGCCCTGCCAGCCGCTCACCCCCTGGAACCGGTCCATGATCCAGCCGGAGAGCGGGTTGCCGAAGATGCCGGCCACCGGGATGGCGGACATGAACATCGCGATCACCCGGGCACGACGGTGCGACGGGAACCAGTAGGTGCAGTACAGGATCACCCCCGGGTAGAACCCTGCCTCGGCCGCACCGAGGAGGAACCTGAGGGCGTAGAACGTCGCCTCATTGGTGACGAACACGAACGACGCCGAGACCAGACCCCAGGTGATCATGATCCGGGCGATCCACCTACGGGCGCCGACGCGTTGCAGCATCAGGTTCGAGGGGACCTCGAAGAAGAAGTAGCCGATGAAGAACAGGCCGGCTCCGAGGCCGTACGCCGCCTCGCTGAACCCGAGGTCGTCGGACATCTGCAGCTTCGCGAAGCCGACGTTGACCCGGTCCAGGTAGGAGACGACATAGCAGAGGATGAGGAAGGGGACGATACGGCGCACTACCTTGCGGTAGACGGCGTTCTCACGGTCGAGGGCGGGGACGTCGGACGCCGATACTGGTATGGACATGGCGATCCTTCTGTGCGGCTCTGGGGAGTTCTCTGACGTGCGGGGAGCGGGTCACTCCGAGGTGCGGGGAGCGGGTCACCACGCGGCGCCGAAGGCGGACCTCAGTTCGTCGAGCGCGTGGGCGGGGAGTGGCTCGGGGCGACGGTCGGTCAGGAGCCAGAGGCGTGCCGTCTCCTCGAGTTCTTCGAGGACGGCGAGAGCGGTGGCCGCGTCGGGGCCCCACACCACGGGGCCCAGCCGGTCGAGCAGCACGGCCCTGATCGGCGTACGGCTCGCCGCGTGCTCGGCGATGCGGGCGGTCACCAGGTCGGCCACGCGCGGGTCGCCGGGCCGGTGGTAGGGGATGAGCGGGACGTGCCCGACCTTCATCACGTAGTACGGCGTGATGGGCGGAAGCACATCGTCCGAGCTCCACACACCGGCCAGGGTGAGGCCGACCAGGTGCGTGGAGTGCGTGTGGATGACGAACCGGGCCGTGGGGTCGGCGGCACAGATACGTCGATGGAGCGTCAGGGTCTTGCTGGCGCGGTCGCCCGCGATCTGCTCACCACGGGCGTCGACCAGCGCGAGGCGGTCGCGTTCGAGGAACCCCAGGGCGGCGTCGGTGGGCGTGATCAGATGGGAGTCGCCGACCTTGGCGCTGATGTTGCCGGCGCTGGCGTGGACATAGCCCCGGGCGAACAGGCTCGTGCCCACGCGGACGATCTCGTCACGTGCCTCGGCGACGGCCCTGCCGTGTGTCTCGTCGGCGGCCCCTTCGTGTGTCCGGTCGTCGGCCCTGCCGTCCGCCGTCTCGGGGGCGGTGCCCGCGTGCCGGGTCATGAGGTCTCCTCGTCCAGGGCGGCGAACGCGGCGGTGAAGAAGTCGGGGCCGCCGAAGTTGCCGGACTTGAGCGTGATGTGGAGCGTGTCGCCGTCGGGCAGGGCCGCCGCGCACCACGGCACACCGGGGGCGATCTGTGGTCCGATCCGCAGGGCGGTGACGCCGAGCGTCCGGACTACCGCTCCCGAGGTCTCGCCGCCCGCGACGACGAGTTGCCGGACGCCTCGATCCACGAGCCCCTGTGCGATACGGGCGAGGGTCCGCTCCACGAGCTCACCGGCCTCGGCGGCCCCGAGCCGGCCCTGGACGGCCCGGACCGTGTCGGGTGACTCGGTGGAGTGGACGAGGACCGGCCCGTCGTCCAGGTGCGACTCGGCGAAGGCCAGGGCCTGACCGACCACGTCCTCACCGGCCGCGACACGCAACGGGTCCACGCTGTACGCGGGTTGGCCGCCGTGCAGGTACTGGAGGACCTGACCGTTGGTGGCGACGGAGACCGACCCCGAGACGATGGCCCGGTGGCCGCCGGATGGCGGCAGTTGTGCGGCCGCGCGGGACGGCTTGAACCCCCAGTTCGCGGGCAGACCGATCGCCAGACCCGAACCGGCGGTCACCAGGGGCAGCCTCCGGACCGCCGCACCCAGGCGTACGAGATCGTCGTTGGAGACGGCGTCGACGACGGCCATCCCGCAGCCGTCCTCGCGCAGGGCACCGATGCGGGCCCTGATCGCCTCCGCTCCGTCGGCGACCACCGTGTGGTCGATCAGACCGACCGCTCGTGTGGTCTGCGCGCCGAGGACGGAGACCAGGCTGGAGTCCGTCATCGGGGTGAGCGGATGGTGGCGCATGCCGCTCTCGCTGAGCAGCACGTCCCCGACGAAGAGATGGCCCTTGAAGACCGTGCGCCCGTTGTCGGGGAACGCGGGCGTCGCGATCGTGAAGTCGCTGCCCAGCGCGTCCATCAGCGCCTCGGTGACCGGCCCGATGTTGCCGGCCGGTGTCGAGTCGAAGGTGGAGCAGTACTTGAAGTAGATCTGCTCGGCACCCTGCGACCGCAGCCAGGAGAGTGCCCGCAGCGACATCTCGACGGCGTCGGAGGCCGGGACGGTCCGCGACTTGAGGGCGATGACCACGGCATCCGCGTCCGCTGCCCGCTCGGTGCCGGCCGGCGGTACGTCGATCAGCTGAACCACGCGCATGCCCGCGCGCACCAGGTTGTTGGCCAGGTCCGTGGCGCCGGTGAAGTCGTCGGCGATGCACCCGAGGCGGACTCCCATGTCAGGCCTCCACCGGCTCGGGCAGGTCGACCCCCGGGAAGATCTTGATGACCGCGCTGTCGTCCTCGGCGCCCAGTCCGGACGCCGACGCCTGGAGGAACATCTGGTGGGCGGTGGCGGCGAGGGGGAGCGGGAACCGCTCCGGCCTGGCGGAGTCCAGTACGAGCCCCAGGTCCTTGACGAAGATGTCGACCGCGGAAAGGGGCGTGTAGTCACCGGCGAGCACGTGAGCCATGCGGTTCTCGAACATCCAGGAGTTTCCGGCGCTGTGCGTGATGACCTCGTAGAGCGCCTCGGCGGGAACGCCGGCCTTGATGCCGAGGGCCATCGCTTCGGCTGCCGCGGCGATGTGCACGCCCGCGAGAAGCTGGTTCACGATCTTGACCTGCGAGCCGAGTCCGGCGCGGTCTCCCAGGCGGTAGACGGTGCTGCTCATGGCTTCGAGCACCGGGTCGGCGACGGAGTACGCCTCGGCCGGGCCCGAGGTCATCATGGTGAGCTCGCCCGCCGCGGCGCGGGCGGCGCCACCCGAGATGGGGGCGTCCAGGTAGAGCACCCCCTTCTCGGCCAGGCGTCCCTCGCACGCGGCGGACCAGCCGGGGCCGACCGTGGAGCACATCACGAAGACGGCGCCCGGACGGAGCCGGTCGGCCGCTCCGTCGGCGCCGAACAGCACGGACTCGACCTGCGCCGCATTGACCACCACGCTGACCAGGACATCCACCGCCGCCGCCAGCTCGCCACAGGACGCGAACGCCGTCCCGCCGGCTCGCGTGAAGTCGTCGGCCACATCAGGTCGCAGGTCGTGGACCCCCACGTCGTAGCCCGCGGTCCGCAGGCTGCGGGCCATGCCGAGCCCCATGGCTCCTAGTCCCACCACACCCACCCGTGGCCGTGCGGTCCTGTGCTGGTCGTTCATGCGCACCCTTCGTTCGCTTTGGAGGTCAGGTCATATGATGACCTGAGGACGCGGATCGGGACGCTGTGATGTGCATCACATTGGATGGGGTGCAGATCATCAGCGGGCCATCGCACTGATGCCCCGCTGATGATCGTCGGCCTCGGGAAAGAGCTACTTCCCGGGCGGTGGAACTACTCTCCGGACTCCCCGGACGGTGAAGTCAGCGGTACACCGAGGGCCACCGGTGTACCGACGTTCGGTGTGCCGTCGGCGTTCCAGGTGAACTTCTGCACCCTGGTGCTGCGGTTCATGTCGCAGCCGCCACCCGCGGAGCTGTTGGCGTGGTAGACCATCCAGTCCTCGGTCCCGTCGGGCGACTTGAAGAAGCCGTTGTGGCCGGGCCCGTACACGCCGTTGGCATTGGACCTCTGGAAGACCGGGTTCGGCGACTTGACCCAGGAGGAGGAGCTGAGCGGGTCGCCGCCGTTGTACGTGAGCATCCCCAGCTTGTAGTCGGGCGTGGAACAGTGGCTGGCGGAGTAGATGATGAACGTCCTGCCGCCCCGCTGGAGGACCTCGGCGCCCTCGTTGACCGCGCCGCCCACCGTCTCCCAGCCGTAGGTCGGGGTGGACAGCACCCGGCGGGTACCGCTCGCGGTCCACGGGTTCGACAGCGGCCGGATGAACATCGGCTGCGAGCCGTTGTAGAAGGTACCGAGGAGGTAGAGCTTGCCGTTCAGCTGCAGGATGCTCGGGTCCAGCTCCCAGGTGTTGTCCTGGGTCGGGTCGAGCAGGTCGGCCTTGAAGCTGTACGGCCCCATCGGGTCCAGGCCGGCGCTCTCCAGGACGTGGATCCGCTGGGTGCCCAGGTCGTACGGTTCCCGCCCGGCCGTGTAGTAGAAGTACCACCGCTTCCCGTTCGGGCCGTCGAGCAGATGGAACTCCGGGGCCCACATCGTGCCGGCCCCGTTGGGCCGGGTGAGGTTGAAGATCACCTGGTCGGTGGCCGTGGCGAGCCCGGCCAGCGTGCCGGCCTTGCGCATGGTGATCGTCGAGTTCCAGGTCGTCGTGGCGAGGTAGTAGTAGCCGTCGTAGTACGTGAGCCAGGGGTCGGGCCCGCGCTGGGAGATCGGGTTGGTGAACGTGCGCGGGCTCGTGCCGCCGCCGGTGAAACCGGGCAGCCGCCAGACCCTGCCGTTCGCGGTACCGCACGGCAACTGCACCAGACCGGTGTCCGAGGCCGACGAACCGCCGCTCGGCGCGACGCACTTGCCGGAGGCGACCGAGACGAGGTTGAAGGTCTTGTCGGTTCCGCTGACGGTCACGGGAACGAGCCGCCACTGCTGGTTCGTTCCGCTGTGGCAGGTCCACTGGATGATCGTGGCGTTGTCCGCCGTGGAAGCGCCGTAGACGTCGACGCACTGGCCGGAGGCGTGCGTACTGATGGTGTACGTGTCGGCCGTCCCCGCGACCGGGGTGAAACCGAAGGACTGGCCCGCACCCGAGCCGCACGTGCCGGCCCGGAGCTGCGTGCCGCTGGTCGTCGAACTGCCCGGGATGTCGAGGCAGTTGCCGCCGTTCTGGTTCACCCCGGTGGATGTGAAGGCGACGGCGGCGGCCGCGGGCGGGGGCGGAGGTGCCACGAGGAAGGCCACCGCCATGGTGAGCACGGCGATGAGCGTGGACAGGGATCTGGAACGAGTCACTGGAGCACACCCTTCAGCGCTTGGAGGTTGCGGTGGGGCCGTACACCTTCGCTTCGAGCAGGCCGAGAACTGGTGCCGAAATCGCCTCTCTGGCCTGTGGTAATGTCGCTTCGCCCCGTAAGGGGCCGGTTCGGGCTGGACCGCAACTTTCGGGTTGGAAGCCCCCCTCCTGTAGGTGGGGGAGCGGAGTCACGAGGCGGGCATGTCGATGTCCCCCTGGTCGTCGTCGAAGAAGTACACCTCGGCCCTGTCGAGGGTCTTCGCCGACGGCCAGGTCAGCTCCGCCCATTGCTGCCCGGTCTCCGGCCAGGTCCCCCAGCGCGGGTTCACGGTGTCGTTGGACGACGGCGGGTCGATCCCGTCGTTGACCGCGGTGACGCTCTCCCAGGGGGAGGTGTACGACGCGGAGGCCGTCGCCGACGCCGCCAGGTTGCCCGGTGGCTGGGCGCCGCCCCGGTTGTACACCTTGACCTCGGTGAGGCCGGTCTTGGCGCCGGAGGCGTTGGTGGCCAGGACCCTGACGCGTTGGGCGCTGATCGCGGGGAACCGCACCAGGTTGTAGTTGGCGCGTGGTGCGGCCGGGCTCTTGCTCTGGCCGGGGGCGTTCACCCACGAACTGCCGTTGTAGTACTGGATGGTGTACGCGGACGGGGCCCGGTAGGTGGTGCTCGCCGGCCGGCTGTCCTTGAAGTACAGGCGTACCTCGTCGAGCGTACGGGCCGTGCCGAAGTTCAGCTCGTACCAGTCCTGACTGTTGGCGGAGCCTCCGGCACCCCAGAAGGGCTCGTTGGTGGGGTAGCCGTCGACCGCGCCCGCGACGTTGCTGCCCGATCCGGTGTGGGACGCGGACACGGTCGCCCCGGAGGCGAGGTTGGTCAGGTCGGCGGTCAGGTCGACGCCCGCCTTGGCGAGCATGTCCACCATCCGGGGACTGTCCTGCACGACCTGGTTGGGGGCTTTCAGGCCGGGGACGGCCGTGTGGTGGGTGACCGTGCCGCTCGTGGTGACGTCGCCGGTCGCCGGGTCCCAGGTGAAGGGCACCAGCGAGTTGATGGTGGCGACGCGGTTGCCGTTGACGTAGATCGAGTAACCCTCCGGGACGCCCGGGTAGCGCACCACGCCATCGGCCGGGTCGTCCCAGACGATGCTCAGGTCGGCACCCCGGTAGCGGAGGTTGTTGACGGTGAAGTGACTCCAGCCGATGTCGATGGGGGAGAGCTCGACCTTCGCGTCGTTGCGGGGCCGCAGGCCGGCGACGTCCTCGATCACGGTCCAGTTGCTGCTGCCGAGGATGTTGTGGTGGATCCAGGAGCGGTAGTTGATCGTGCTCCCGTTCCAGTCGGCCCAGAACTCGTTGGCGTCGGGCCACTGGGTGTTGCCGCCGACGTACTGCGCCCAGGCGTTCCAGTAGAGCAGCTTCTTGTAGTCGGTCGCGTTCATCCAGGAGTTGGGGTAGTTGCGCAGGACCGAGGAGTAGAGCCGGAACTGCACGGTGGAGTTGATGGTGGAGAAGTTGTTGGAGCCCGGCTGCCCGGCGTCGGCCGCCGCCTTCTTGTCGACCTGGTTGGCCGTGTAGAAGGGGAAGACGGGGTACTGGGCAGGGTCGTCGAACAGGCGTAGGGCCTGCTTGTAGGTCGCGGTGTCGGGGACGGCTCCGACCGAGAACGGGTAGTAGTTGTTGATCTCCTTCCAGGGCACCCACTCGTTGGTCGACTTGAGCCGGTGCTCGAACAGCTGCCGGTTCGGGTTCCACAGCACGCTGACGATGGCGTCCTTGATCTGGTTCGCGAGCGTACGCATCTCGGCGGCCTTGGCCGTGTTGCCGGTCGCCTCGTAGGCCTGCGCGGCGGCCAGCGCGCCGCTGTACTGGTAGGCGGACTCGGCGCGGTCCATGGTGCCGGGCTTCCAGTGGAAGGAGACGGCGTCGGCGTCGTTGCCGGTCAGGGCGCCCCAGTCGTATTCGATCAGCTTGTTGTTGTCGTGGTCGTAGTGGGCGAGCTGGCCCTTGACGTCGCCCTCGGCGTAGCGGGCCAGGTTGGCGGCGATGCCCGGCTGGCCGCCGTGGATCTGGTAGCTCTTCCATGCCGCTTCGGCGATGTACTGGGTGTAGCTGTTGGACCAGTTCTCCGGGTCACCCGGGTTGTCCAGGAAGCGGCCGCCCTTGGAGGTCTGGCCGACGCTCAGCCAGTCCCCGTACGCGTAGGCCGGGTCGCGCAGGTACTTGAGGTCGTCGATGTGCATCGGCTGGGTGAGCGCGATCGCGTTGTTGTAGCCGAGGACGCCCTCGGTCGAGGTCGGGAACTGGAAGGTCTGCCCGGGGATGTCGGCGTCGAGGTTGTTGAACCGCATCAGCCACCAGCGGTAGTAGACGCTCTTCTTGATCGCGGGTTCGGGCACGTCGATGTAGGGCACGTTCTGCGCCCACCACCGGTTGTAGTCCCTGACGTGGGTCGCGAACGCGGTGGCGCCTGAGTACCCCACGTAGGCGTTGTACTCCGTGAGGGACTCGGGGATCTCGTCCGTGACGAAGCCCATCACCACCTTGGCTGTCACCGTGGCCCCGGCCGCGATCGTCACGGACCGGTTCAGGCCGCCGCCGGCGGCGGTGAACCCGTCGCCGGTGAGCCGCGGACGGATGGTCGTGAGGTTGTTGTAGGCGTTCACCTGCCCGGTCAGCTCGCTGCCGGTGCCCGTGGTGGCATAGGGCGAAGTCGCGCGTAACTGCAGCGTGGTGGAGCCGCTGCCGTTGTTCTTGATGGACAGGTTGGTCACGGCGACGTTGTTGTCGGTGATGAACTTCGTCTGGCTGACCGTGATCGAGCCGGCGGTGTGCACGCTCTTCCAGTGGCTGGGCGCCTGCCAGCGCTGGGAGACCTGTTCGGTGAAGGTGCCCGGGCTGATCGCGACCGCGTAGGCGTTGTTGTCGTTGATGCTCTCCCAGTAGGCGACCTTCCCGGCGAACCCGAGCCGCGAGGGGTCGTGCTCCTTCATGAAGACCGCGCGCCCACGGCTCATCAGCCAGGGCCCGGCCGGGTCGTTGCCGGAACGGGCCAGCAGACGGTCCATCCAGAAGTCGGTTCCCGAGCTCTCCGCGTCGTAGATGGTCCGCATCATGTCGCCCGGCGTGTAGGCGACGGGCGGGGCCGGGACCGCGGGTCCGTTGAAGGTGGGGAACCCGATGGTCTGCGCGGCGGCGGCCGGGGTCGCGGAACAGACGGAACCGATGATGAGCAGCAGGGCCACGAAGAGGCGCTTCATGACGGGGTCCGCCGTTCCTGGATGCCCTGGATCCCCTCGGTGGCCTGGATCCCCTGGAGTCGCTCGTTCGGCTGGTGGTCGCACTTCTGGGCGTCGGTGGCGGCCTCACACGCGGCCGCCGTCGTTCGTCTTCTCATCGGATGCTCCCTGTCCGGTTGACAGCAGGCGTTCGCTCGCGATGGTGCTGACGTTCTCCGACGGGCCTCCCGGGAGCCTCAGCGAACGGGAGCCCCGGCGGACGAGGGTGGGTCAGGAGTGCCGGGCGGGCGGACGCACCTCTGCCGGCGGTCCGAGCCGCAGGGTGAGGGAGTGGCTCAGGAGGGGACGGTGACCGCGTCCAGCATCGTGCTCGCCGCGCTCACATCGATGTCCTTGGCGATGCCCATGCCTTCTCCTCTGCGTCCCCCGAGGAGCAATAAGACTGACCTAAAAGGTTTTCGCAACGTAGATGTGAACCCATGCACTGTCAAGACACGAGAGCGGGGCGCACACTTACCTGGCAAGGGCTTACCGGGCTAGATTCAGGCAAAACTGAGCAGAGGGAGTCCGATATGGCTGGTTCCTCTCGGTGAAAAAGGTTTTCGGAACGATGAGCTCTCAGCGACGGCGGGCGACCACGATCACCGATGTGGCCACGCGTGCGGGGGTGTCGATCGCGACCGCGTCCAAGGCGCTCAACGGCCGGAGTCAGGTCCGTGCCGAGACCCTGCAGCGCGTTCTCCGGGCGGCGGAGGAACTCGGCTACCAGCCGAACGCGCTCGCCCAGAGCCTGATCTCCGGTCAGACCCGCACCGTCGGGCTGCTCACCAGCGACAGCGTCGGGCGGTTCGGCATTCCCGTGCTGCTCGGCGCGGAAGACGCCTTCGGCACGGGTGAGATGGCCGTCCTGCTCTGCGACGCTCGCGGAGACGCCATCCGGGAGCGGCACTACGTGCGTACGCTACTGGCCCGTCGCGTCGACGGGATCATCGTGGTCGGGGAGAGCACCGATCCACGACCGTCCATCAGCCTTGATCTGCCCGTGCCCGTCGTCTACGCCTACGCGCCCTCCGACGATCCGCAGGATGTGTCGTTCGTGCCCGACGACGTGGGCGGGGCCCGCATCGCCGTCCAGCATCTGCTGACCGTCGGCAGGCGGCGCATCGCCCACATCACCGGGCCCACCCACTACCGGGCCGCCCAGGACAGGGCGGTCGGCACCGCCCGGACCCTGGAGGAAGCGGGACTCGCGCTCTCCGGCGGCCAGGCCCTCTTCGGCGCGTGGTCGCGGCGCTGGGGGCGGCAGGCAGCCGAGATCGTGCTCGCCGGCGACCCGGAGACCGACGCCGTGTTCTGTGGGAGTGATCAGATCGCCGCAGGGTTCGTCGAGGCCGTTCGGGAGCGCGGCCTCCGGGTTCCCGACGACATCGCGGTCGTCGGATACGACAACTGGGAGGTCCTGTCCGCCGAGACCAGGCCCCCGCTGACCACCATCGACATGAACCTGGAAGTCCTCGGCCGCACGGCCGCCCAGCATCTGTTCGCCGCCATCGACGGCCGGGCCGCCTCGGGAGTGCATCGCATGTCCTGCAGCCTGACGATCCGTGAATCGACCATGCCCCAGTGACGGAAGCCGGGCCACACGCAGCGGCCGACCGACCCGAACGGGCCGCAACCGGGCACGGACCAGTCAGCCGAGGACGAGCGGGAGTTCGGCGGCCAGCCCGCCCAGATCCGCCTTCTCCCCGGCGGTGGGGGTACGCCGTCCGGTGCCGACCAGCAACGCGTCCTTGTCGGAGAACGACGCGGGGAACGTGGCCCCGGCGATCTTCTCCAGCATTTCGCGTGACCGGGCAAGCGCCTCCGCGGGCGGTCCCGCCACGCCCGGAAGGTGCGCGGCCAGGTCGAGGTGGTGCAGCGTCCACTCGATGACGTACGCGGAGAGGTAGTCGCTCGCGGTGAGGACCACGTCGCGGGTGCTGACCCGCAGGCCCGGGTCGGCGAGTCCGGCCGCGCGTCCGGCTGCCGAGCCGACGTCGTCGAGGTGGAACTTGAGCAGCCACGGCTCCTCGTACGCGGCGGCCAGCCGGACGATCAGCGCGTCGAGCGGGTCATCGCCCGTCGGCGGCGTCTCGGCCACCTCCCAGTAGGTCACCGCGTCGCGGGTCGGTTCCGTATTGGCGGGGGTCACCAGGGTGATCAGGACGTCCTGTGCGTCGATGACCAGATGGCACACCAGGTCCCGTACGAGCCAGCCTCGGCAGCCGGACGGCTGTGCGAAGTCCTCGTCCGCGAGTTGGGAGACCGCTGTGCGCAACGCCGTCCATGAGCGTGAGAAGAGATCCACACTGGCACGGTACGGCCTTGGGGGGCTTTGGGACATCGGGACAGCGGTCAACGCCAGCCGTTGATCATTGCTGTGGGTCGGCGACCCGGCATCCGTACCCTGCCACCACCACCCTCGGACCAGATCGGTCACCAAAGTTGCGGTTCGGAGAACACGCGCCGGTTCCCGGGCGGTGAACGCGCGACCCGACGGACATGCGGCGTCGGCGTCGTGCAGGACCGGCGGTTACCGTGTCGATCGTGCGCGACAGTCCTGCCGCGCCGGTGGACCACCAGACGGGGGAGGCTGCGGGCATGGCCGGGCTTGCACGGATCGAACGGGAGGAGCCGCAGGCTCCCGCGGTGGAGGTGGCGCGGCGCCTGCTGGACCACCTGTTGACGTCGGGCCGGCTCAGGGCCGGTGACCGGCTGCCGCCGGAGCGGCAGCTCGCGGAGACCTTCGGGGTGGGCCGCTCGGCGGTCCGCGAGGCGCTGAAGTCCCTGTCCCTGCTGGGGTTGCTGGAGATCCGGCAGGGCGACGGTACTTATGTGCGGGCGGCCACCTCGGACCTGTTGCCGCAGGTCCTTGAGTGGGGACTGATGCTCGGCGACCACACGATGGACGAACTCCTGGAGGCACGCGCGTGCGTGGAGGTCGACCTCGCGGAACTGGCCGCCCTGCGCAGGACGGACAACGACGTCACCGCGCTCGAAGCGCATCTGGCCCGGATGACGGCCGAACACGACGACCCCGAGCGCTACCTGGAGGCCGACCTGGCCTTTCACCGGGCGCTGGCGCAGGCCTCGCACAACAGCGCGCTGGCCGGCCTCCAGGCCCGCCTCGAGACGTTGGTCGCCGTGTGGATCCGGCAGAACATCCGCAAACCGGGGGAGGGGCGGCTGGCCGAGCACGAGGCCGTGCTGAAGGCCGTAAGGGCCAGGAACGCCCGTGCGGCGCGGTCCGCCATGCACGCCCGCATGGACTCGGCGACCCGTCGTCTGCGAGCCCGGCTCGGCCGGGGCTGAGGGGCTCGCACCGTCGACTGGCCGACGTCCTCATGCCCGGTGGCATCGAACTCCGTCCTCGTGGGTGAGGCTCACGGCGAGGGAAGAGCGCGGCGGACGACGTACGGCAGGATGCCCCCGTGCTGGAGGTAGGCCAGCTCCTGGCGGGAGAAGATCCGCAGCCGCAGTCCCGCGGTGGCCCGGCGTTCCTGAGCTTCCCGCAGGTGGAGGGTGACGCGGTTGGTGCCGACGCTCAGGCTGTCGAGCCCTTCGAAGGAGAGCTCTCCCTCGCCGGAGAAGGGGTACGACGACGCGTCGTCGCCCTCGGCGAACTCCAGTGGCAGGACGCCCATGCCGATCAGGTTGCTGCGGTGGATGCGTTCGTACGACTCGGCGATGACCGCGCGCACGCCCAGCAGGGCCTGGGCCTTGGCCGCCCAGTCCCGGCTGGAGCCCGCCCCGTAGTTGCGGCCGGCGACGACGACCAGGTCGTGGCCCGCCTCCCGGTAGGCCGGCGCCGCCTCGTGGACGGGAAGGACGTGGGCGCCGTCGGCCGTGTACGCGTACCCGCCGGGGCCCGGTTGCGTGTCGGTGTCGTTCAGCAGCAGGTTGGTGACGGCGGCGTTGGTGAAGGCGCCCCGCAGCATGACCTCGTGGTTGCTGCGGCGTGTGGAGTACTGGTTGAGGTCGCGGCGGGCGACTCCGCGTTCGGTGAGCCACTGTCCGGCCGCGCTGCGGGAGGGGATGGCGCCGGCGGGGGAGATGTGGTCGGTGGTGACGTTGTCGCCGAGCCGGAGGAGAACCCTTGCCCGGTCGATCCTGAGGTGGGCCGGCGGGCGGGCGGACAGATTCGTGAGGTGCGGGGGGCGGCGGACGTACGTCGACTCCGGGTTCCACGGGAAGCGGGTACCGCCGGGTGCGTCGATCTCCTGCCAGGCCCGGGTGCCCTGCCGGATACGGGCGGCGTTGGCACGGAACATCTCCGGCCTGACGAACTCCGCGACGCATGCGGCGACTTCGTCGTGGGTGGGCCAGAGATCCCTGAGGTGGACGGGGCGGCCCTCGTGGTCGGTCCCCAGGGGCTCGTGGTCGAAGTCGTGCAGAACCGAGCCGACCAGGGCGTAGGCGACGACCAGCGGCGGGGAGGCGAGGTACGACAGGGAGATGCGTGGGTTGACCCGGCCTGCGAAGTTGCGGTTGCCGGACAGGACGGCGACCGGTTCGGTGGCGCCGTCCTCGGCGAGCTGCTCCATCGCCGGGTGCAGGGGACCGGAGTTGCCGATGCAGGTCATGCAGCCGAAGCCGACGATGTGGAAGCCGGTCTTTTCCAGAGCGGGCAACAGTCCGGCCGCGCGCAGGTACTCCTCGACCACCCGTGAGCCGGGGGACAGCGAGGTCTTGACCCAGGGTTTGGCGGTCAGCCCCGCTGCCACCGCCCGCTCGGCGAGCAGACCCGCCTGTACGACGAGGGCCGGGTTGGCGGTGTTGGTGCAGCTGGTGATGGCGGCGATGGCGACCGGGCCGTCGGGGAGTGGTTCACCGAAGGCGCCGGATGCGCCGAAGCCGTCGGATGCCGTGCCCGACCTCGCAGCCGTGCCCGACCCGGCAGCCGTACGGACCGCGGCTCGCCGGAACGAAGCCGGGACCTCGGACAGCGGCAGCCGCTGGTGCGGCAGGTTCGGGCCCGCCACACAGGGCTCGACGGTGCCGAGATCGAGGTCGAGCAACTGGTCGTAGCGGGGGACGGGGCGGTCGTCGGTGCGCTTCAGCCCCTGGGCGGTGAGGTAGGCGTCGACGAGTCCGACATGGGACTCCTCCCGGCCGCTGAGGTGGAGGTAGGCGGCGGTCTCGTCGTCGTAGGGGAAGTAGACGCAGGTCGCGCCGTACTCCGGTGCCATGTTGGAGACCGCGGCGCGTTCGGCCCAGCCCAGGGTCGTGACGCCGTCGCCGCAGAACTCGACGAACTTGTTCACCACGCCCGTGGCGCGCAGCAGTTCGGTCAGGGTCAGGGCGAGGTCGGTGGCGCCGACGCCGGGGCGCAGCCGCCCCGTCAGGCGGACACCGACCACGTCCGGGTAAGGGATGGTGACCGGTTCGCCGAGCATGGCGGCCTGCCCTTCGAGGCCGCCGACTCCCCAGCCGACGACGCCCAGGGCGTTGATCATCGGGGTGTGGCTGTCCGTGGCGACGAGGACGTCCGGCTGCAGCCAGGGCAGCCCGCCGTCCTCCGCGTCCGTCACCCACACCACCCGGGCCAGCGCCTCCATGTTGACCTGGTGGATGATCCCGGTGCCCGGCGGTACGACACGGAAGTTGCGCACGCTCCGCTCGGCCCACTTCACCATCTCGTACCGCTCGCCGTTGCGCCGGAAGTCGATCAGCAGATTGCGGTCGACGGCGTCGGCGCGGCCGTACTCCTCGACGATCACGGAGTGGTCCACGGTCAGGTCCACCGGGATCGACGGCTGGAGCACTTCCGGGTCCCCGCCCAGTTCCGCGACGCTGTCACGCATGGCCGCGAAGTCGGCCAGCGCCGGGAGGCAGGTGGTGTCGTGCAGCATGATCCGGTTCGGAAGGACCGGCACCTCACAGACTCCGCTTCCGGCGCGGGCTCGCACCACCACGTCCGGCAGCGCTGCGGGTGACCGTCGTGCGACGTTCTCCAGCAACACCCGCACCGCGTAAGGGAGCGCGTCCAGCTCGGCGCGCTGCAGGATCCGGTCCAGGGGCTGATAGCGGTACGAGCGGCCCTCGACGGTGAGCACAGCGGTGCGGTCGGCGTTCATGATCCCTGCTGTCGTAGGCGTGACGAGGTGTCGGCGAGATCGCATCAGTGATCAATCGAGCTGCGGACACGGCTCCTGATGCTTGGGCGCCCGATTGCGGGCACCGTCATATTGTCTCAGGATGCCCATTAATACAATGGCTCGGCCGACGCAGCCGATTCCTGTTCGTGCTCCGACTCGTCGACCGCGTCGACTCAGCTCTCCCCGGCCATGCCCGTCTTGATCGACCGCACCTTGTCCAAGTGCGCGCTCAGGAAGGCGGACGCCTCCTTCAGATCCCCGCGCTCCACCAGGTCCAGGAGCCTCAGGTGCTCCCGTGCCTGGCCCGCGAGCCGGGAGCGGTCGATCTGGTGGCGGTACTCGATCAGGCGGCGCAGCCGGTTCTGCCGACGCACGGAGTCGAGCAGGAACTGGTTGCCGGAGCAGCCCACCAGCATCTCGTGGAACGAGGCGTTGACCTGGAACAGCTCGGCCCGCGGCAGCAGCAGGATGTCCCCGTGCAGCAGGGCCTCCTGCTGCTGACGGTGATGCGCGAAGGCTTCGGTGTCCACGGTGAAGCCCGGCTCCAGCAGCGCGGCGGGCTCGATGATCATCCGGAACCGATAGCTCTGGTCGTGCGCGTCGACGGTGGCCATCACGTGCTGGAACTCCCAGCCCCGCCCGCCGGTCCTGCGCCGTACCAGGTCCTCGCCCTCCATCCGGGACAGCACCCGGTCGGCCTGGCGGGGCGTGAGCCGGTAGCGGCGGCTGATGTCGGCCGCGGTGAAGGAGCCGGCGAAGCGCCCGCCGACGTAGTCGTCGGCGATCTCGAAGTACGCCGCCTGCTCCACGTCCTCGCCCTCGCTGAGGTCCGGCCGGGAGAGGGTGCCCGCGTCACGCGCCAGGAAGAAGCCGCGGTTGGGGACCCGTTCCAGGATGCCGACCTCGGCCAGGAACACCATCGCCTTGCGCACCGGCGTACGGGAGACGTCCAGCTCGTCCGCCGCCCACTGCTCGGTGATGTGGGCGCCCTCTTCGAGGCCTCTGCGACGCATCAGGTCCACCAGCCGGGTGGCCATGGACGTGGTCAGGTTCGGCCGCGACATCGCTCCTGCGCTCTTCACGTGGTGGGTCGGCAAAGCCTCATCCTACGAATCCTCCTGGAGGAAGAGGACACACACCGGCGAGCCGGTGTGCACCACGCCGCCGGTGGGCCGCAGTCCGCCGTCCGCGGTGTCGACGTCGTAGGTGACGATGGTGTGGCTGCGCTCGTTGGCGGCGTACAGCTTCCGGCCGTCGGGGCCCAGGCAGAAGTACCGCGGCCGGATGCCCTCGGTGGACGTCCAGCCCACGGGCCGCAGCAGGCCCGTCTTCGCGGACACCTTGAAGACGCCGATGGTGTCGGGCTCGGGCCCGCCCGGGCTGCCGTCCCCCGCGCCACTGCGGTTGGAGGCGTACACGAACCGCCCGTCCGGGCTGACCGCGATCTCCCCGCCCCGGCTGTCGCCCGTCATTGTCGGCTCGGTGCTGGGGAGGATCTGCCGCGCTTGCAGCTCACCGCGCCGGGCGTCCCAGCGGTATGCGGTGACGGTCGAGCGGAGCTCGTCGACCGTGTAGGCGTAAGGCAGGTGGGTGGAAGGCGATGTGCCGAGGGCCTGTGGCCTCGCGGGCCGGGACCGACGGGACAGGGCCGAAGCCCAGCTTCCCGGACGCCGCGTCGAGGGTGAGCGTGAAGATCCGGTCCAGCCCCTTGTCCGGTACGACGATGAAGCGGCCGTCGGGTGAGAAGGGCACGTGGTGCGGCTTGGCGCCGGTCTGGTCGGTGCGGTGCGGGCCGGGCTCACCGGGCAGGGACAGCAGGTCGGTGAGCGGTCCGAGCCGGCCGTCGTCCCGCAGAGGCAGCGTCGCCACCGTGCCGGAGGAGTGGTTCGCCACGACCAGGAAACGGTTCGACGGATCCACCGCGAGGTGCGCCGGGTTGCGGCCACCGGTCTCCTGGTGGCCCAGGGCGGTGAGCCGTCCGGTGCCGGGATCGATGCGGTAGGCGCTGACGTAGGTGAAGTCACCGTGCACCGCGTACAGGTAACGCCGGGTGCGGTCGGCGGCCAGGAACGTCGGATTGTCCAGCTCTACGGTCTGCAGCAGTGTCCAGGTGTCGCCGTCCGGGCCGACGTCGTACACCTCGATGCCCTTGCCCTGCCCTTCGCGTGCGGCCGTGGTCCGGGATCCCACGTAGGCGACGGTCCTTCTGCGGCGTGCGGCCGGGGCGGCGACTGCCGAGGTGGCATGTGCTGCTCCCGCGGCGGCGACCGGAAGGGCGATCACCGCCCGGCGTGACACCGCGGCGGCTGTCGTGGGCTGTTGTCGTTGACCGAGGCTGCCGGCGTGCGAGGTCACGTCCGCTCCCGTTCGTGGAGGTTGTCGACGGGGGATGATTGTATCTTTCGCTTGTTTGATACAACAGGCCCTGGATCAAAGCATCCGCCCATCAGCGCTCGACCCCTGGAGGCCCCGTGCACGCGACGCCCCTTCCCACAGCGGATCTCGCCGACGAATACGGCGACCAACTGCGCGTCTGCGACGTGCAGTTCACCTCGTACGGAGCCGTCCGCTCCTTTTCGGGGCCGATTCGGACCGGGCGCACCGCCCTGCTCGGCGATCTCATGGCCGAGCGCGCCCGGGACAACGGCTGGGCCGGCGTCGTGATCCACGGGGCGCTCCGGGACGCCGTCGCACTGGCCGGTGTGTCCGTCGGCGTGCAGGCCCTCGGCACCAACCCGCGCAAGAGCGGCAAGGCAGGGCATGGCGAGGTGGACGTCCCGGTGTCCTTCGGCGGCGTCACCTTCGCGCCCGGAGACGTCCTGCACGCCGACGAGGACGGGGTCGTGCTGCTCCCGGCATCGGCGTCGACCAGGTAGAGGAGGGTCAGCCGGACATGCCGGAGGACGTGTAGCGACGAAGCGGCGGAGTGTCGCCGCCACGGTCGCCGGCCGCTACTCCGAGACCTCGCACGCCGCGGACGGCGTCTGGGCCACCCAGGCCATTGCCGCGGAAGCTGGCTCAGCCGCAATCTGGCCACGGCACAGCGGATTCACGACTCGGCCGCAACCCCCTTCGAGGCCCTACCCTCCCTGGTCGCCGAGCTGGCCCCCGCCGTCTACAGCCCCGCCTGTGTGGCCACGGAGGCCCTGCCGGTGGCCTTCACACTGACCGAACTCTCCGCAGGCGACCTGCCCACCGCACTGGGTGCCGCCGCCCTGGTCTCCCGCCAGTCGGCCACGTCGACGAACTCCCCGGCGTCCTCAACCCGCGCTTGAAGGGCATACGACTGAGCGATCTCGCCGTCCGCCTGACGGAGTGACCGACAGCGGTACGTCCACGACAGGACGCCGACCGCGCAGTGGGCGAAGCAACCGTGGACGGACCTGCCGGGATCCCATCGTTCGTGCACCTGCGTCCGGGTGCTCCCGGGCGGCGTCTACTGCGTGGGTGCGGGAGCGATGTTCTTGTTGTGGCGGAGCAGGTTCTGCGGATCCCACACCGCCTTGATCTCGGCCAGCCGCTGGTACTTGGCCTCGCTTCCGTACACGCCGCGCCGCCAGGCCTCGCCCTGGTCCTGCGTCAGGTTGATGTAGGCGTTGGGGAGCGTGTGGGGCCGCATGGCGGCCGCGGTCGCGTCGGCCCACGCGTCGTAGGGGGTGTCGTGTTCCGGCTCCGTCCACACGGTGGCGGCCTCCCAGAGCCAGGATGCTCCGGCACGGGAGAACGCGGTGGCGTCCTCCTCGACGTCCTCGGAGATCGCGCCACCCAGCGACCAGACGTTGATCGCGGTGATCGTGCCCCGGAGGTTCGGTGAGGCGGCCATGCGCTGGACCAGCGCGTCGATCGCGGGTTCCGTGAGTGAGGCGATATAACCGCCCCGCGCGTTGGTGCGCCATCCATAGGGGGCGGTCGCGTCCAGCATGCTGTTCGTCTTGAGCCATGTGGTGCGCTGCACCGTGTTGACGACGGGCGTGCCCAGCGCGGCGAGCTTCGCGATCGTCTTCTCCGCGTCCGCGAAGTCGCCCGTGTGGACCGGGATGAGGATCAGGACCAGCTTGCCGTGCGCCTCCTCGGGCAGGTCGGGAAGCGGCGGCGCGAAGGTGAGCGCGGTCGCCAGTCCGAGTTCGCGGGGGGCGTCGGCCATGAAGGCGGCCAGTTGGGCCAGGACGGCCGCGGCCTGGTCGCCGGGGAAGATGATCTGCCCGGAGACGACGTCCGGGCCCAGCGGATGGGCTCGGTACTCGAAGGCGGTGACGACGCCGAAGTTGCCGCCGCCTCCGCGCAGCGCCCAGAACAGGTCCGGGTTCTCCTTCTCGTCCGCGCGGACCTTCCGGCCGTCGACGGTGACCATCTCGCAGGCGAGCAGATTGTCGACGGTGGCACCGAAGCGACGCATGAGGTGACCGATGCCGCCGCCGAGGGTCAACCCGGCGACGCCGGTGCTGGTGACGGTGCCGGACGGCACCACCAGGTCGTGTTCCTGTGCGGCCGCGTCCAGTTCGCCGAGCAGGACGCCGGCCTGGGCCCGCACGGCCGGTCGGGCTCATGCGTGCCTCCCTGAAGGCGGGCGGCCCGTGTCCGCGGGCAGCCCCAGCGGCTAAACGGAAATTCATTTTCCGGTACTCGTGCAGGAGCGTAACATCCGAGATCATGAGCGAAGTCGTCCCCTCCGGTGCCCGCCCTCAGCGGGCCGACGCACGCGAGAACGTCCGGCAGATCCTGCGGGCGGCCCGCGCCGTCTTCGCGGACCGTGGCTACGAGGTGTCCATCGAGGAGGTCGCCCGCCGCTCCGGGCTCGGCATGGGCACGATCTACCGCCATTTCCCCAACAAGCGCGCTCTTGTCGAGGAGGTCGCGATCGGCCACATGCGGGAGACCTGCGAGGTCCTGGCCCGCGCCCTGGCAGAGGAGCCGGACGCCTGGTCCGCCTTCACCCGCGTGATGCGCCACATGGCCGAGGTGCGCAGCAGTCAGTTGTTCCCCGTCTCCCGCAGGCGCACGACGGAGTCCGGTCCCGCCCTCGTCGCCGCGCGCAACGCGCTGCTGTCCGACCTGGACGGTCTGGTGGGACGCGCCCAGCGGGAGGGATCTCTTCGGGCGGACGTGAACACGTACGACCTGGTCCTGATGATGGTCTCGCTGCCCCCGCGGATCGCGGACGACGGCGCCGGCGGCGGCCTCGCCGCCGATCTGACCGGTCGTCAGCTGTCCGTCCTGCTCGACGGCTTGCGTGCCCCCGGTGCCGAGCATCTGCCCGGTTCGGCCGCCACCCGTCCGGACCTGGACGAGTTCTTCCGCACGCGCTTCGGAATCTGACCTGCCGCCGCTCCGGGTTTCCGGAGCCTGCATGTTCCGGCGCTCGTGCCGAAGAGCCCTGTCATCGGGTTTCGTGGTCGAGGCGCGGTGGGGGTCGTGGGCGCGACGCGGTCAGCCGTCGGTGCGGACGAAGACGGGCTTGAGGTGCTTCTCGGGCAGTGCGTCGGGGAGTTGTTCCCAGTCGATGACGTGGGAGACGACGCGGGCGAGGTCCACGGTGCCGGAGAGAGCGAGGTCGAGGGCGTCGGGGATGTGGTTGCGGACGTTGTCGCGGGCGATGCGCATCGTGACGCCGGTGAGGTACATGTCGAGCAGGGGCAGCTCGCCGGGGCGGAAGTGGTTGCCCGCCGACTCGCAGATGCCCTCAGGAGCAAGGCATTTGACGGCCAGGGCGAGCTGGTCGACGCGGCCCGTGGCCTCGACGGCGAGGTCGAATCCGTGCCGGACGGGCTCGACCGTCTCGGCGGTGCGGGCGCCGTAGCTCTCGGCGAGCGCCCGGTGTGCGGGGTCGGGGTCGACGTACAGCACGTCGGAGGCGCCGAGCGCGCGGGCGATGTCGCAGACGTACAGGCCGATGCTGCCGCGGGCGACGACCAGGACGCGGGCCCCGGGCTTGTTCTTCAGATGGGGGGCGACCAGGCGCCATGACAGGGACCAGTTGTCGCCGGCCGAGGCCATGGCGACCGGATCGAGACCGGCGGGCAGGGGCACCAGCATGGCGTCGGCCCAGGGGACGCGGACCAAGCTGCTCGACGCCCGTAAAAGCGAAGCCGACCATCCCGAGGGCCGAGACATGCGCGGCCGCCATCTGGACACGCGGCTGCCCGTGAAGGTCCACGAGACGGCCCAGCACCGGTCCTGACCGAGGAGGGCCGCAGGACCGTCCAGCGCGACCTGGCCGCCGTGCTGCTGCGCTGGGAGGGAGCGCCCGACACCGCGTTCTTCCGCGCCCAGGCGTGACGGCCAGCACGGGGCAGGCCGGACACGCCACGCGGCGGCAGCCGCACATCAAACACAGCGTCGACCCACCGTTCGCTCGCGGCCACGAATGCGTGGCCCGGGTCGTGGAGACCGGTGACGCCGTCACCACCGTGACCCCCGGCGACCTGGTGGTCGTCCCCTGGTCCATCAACTGCGGCAGCTGCGACCACTGCGGCGCCGGGGCTCCCGGATTCAGGCGCCGATCGCCGTACGGATCGCCTTGTGTGCGGAGACGGGCCCGGTCGCGTCGGCACCCCCACCGCTGAAACCTACCCTTGCGCAAGCATTGACAAGCTTGCGCAAGGTTGCCAACCATGGGCGCACGCCGTTCGGGTTTCGCCGACGAGCACCGATGGTGCCCGCCGAGCACGCATCGCATCGGACGCCGGTGAAACCCACCGGTGGCCGGTGAAACCCACCGAGCACCATCAAGGAAACGGAGTAGCAGCGTGGCCCCCACCCTGACCGATGTCGCGAAGCGCGCGAACGTCGCGCTTTCCACGGCCTCCCGCGCTTTCAGCGACCCGCAGCGCCTGGGCCCGGAAACCTTGCGCAAGGTCTTGGACGCCGCTCAGGAACTGGGGTACGAGCCGCCTCCGCCGCGCCCGGCCGAGACACCGTCGGACGCCGCGCCCGTCGCAGTGGTCGTCCCCGACATCGCCAACCCCGTCTTCGGCACCTTCGTCAAGGCCGCCCAGGCCCAGGGATGGCACCGAAGGCAGACCATCGTGCTCGCCGACACCGACTTCGACCCCGATCGTGAGCGGGAGGTGATCTCCCAGCTCAGCGCCAGGTCGGCCGGTCTCGTCGTGTGTTCGCCGCGGCTGGACGCCGAGGACGTGCTCGCCCTGTGCGGTGACACCCCCGTCGTCCTGGTCAACCGTGAGACCACGACAGCCGACTGCATCCTCGCCGACGCGAGCGACGGTCTGCGACAGGCGGCCGAGTACCTGGCGGCGCTGGGCCACCGTCACGTCGCGTACATCCAGGGCTCGCAGCACTCCTGGTCCAACAGCCACCGCGTCGACGTGGCCCGGGCGCAGGCCGAACAGGCCGGTCTCCGGCTGGAGGTGCTGGGCTGGCAGTCCGAGACGGTGGCGGGCGGCACCGCCGCAGCGGCGGGCGTGATCGCGTCCGGTGCCACCGCGGTCATCGCGCACAACGACCTGGTCGCCCTCGGAGTCATCACCGGAGCACGCCAGTTGGGCGTCAGGGTCCCGGACGACCTCAGCGTCATCGGCATCGACGACATGCCGCTCGCCGCCACCGCCCACCCCGCGCTGACCACCATCGCGGTGCCGATGGAACGCGCCGGGTCACTCAGCCTGGAACTGCTCGCGCAGTCCGTCGCCGACGAGCGCCACCAGCCGCGCACGCTGCGTCTGCCCACCCAGCTCGTCGTCCGCGGGTCCACCGGCCAGGTGGCCGGCCGCGCCCACTCCGTCACTCGGGAGCACGCATGACACACCCGCCCCTCCACCTCCGAGAAGGAGCTCCCGCTGTGCCCACGGACGGGCTGACCGTCGTCGTCAGCGATCCCCATCTCCGACGGTTGCGCGAGCAGTTCGAGGCCGCCCTGCCTGCCGCGACGACCGTACGCTGGCCCGACCCGGCCGACACCGACGCGGTGTCGGCGGCGCTGAGCGACGCCGACGTCCTCGTGTCGGGTGTCTGCCCCGCCGGGACCGCTGCCGCGGGCAAGCGGCTACGGCTCGTGCACGCCGCGGGCGCGGGCATCGACGGGATCGACGTCGGCGCGCTCGCCCCGGGCACGCTCGTGGCCAACACCTTCCACCACGAGGACGCGATCGCCGAGTACACCGTCGCCTCCGCCATCGTGCTGAGGCGGGGCTTCCTGCGTGAGGACGCGGCGCTGCGCCAGGGCACCTGGGAGGCACCGACGTACCCCCGTCTCCTGGGTGAGGCCACCGTCGGCTTCATCGGCTTCGGGCACATCGGCGCCCGCGCCTGGCAGCTCTTCCGGTCCTTCGGGGCGCAGGGCGTGGCCGTCACCCGGCGTGGCGGCGTCGACGCCGTGGCCGAGCGTCTGGCCTGGTCGGGAGGCATGGACGATCTGGACGCCCTGCTGGAGACCTCGGACGTGGTCGTCGTCTCCGTACCGCTCACCGACGAGACCACCTCACTGATCGGACCGAAGGAGCTGGCGCGCATGGGACGGACGGCCGTACTGATCAACGTCGGACGCGGGCGGGTCGTCGACGAGGACGCGCTCTACGCCGCCCTGCACGACGGCGTGATCGGTGGCGCCGCCCTCGACGTCTGGTACGACTACCCGACGGAGGGCAGGACGGGGGCACCCAGCCGCCACCCCTTCCACGAACTGCCCAACACCCTGATGACACCGCACTCCTCGGGGCTCGCCCAGCAGACCTTCGTGCGCCGTATGGAGGACATCACCGCCAACATCCGCCGGCTGGCGGCGGGACAGGGACTGAGCAACGTCGTGGCGGTGGCCCGATGAGCAAGCACGACACCATCGTCGCCGCCGACGTCCTCGTCACCAGCCCGGGACGCAACTTCGTCACCCTCAAGATCACCACCGCGGAAGGACTGGTGGGCTGGGGCGACGCCACACTCAACGGCCGTGAACTCGCCGTCGCCTCCTACCTCCGCGACCATGTCGCCCCGCTGCTCGTCGGGCGTGACCCGGCCCGCATCGAGGACACCTGGCAGTACCTGTACCGCGGCGTGTACTGGCGCCGCGGCCCGGTGACCATGACCGCCATAGGCGCCGTGGACCTCGCTCTCTGGGACATCAAGGGGAAGACCACCGGCCAGCCCGTCTACCAGCTCCTCGGCGGCGCGGTCCGCGACCGCATCCTGACGTATACGCACGCCACCGGCTGGGACGTCCCCCAGCTCCTCGATTCCGTCGACGTCCAGCGGGAACGCGGCTTCCTGGCGGTCCGGGCCCAGATGGGCGTGCCGGGTCTCGACACGGTCTACGGGGTGACACGGGAGGGTGCGGGCTACGAGCCCGCGGGCCGGGGTGCCGCCCCCGCCGAGGAGGTGTGGGACACGGCCGCGTATCTGCGCCATGCGCCGGGCGCGCTCGCGGCGGTCCGTGACCACGTGGGCCCCGACCTGCACCTTCTCCACGACTCCCACCACCGGCTCACCCCCAACGAGGCCGCCCGACTCGGCCGCGCCCTGGAGGACGTGGACCTGTTCTGGCTGGAGGACGTCACCCCGGCCGAGAACCAGGAAGTACTGCGCCATGTCCGCCGGCACACCACGACGCCCCTCGCGATCGGCGAGGTCTTCAACACCGTCTGGGAGTGCCAGTCCCTCATCACCGAGCAGCTGATCGACTACGTGCGCACCTGCGTCACGCACGCCGGCGGCATCAGCAGTCTCCGGCGGATCGCCGCGCTCGCCGACGTCTGGCAGGTCAAGCTCGGCCCGCACGGACCCTCCGACGTCTCCCCGGTGGCCCTGGCGGCCTCGCTGCACGTCGGCCTGGCCACACCGAACTTCGGCATCCAGGAGTACATGGGCTACGAACCGCTGGTCCACGAGGTGTTCCGGCACGACTGGAGCTACGCCGACGGATATCTGCATCCCGGCGACTCTCCCGGTCTCGGTGTCGACGTCGACGAGCATCTGGCCGCGCAGTTCCCGTACGAACGCGCCTACCTGCCCGTCGCCCGGCGTCGCGACGGCTCGATGACGGACTGGTGAGATGAGAGCCGTTTCCCTTCCCCGCCTCAACTCCGCGACCGTACCCCCGCGTTCGCTGCTGCACCGGCGCACAGTCGCCGAGACCGGCATCGTGCACCTGGGCCTCGGCAACTTCCACCGTGCCCACCAGGCCGTCTACACCGCGTCGGCGCTGGAACGCACCGACGGTCCCTGGGGAATCCTCGGCGTGGCGAGCCGCTCGGCGCTGGTCGCCGACGCCTTGCGCGCACAGGACTTCCGGTACTCCGTGGTCGAGATCGCCCCGGAGGGCTCACGGGTCGTCGTGCCCGCCGTGCACACCGGCGCACTCGTCGCCGCCCACCGTCCCGAGGCCGTCGTCGACGCCATCGGCGCACCGAGCACCCGGATCGTCTCCCTGACCGTCACCGAGCACGGCTACACCTTCTCGCCGCGCACCGGACAGCTCGATCTCGACCACGAGGACGTGCGAGCCGACCTGCGGGGCGACACCCCGCCAAGGACCGTGATCGGACAGATCGCACGCGGTCTGCAGCAGCGCCTGCGCCGGCACGCGACGCCCGTGACCGTGCTCAGCTGCGACAACCTCGCGGGCAACGGAACCCAGACGGCCCGCCTGGTGCGCGAGTTCGCGGCAGCCCTGCCCGGTACCGAGGGCGACGAGCTGGCCGACTGGCTGGACCAGGGCGTGGCCTTCCCGAACACCATGGTCGACCGGATCGTCCCGGCCACCACGGACGCCTACCGAACGGCCGTGGCCGACCGGCTCGGACTGCACGACGACGTCCCCGTTCCCGCGGAACCGTTCACCATGTGGGTACTGGAGGACCACTTCGCCGCCGGGCGACCCGCCTGGGAGCACGGCGGCGCGCTGTTCACCGACGACGTCGAGCCGTACGAACTGCTCAAACTGCGCCTGCTGAACGGCACCCACTCGCTCATCGCCTACCTGGGCGCGCTCGACGGCCGGGCCACCATCCCCGACGCGGTCGCGCAGCCCTTCGTCGCCGACGCGGCACGCCGTGTGCTGCACGACGACTACCTGCCCAGTCTGACCGTGCCCGACGGCATCGACCTCGACGCCTACGTGGCACAGCTCTTCGAGCGCTGGGGAAACTCCGCGCTGGGCCACCGCACCCGCCAGGTCGGCTCGGACGGTTCCGTCAAACTCCGCCAGCGCGTACCGGAACCCGCACTCGGGCATCTGCGCGCGGGGCGGACTCCCCACCATCTGGCCCTCACCGTCGCCGCCTACCTGTGCTGCATGGCACCGCCGCCCGGCCTCGATCCGGGCCCACAGGCCGCCGCCATGGCGGACCCCGCCCGGAGCGAACTGCGGAAGACCGCCGAACGCACCACATTCGTACGGGACTTCGTCACCGCAGTCATCGACGGTGGCCTACTCGGAGACCAGCTTGCCGAGTACCCCGTCTTCACCGACCGCGTCGCCGAACTCATCGGCGTCCTCGCCCGGCACGGCACAGCCGCGGCGGCCACCGACGCGGCCCGGGCCGCGGACTCGGAGTCGCCGCCCGCGGCCTGACACACCCTGCCCCTCACAAGGATGTGAGATCCCATGACCCTCCCCACTGTGACCAGAGCGGCCGTCCTGCACGGCCCCGAAGACCTCCGCATCGAGGAGATGCCGTTGCGGCCACCCGGCCCCGGCGACGTGCTCGTCGAAGTCGACGCCGTGGGCGTCTGCGGCTCGGACATGCACTACTTCGCACACGGCCGCAACGGCGCCAACCAGCTCCGCCGGCCGACCGTCCTCGGCCACGAGGCCTCCGGTACGGTCGTCGCGGCCGGGCCGGAGGCACGCCTGGAGCCCGGCACGCGGGTCGCGATCGAGCCCGCCGTCGGCTGCGGCGCCTGCGCCACCTGCCGCTCGGGCCGGTACAACCTGTGTCCGGTCGGCACCTGCTTCGGCTCGCCCCCTACCCACGGGGTGCTCGCCACCCACGTGGTCGCCCCCGCCCGCGCGGTTCACCCGCTGCCCGACACCATTCCCCTGGAACTGGGTGCCCTGATCGAGCCGTTGGCCGTCGCGGTCTGGGCCGTACAACGCGCCGAGATCGCCGTCGGACACCGCGTCCTCGTCACCGGCGCCGGGCCGATCGGCCTGCTGGTGGCCCAGGTCGCGCGCGCCGCGGGCGCCGCCGAGGTGATCGTGACCGATGTCAACGACGCCCGGCTGGCGCAGGCCCGCAAGCTGGGCGCCACCCAGGCGGTCAACACCGCCGCGCAGGACCTCGAACTCGCGGACGTGGACCGTCTGGTGGAGTGTTCGGCACACCCGGCCGCGCTGTGGCAGGGCATCCGCACCCTCAAGCCCGCCGCCCGGGCGACCGTCGTCGGCCAGGCCGCCCCCGCCGTGGACGGGCTGCCCCTGGCGCATCTGCAGCGCTGGGAGATCGACCTGGTCACCGCCTTCCGCTACGCCCACGCCTTCCCCACCGCTCTGTCCCTGGCCGCCGACGGCCGAGTCGACCTCGCTCCGCTCCTCACCGGCCGCTTCCCCCTGGCCCGCGCCGCCGACGCGCTGCGCGCGCCGGTCCAGGACCCCACGCACCTCAAGGTCGTGGTCCGCCCCGACGGCACATCCGTCTGACCGGGCCGGATCCGCACCAAGCTCCCTGTCTCACCCCCTCGGGAGCCCCACACGCCCTCAACTCGGCGTTTCCTCCCGAATCTTCTGTTTCGTTCTCCTGCTTCATTCTTCTGTTTCGCCGCACCTCTACGTCCCCCACCGTGCAGAGGACCCATCCCATTCAAGGAGGCATGGCTGATGGACACTCCCACCGGATCCCTGACGAGTGACCCCAC
>NZ_VMNX01000330.1 GCF_009377235.1 Streptomyces acidicola
CTCCAACCCCGCCTCCTCAGGCGTGGCCGCGCACAGCTCGCGGTCGTCGGCGGGCGGTGGCGGCGGATCTGTCCCCTCCGCCGCACCCCCGCCGCGTTCCAGCCCGGTCAACACCCCGCACGCAAGCAACACACGCAACAGCAGCACCAATCGCTCGGGAGGTGAAGGGCGTTGACGACTCAGTCCCACGTGTCCCATCCGGTCACGCCCCGCCGTACGTATCTGATCGGCCGCGCCCGGCCGAACGCCGTGATCGGCCGGAACCGCGAGTCCGGCGAGATCGTACTGATCATCGCGGGCGCGTTCCTCGGCATGATGTGCGGGCTCCTCGTCCCCGTCCTGTCCCTGCGGATCGTCCTGCTGACCGGCTTCCCGATGCTGGCCCTGGCCGCGGTGTACGTGCCGTACAAGCGGCGGACGTTCTACAAGTGGTACGAGATCAACCGCAGCTACAAGCGCACCCTCCGGCAGGGCACCGCGTACCGTTCCGCCGCCGTCGAGGCCGGCACCGGCATCGACGGACGTGAGGTCGAGATCGGTCCGCCGCCCGGCATCGGGCGCATCACCTGGCTGGCCGCGCCGTTCGGGCCGGACGAGATCGCCGTACTGCTCCACGCGGACCGCAGGACCGTCACCGCCGCCATCGAGATCGAGGGCCCCGGCGTGGGCCTGCGCGACTCCGAGGACCAGGAGGCGCTCGTCGACCGCTTCGGCACCCTGCTGAAGCACGTGGCGAACGGCGACGGCTTCGTCACCCGCCTCCAGATGCTCGCCCGCACCCTCCCCGCCGACCCCGACGCCCACGCCAAGGACGTCGCCGCACGCGGGGACGACAAGGCCCTGCCGTGGCTCCAGCAGTCCTACGACCAGCTGCAGTCCATGGTGTCCACCAGCAGCGAGCAGCACCGGGCGTACCTCGTCGCCTGTATGCACTACACGCGCGAGCTGGCCGCCGAGGCCCACGCGATGGCCCGCGCCGCCCGTCCGCAGGGCGGCAAGAAGCTCGACAAGGACGCCGGTCTGGCCGTCGTCATGGCCCGCGAGCTCACCGACATCTGCTCGCGCCTCCAGGAAGCCGACATCCGCGTACGGCAGCCGCTCGGCCAGGGCCGCCTCGCCTCCCTCGTGCACTCCATGTACGACCCGGACCACCCCATCGACCACATCCAGGCCATGACCAAGCGCAACGCCTGGCCGGCCGAGCTGGACGCGATGGAGCCGACGTTCCTCCAGGCGAAGACGCGCGAGTCGTCCACCCGCGCCCCCTGGTGCCACGCCACGGCCTGGGTCAAGGAGTGGCCAATGACCCCCGTGGGCGTGAACTTCCTCGCGCCACTCCTGGTCCACACCCCGGACGTCATCCGAACGGTCGCCGTGACGATGGACCTCGAACCCACCGAGGTAGCCATCGAACGCATGCTGACCGAGAAGACCAACGACGAGGCGGAGGCCAGCCGCGCCGCCAAGATGAACCGGACCGTCGACCCGCGGGACGTGGCCTCCCACACCCGCCTCGACCAGCGCGGCGAGGACCTCGCGAGCGGCGCCGCCGGCGTCAACCTGGTCGGCTACATCACCGTCTCCTCCCGCTCCCCGGAGGCGCTGGCCCGCGACAAGCGCACGATAAGGGCCTCGGCCGGTAAGTCGTACCTGAAACTGGAGTGGTGCGACCGCGAGCACCACCGCGCGTTCGTCAACACCCTCCCGTTCGCCACCGGAATCCGAAGGTAGGGCTGCTGCATGCGGGATCATTCGGAGCGACAGCTGCGGGAGGACCTGGAAGTACGGCTGCACAACCACCCGGGGGCACGGCAGGAGGTACATCGCTGATGCGGGATCCGCTGTCCGCCCTCACGGACGCCTTCACGTCCTTCCTCTTCGGCAAGGTCGAGTCGACCCGGCTCCCGGTGCGCACGTCGACCGGCCAGGCCCAGGCGGTCTACCTGCCGACCGCAGCCCCCGGCCTCGGCGACTCGGGCGTGATCATCGGCCGTGAGGTGTACTCCGGAAAGGGCTACATCTACGACCCGTTCCAGCTCTACGGGCAGCAGCTCCCCGCCCCGCACTGGCTGGTCCTCGGCGAGTCCGGCAACGGCAAGTCGGCGCTGGAGAAGACGTACGTGCTCCGCCAGCTGCGCTTCCGCGACCGCCAGGTCGTCGTCCTCGACGCCCAGGGCGAGGACGGCGTCGGCGAATGGAACCTCATCGCGCAGGAGCTGGGGATAACTCCCATCCGGCTCGACCCGACGGCCGCACTCGACCACGGCATCCGGCTCAACCCCCTGGACCCGTCGATCACGACCACGGGCCAGCTCGCGCTGCTGCGCACCATCATCGAGGTCGCCATGGGCCACGGCCTGGACGAGCGGTCCGGCTTCGCCCTGAAGGTCGCCCACGCCTACGTCAACGAGACGATCGTCGACCGCCAGCCGGTCCTCACCGACATCGTCGATCAACTGCGCCACCCCGAACCGGAGTCGGCGGAGGCGATGAACGTCCCCATAGACGACGTACGCGCCTGGGGCCTGGACGTGGCGCTGGTCCTCGACCGCCTGGTCGACGGTGACCTCAGGGGCATGTTCGACGGCCCCACGACGGTCGGCATCGACCTCGACGCACCCCTCATCGTCTTCGACCTGTCCCACATCGACCGCAACTCGATCGCCATGCCCATCCTCATGGCGATCGTGGGCGTGTGGCTGGAGCACACCTGGATCCGCCCCGACCGGAAGAAGCGCATCTTCCTGGTCGAGGAGGCCTGGCACATCATCAACAGCCCGTTCGTGGCCCAGCTCTTCCAGCGCCTGCTGAAGTTCGGCCGCCGCCTCGGCCTGTCCTTCGTGGCGGTCGTGCACCACCTGAGCGACGTGGTGGACGGCGCCGCGGCGAAGGAGGCGGCCGCGATCCTGAAGATGGCGTCGACCCGGACGATCTACGCCCAGAAGGCCGACGAGGCGAGGGCGACCGGCAGGGTGCTGGGCCTGCCCCGGTGGGCCGTGGAGATCATCCCGACCCTGACACCGGGCATCGCGGTGTGGGACGTCAACGGCAACGTACAGGTGGTCAAACACCTGGTCACCGAGACCGAACGCCCGCTGGTCTTCACGGACCGCGCCATGACCGAGTCGTCGAGCGACCACACGGACGACGCCCTGCGCGCCGCGGAGCTGGAGGCAGAGGAACGGGCGGCGGCGTTCGTGGAACAGCATCTGAGCGACCTGGACGGGTCGTCCGAGTCGACGGTGGCGTGAGAACGGCGGCGTGAGAACGGTGACATGGGCGGTGTCTTGGGCGGTGTCTTGGACGGTGTCATGGACGGCGGGGTGGACGGTGGCCTGGGATGAGACCGGACGAGCGTGACCGCGGCCGCGAGGCCGGCGGCATCCCCGACGGGCTGCTGATCGGGCTCCTCGGCTTCCTCCTCGGCATGAGCCTGATGGTGTGGACGGCCACGGGACTCGCCGGCTGGTTCACCCGGGGCGGGTGGCCGGACGGCGTCACCTTCGTCCGTACCCCGCTGGCGCTGCGCCACCTCATCGGGCAACCGCACGACATCGCGGGCGCCTGGCCTGACACCCCAGCCGACCAGCTCTCCGGGTACGGGCTCTTCTGGGGCCTGTTCATCGGCCAGCTGATGGTGCTGGTGGTACTGACCGTGTTCGTACTGGGCACGGTGGCCCGTTGGCGCGCCGTACGGGCACGGCGGAAGACCGAGCAGGGATCGGGACGCACGGCGGGACGTACGGCAGGGCGTACGACGAGACGTACGAAGTCGGCGGAGCCGGGGAAGCCGGAGGAACTTCGGGAACCCGAGCACCCGGCCGAGCCACAGGGCAACGTGCCCCTGACCAAGCCCTCGTACACGGCACCGGCCCCTCGCCCCGCACACGAACCGACGCCAACCCCTGCCCCGGTCCCGGCAGCACCTCACACGGCGCAGGCGAACCCGACGGCAACGGATTCACCGACAACAGGCCTGGCGGCAACGGACTCGCCGGCAACAAGCTTGGCGGCAGCGGACTCGGCGGCAACAAGCTTGGCAGCACTGGCCGCACTGGCGGCAGAAGCGGCCGCCCTCACCCGGGCAGCCGAAACCACCGCCCTCGCCAAGACCCCCGTCACCCTGCCTGCCCCCCGGGGCCCGGTGATCCTGGGCCCGGCCGCGACCCGCCACCCCCTCGCCGCCCAGGCGGCACGCGACGCCGAGGGCCCCGCCCTGATCGTCACCTCGAACCCCGCGCTCTGGGCGGACACCAAGGACGCGCGCGCCAAGCTCGGCCCGGTCCACCTCTACGACCCCTCGCACCTCTGCGACACCCCGGCCCGCCTCCACTGGTCGCCCTCAAGGGGCTGCGAGGACAAGGCGGTCGCTGTCGCCCGGGCAGCCGCGCTCCTCGCTCCTGTCCGCCCCACGGCCAAGATCGACCAGGCGCTCGCCGACGTCGCCGAAACGCTCCTGCGCAGCTATCTCCACGCCGCAGCCGTGGACGGCCGCACCATCCGCCACATCCACCGCTGGGCGCAGGGCTCACAGGTGCAGGACGCGGTACGGGCCCTGCGGACCAACCCGAAGGCGACTTCGGGCACAGCGGGCGAACTGGAGTCCGCACTCACCTCGCACCCCGAACGCCGCGACATGGCACAGGAGCTGACGGCGCGTGCCCTGTCCGCCCTGTCCACGATCAACGTCCGGGAGTCCTGCACTCCCAACCGAACAGACTCGCTGGCCCTGGATTCCTTCGTCCACGAAGGGGGCACACTCTATGTGGTCGGTGAGCCCATCGAGGACCCCAGAGCGACCCCAGGGGCGATGCCTCTGCTCACCGCCCTCACCGCAAGCGTGGTCGAGCGCGGCCGGCGCATGGCCGAACGGTCATCCTCCGGCCGCCTCGACCCACCACTCACCCTGATCCTGGACGACGTGGCAGCGGTGGCACCCCTCCCCCAGCTCCCCGACCTCCTGACCACGGGAGCGGACCGCGGAATGCCGACACTGGCACTGATGAGGTCAAGGGAACAGGGCCGCTCACGCTGGCCCCAGTACGAACTGCCGGTGTAACAGGCCCCCGCTCACTACAGGCCCCCACACACCACAGCAGCTCACTCACCACCCGAACCCTCACACCCGACGCTCGACCACGTACTCCAGCTCCCGGCCCCCAACCCCCGCAGGCCCAGGCAGGGCCACCCCACTCACCACGAACCCGGCCTTCCGATAGAACGCCTCGGCACGGGCGTTCCGATCGTGCACGAACAGCCGCACCCGCTCCACCCCGGCCGCCCAGGCCCACTCCAGCGCCGCCTCGAACAGCGCCCCGGTCACCCCCGCCGCACCGCCCCGGTACCCGGGCCGCACGAACACCCCCACCACATGGGCCTGCTCGCGCTCGACGACACCCCCGAAGACGTCCAGCGACCCGGCCTCCTCCAGGAGCACGACCACCGTCCCGACCCACTCCCCGCCGGCCGTCTCGGCGATGAACTGCTGTCGCTCCCGCGTCCCCTCGGCCGCCCCGGCCGCCCGCCCCTCCCAGAAGGAGTCGGGCTTCACGGCAACCTCCTCGTACGTCTCCAGAAACGCCAGTTCCGCCACCGGATCCCTGAGCGCCTCCAACCGCAGCTCCCTGACCCGCTGCCACTCCTCGGCCCGGATCGCGCGTACGACGACGCCCCCTCGCAACTCCCCACGCTCCATACGGGCCACCGTAGTACCGCGGTACTACACCCCTCACCCCAATTAGCGCCGTCGTCCGACGCCCTACGCCACCGTACGCACAAGCATCGACAGCAACACCAAGTCCCGTACGAGGATGGCCTTGTGACACGTGACCAGGCCCAGCAGCTGGGCGACCGGCACCCGAACGATCCCCGGCCGCCCCAGCCACTCACCCGGCACTTCCAGCACATCACCCAGCAGGCACGCGCCCTCGACCGACACCACCCGCTGCTGTGGGACCTGCTCGTCACCGGGTTCTTCGTGACGGCCGCACTCATCGACTACACGAGCGGCGGCTGGAAGAACGTCACCGAGAACCCCACCCTGCCCGGCCGGCTGATCCTCACCCTGTCCCTGGGCCTCTCCGTCCCCCTGCTGTGGCGCCGAACCCACCCCTTCGCAGTCGTACTGACCATGGTCCCGTCCGCCTTCGTCAACGCCTGGACCGGCGCCCTGCTCCAGGCTGCCCTCATCATGCTGGTCGCCCTGTTCAACGTGGCCCTGCGCACCCACCTGCGCACCCTGCTCTGGTCGTACGCCCTGGCCGTGGCCCCGTTCGTAGTGGTCGCCTTCCGCTACCCCGCCGAACAGGGCCCCGATCAGAGCGTTGCCCCACCCGCGATGAGCCTCGCCTTCTCGGCGGTCATCGGCATCGCGGTCCGCACCCGCCAGGAGTACTTGGCCTCCCTCGTCGAACGCGCCCGCCAACTCGAAGTCGAACGCGACCAGCAACTCCAGCTCGCCGCCGCCGCCGAACGCGCCCGCATCGCACGCGAGATGCACGACATCATCGGCCACAACCTCTCGGTCATCACTGGCCTCGCCGACGGCGGCCGCTACGCGGCGACCAAGAACCCCGACCGCGCGACCCAGGCCCTGGACGCCATCGCCACCACCAGCCGCCAGGCCCTCGCAGAGCTACGCCGCCTCCTCGACGTCCTACGCGAAGAGCCCGAGCCCACGGCCGAACTCGCCCCCCAACCCTCCCTCACCGACATCGACCACCTCATCGCCGGCGTCCGTGCCGCAGGCCTCCCGGTCCACACCACAATCCTCGGCAACGGCCCTCTACCCCCCGGTCGCCAACTCACCGTCTACCGCATCATCCAGGAAGCCCTCACGAACACGCTCAAACACGGCGGCCCCGGAGCGACCGCGGAGGTCGTGATGTCGTACGAGGCCTCGGGCGCCGTCACGGTCACAGTCACCGACACCGGCCGCGGAACCCCCGCCCCTGTCAACGGCGGTCGCGGCCTACCCGGCATGCGCGAACGAACCGCCCTCTACGGCGGCACACTTGAGGCCGGTCCACTCCCTCACCCGCACCAGGGCTGGCGAGTACACCTTCACCTACCGGAGGAAATCCCGCAGTGACCACCGTCCTCATCGCCGACGACCAGCCCCTCCAGCGCTTCGGCTTCCGCATGCTCCTGGAAAGCCAGGACGACATGACGGTCCTGGGCGAGGCGCCGGGCGGCAGCGACGCGGTCCGCATGACGGCCGAACTCCACCCCGACGTGGTCCTTATGGACATCCGCATGCCGGGCCTGGACGGCATCGAGGCGACCCGCCGGATCGTGGCCCAGGGCCACCGCACCCGCGTCCTCATCCTCACCACGTTCGACCTCGACGAGTACGCCTACGCCGGCCTCCGCGCCGGTGCCTCCGGCTTCCTCGTCAAGGACGCGCTACCGGAGGAACTCCTCTCCGGCATACGCTCCGTCGCCTCCGGAGACGCCGTGGTAGCCCCCGGCCTGACGCGCCGTCTCCTCGACGCCTACGTCCAGCTCCTGCCCTCGGAGACACCGCACACGTCCCACACACCACCCGAGCCGGACCCCCGCCTGGCCACCCTCACGGACCGCGAACGGGAAATCCTGACGGTCATCGGCCAGGGCTGGACCAACGCCGAAATCTCCGCCCGCTTGCATGTCGCCGAGTCGACGGTGAAGACACACGTGACCAGAATCCTCGCGAAGACAGGTTCACGAGACCGCATTCAGGCAGTGATCCTGGCGTACGACACGAAATTGGTACGACCGGCATGAGAGTGAACCGACTCCAGAAAAGCGAAAAGGCCCACACCTTACGGTGTGGGCCTTTCCCAATATTTGTTCGGCGGTGTCCTACTCTCCCACAGGGTCCCCCCTGCAGTACCATCGGCGCTGTAAGGCTTAGCTTCCGGGTTCGGAATGTAAC
>NZ_VMNX01000331.1 GCF_009377235.1 Streptomyces acidicola
GCCCCGCCCACCCCGGCGGCATCAGCGGTGAAGTCCAGCCACACCCTGTTCTCGGCTTTCCCAGAAGCGGAATCCCGACGGTTCCACCCCCGGCGAACGAGCCGCCCTCCCGGGGCGACCGCCATGTGAACAGCACGTGACGCCCGCACAAGCCCCTGTGAGCCGTCCGTCACACCCGGGGCGTACGCTGTCTGGCTGTTACAGGCCGCCCCGGTGTTCCCGGTGACCGGCGGCCCACGGGGGAGTCAGGGGAGTTGTCGGTGCTTGAGAGTGTGGGGTCGCTGGCGGCGAGCCCATGGATCTATGCCGTGGTGGCCGTCTCCGTCCTCCTGGACGTGTTCGTCCCGATCCTGCCGAGCGGCGTCCTGGTCATCACGGCGGCGACGGCGGCAGCGGCGGGCACGGCGTCGGGTGCGGACGACGTCCCGGACATCCTCGCCCTCCTCCTCTCCGCGGCGACCGCCTCCGTGCTCGGCGACCTGGTGGCGTACCGCGTGGCCCGCCGGGGCGGCGAGCGCCTGGACCGCGCCATCGCCCGCTCCCGTCGCCTCACCACCGCGCAGGAACGTCTCGGCGCGGCCCTCGCCCGGGGTGGCGGCGCCCTCGTCGTCCTCGCCCGCTTCGCCCCCGCCGGCCGCTCGGTCGTCTCCCTGGGCGCCGGCGCCGCCAACCGCCGCGTCCGCGACTTCCTCCCCTGGTCCGTCCTGGCCGGCATCACCTGGGCCACGTACAGCGTTTCCCTCGGCTACTTCGGCGCGCACTGGCTGGGCACGACGTGGATCGCCACGGCGGTGTCCGTGGGGGCCCTTTTCGGTGCGGGTGCCGGGGCGGCGTACCTGATGCGGGAACGCTCCGCTGGGGAGCGGTAGGTCTCGTCTGCCGGGTTCTTGTGTGTGGTCGGCTGCGGGTTTCGTAGTGGCTGGTCGCGCAGTTCCCCGCGCCCCTTTAATGCACGGGCGTACCCGCCGCCACAACGCGCCGTGAGTTCCGCGCACTCCGCCGGCAGTGCTGCACGCACTACCAGCCCCGTACGTACTGCCACCCCGTACGCGCCGAAGGCAACGCACCCGACGCCCGCCCCCACCGCCCGGCAGCCGCGTACGCACGGCAGGGGGTGTGCCGGGAGGTGTCCGCCCGCAGCGGCCGGCGTCCGCCGCCGAGCACCTACGACACCCCACAGACCCGCCGGACCGAGGACGGAGACCTCCCGGCGCGCACCCGACCCACGACGGACCGCAGGCGCCCAAGCCACGACGGCGGGAAAGCAAGCCACCCACGGGCCCCAGCTCAGCCAGACGCGGTCGCGCGACTCCCCCGCACCTCAAGCCCCGCCAACAACTCCGCCGTGGCCGCCGCCACGGCCTCCACCGCGTGGTCGAACACCTCACGATTGTGGGCGGCCGGAGCCCGGAAGCCGGACACCTTGCGTACGTACTGGAGGGCGGCGGCCCGGATCTCGTCCTCGGTGGCTTCTTCAGGGAGGACGGGCGGACGGAGAGTCTTGATGCTGCGACACATACGCCCAGTCTGCACCTGAGCAATCCGCCACAGCACTCATCGCGAAGTAACTGAAGGAACTCGCATCCCAAAATCGAACAGGCGTAGCATTGCCGCGTGGCTGAGACCCATGACTTTCCGAGTGACCTCCTGGCCGGCCAGGAGGAGCTGCATCAGGTCCGGGCCGAGTTGCTGGCCCTGCTGAAGCGGCTTCCCTGGTCGGTCGATCCGCTGGACGGCTTCAGCGACGACCACGGCTGGCGCAAGATCGAGCGCCCCGCGTCCCCGGGCTGGACGGCCGACGAGCAGGCCGAGGTCGAGAAGCTGCGCGAGCGCGAGCGCGAGCTCGCCGTCTTCGTCAGCTGCCACCGCTTCTGGGCCGAGGTCGACACCCAGCACAAGGTCGACGCCCGGATGCGCCTCAAGCACGCCCACGAGACGACGAAGTCCCCGGAAGGGCCATGAACACCGAAAGACCCCGGCCGCGATCGGCCGGGGTCTTCGTACCGGTGGGCGCGGACGGTTTCGAACCGCCGACATCCTGCTTGTAAGGCAGGCGCTCTACCACTGAGCTACGCACCCGAACGCCCTGAGCTCCACGCTCGGACGAGTCGACAGCCTACATTGCCGGGCGGCATGCCCCGCAAACCCGTATCGGGGGTTAACCCCACCTCTCATCCGGGAGTGGCCCGGATCCCCCTCGGCACGCCCGCTCCCTACGGTCGGAGTACGCCGGAGAAGCACGGCGAAGCAACACGGCGAAGAAGCGCGCCGGAGAAGCACGGCGCCGTCGTCGAAGCGGACCTCGGGTTCCAGGCAGCAGGGGGAGATCTTCATGGCTCGTACAGCGCGTGTCCGGGCGGTGGCCGTCAGTGGGGCCGTCGTGGCGCTCATGGCAACCGCCGTCGCGTGCGGGGCCAGCGCCGAGGACGACAAGGATCCGGAGCACCGGTCGTTCGCTCTCCAGGGCCGTACGTTCACCGTCGACTCGGACGACGCCGCGCTGGAGCTGGTGGCCGCCGACGTGGACGAGGTCCAGGTGACCCGGTGGTTCGCCGGACGCGTCGTCGCGGGCACCGACCCCCGGGCGACCTGGGAGATGAAGGACGACCGGCTGACGTTGCGCGAGAAGTGCTCGGGCTTCATCACCCAGTGCTCGACCAAGTACCGCATCGAGGTGCCGCAGGGCGTCTCCGTCGTCGTGAAGGACGGGGACGGGAGCGTGACGGCGCAGGGGTTCGAGGAGTCGCTGAGGATTCGTACGGGGGACGGTGCGGTACGGGTCACGGACTCCACCGGACCGCTGGAGCTGCACACCGGCGACGGGTCCGTGCGCGCGACCGGCATCGAGTCGCGCAAGGTCAGGGCCAGCACCGGGGACGGCTCGGTCAGGCTCGAACTCGGCGTCGTACCGGACCTGGTGGACACGCGCAGCAACGACGGTTCCATCTCCATCGGGCTGCCCCGCGAGACGTACCGCGTGACGACCGAGACCGACGACGGCTCCGTGGATGTGTCCGTGCCCCGGGACAAGTCCAGCGACCACGTCGTCACCGCTCGCACCAAGGACGGCTCGGTCACCGTGCGAACGGCGAACTGAACGCCCCGTGTGTTCGTCCTTACCAGGTGGGAGAATGACACCTGGCAGAGCGGATCACAGCACGGGAGAGGGATGTGACGGCGACACCACGGCCGGCGGACACACCGTTTGCGTCACGCGCGCAGCACCCAGCGTGTCCCCGCCCGGAGAGGCCGTCCCGAGACCGTGACGCGACCAGACGTCGCCGCGGGCCGTCCGGCGCCGCCGGCACTGCCGACACCGCCGGCACCGTCGCCACCGCCCGTGACCTGCTGATCCTCACGGCACTCCCCCTGCTCGCCGCCCTCGCGCTGCCCGCGGCCTTCGCCGGCGGCGGCACGCGGCGGTGGTTCGGAGGGCGGGCCGAGAACCAGCGGGCCGAGGCGCAGGCCGCGAAGGACGCCGCGGCGGCGGCGTTCTACGAACTCGACAGCGCCCAGCGCGATCTGCGGATCTCGATAGAGACCATCACGGCCGTCGACGACTCCCCCGCCGCCCGCCGTGCCGTGTCGGACTTCGACGCGCTGGGGCGGCGCATCGACGAGGTCAGCCACCAGTACATCAACGCCGTCGACGCCCATGACCTCGACCGCGACGACCTGGAGGCCGCGGTCGCCTCGCGTGCCCGGGCCGAGCTGACCACCGCGAAGGACGAGCTGACCCGGGTCAAGCGGGAGCTGGACCGCTTCGCCGACGGGCTCGGCCCACTGCTCGGCAAGGCCGAGACCCAGCTGGCCCGGCTCGCCCCGGCCGTGGAGCGCGCCCGCCAGGCCCTGCTCGCCGCCACCAACGCCCTTGACACCGTGCGGAGTTCGGGGCTCAAGGCCGATGACCTCGCCGCCCGTCTGGCCGCCCTCGGCCCGGAGCTGACGAAGCTCAACCAGGGCGCCGGACAGCACGGCGTACCGCAGACGCTGGAGCGTGCCGAACGGGTCGCGCGGGACGCCGAGGCGGTGCGCGCGGAGGCCGAGCGGCTCCCGGAGCGGGCCGCGGAGATCGACCACCGGCTGGTGTCGCTGCGTACCCGGGCGGAGGCGCTGCGCACCCGGTCCGGGCAGGTGGAGCCGATGCTCAGCGAGCTGCGGCGGCGTTTCGCGGCCGCGTGCTGGCAGGACCTCCAGCAGGTGCCGGAGCAGGCGGCTCAGAGCGTCGGGCAGGCCGAGCTGAAGCTGCGGGAGGCGCAGGCCGCGCGGGACGAGCAGCGCTGGCCGGACGCCACCTCGCTGCTGTCGACGGTACGGGCGCTGCTGAACAGCACGGACGAGGCGGTCTCGGCGGCCGGTGACCGGCTCCGGCGGCTGAACGCCGTGCAGAAGGACCCCCGGCAGGAGATCGACCGCACCCGGTTCGCGCTCCGTGACGCCCAGCGCCTGGCCATGGCGGGCCGCTCCACGCCCGACCCCCGGCACGCCCGCCCGCTGGACGACTCGGTCGCCCGCCTGGAGCGCGCGATCGTCACGCTGGAGGGACGGCACCCCGACTACTGGCACTTCCTGACGGAGACGGAGGCCGTCCGGGCGACGGTGGCCCGGGTGGTGTCCCAGATCCGCGGGGAACGGGGTTCGGGCGGCACGTGAGGCGGCACGTGCCGCGCCACCTGCGGCGGCGCACGAGGCGCTGCGCGCTGTTGGCGCCACGGCCCTGACGGGCGGATATTGAAGGAAGGCAACGAAGGTACGTACGGCCTCCACCACGCCCGAGGGAGGCGGAGATGGCCACGCACGCGCACCCCGAACCCAGGCAGCGGATCCGGCTCGACGAGCACCTGCCGGTCGACCACCGGCTCAGTACGGTCTACCGGATCGGAGCGGGCCTCATGGGGCTCGTACTGCTCGCCTTCGGCATCCTGGGCCTCATCAACAAGGTCGGCTTCTTCAGCACCGGCGGGGCCACGGTCGTGGGGCTGAACACGAACGGCACGCTCAGCGTCCTGTCCATCTGCATCGGTGTGCTGCTCTTCGTGGGCATGGTGATCGGCGGCAACTTCGCGTCCACGCTCAACATGGTGATCGGCGTCGCGTTCATCCTGAGCGGCTTCGTCAACCTGGGCCTGCTGGACTCGAACTACAACTTCCTCGCCTTCCACATCCAGAACGTCATCTTCAGCTTCGTGTACGGGCTGCTGCTGATGACCTTCGGCATGTACGGGCGGGTGGGGACGGCCCTGCCGCACGACAACCCGTACTGGAAGGCCCGCCATCCGGGTCGTGAGGAACGAGCGGAGGCCGCGGCGAATGCCGGCGCCCTCCCCGGAGGAGAGGACGCCGGGCCCTGACTCAGGTGCGGTAGGCGAAGTACACCGAGGTCGGGTACTGGGCGATGATGCTCGCCACCGACCTGCGGTAGGTGTCCGCGTCGTGGTACGTCAGGTACGGCACACCGCTGGAGCTGCGGTACGTCGTCATCATGGAGTGGTCCTTGGACCCGTTCTTGTCGAAGTCGATCTGCATCACGTCACCGACGTCCATCTGGTAGACGTTCGCGAGCGCGGTGGTCCGCTTGGCGGTCTGCGTGAACCAGGACCACTCGTTGACGCCGATCCAGGCGTCGGCCGTACCGTTCGACGCGTAGTACCAGGTGTCGTACTCCTCGGGCGTGACCGTGGAGATCTGCTTCCAGCCGCCGGCCAGCAGGCCCTGGCTGAGGTAGTTGGTGCAGTCCCCGCCGAGCGAGTTGTACTTGCGGTACGCGGGGTTGTAGTCCTTCCAGTACTTCTCGGTGTACGTGGCCATCGCCGCGTAGTCGTACGTGCCGCCCGTGAGCTTCTTGGGCTTGGCGGGCGCCGGGAGGGTCGTGGCGGCCTTGGGGGCGTCGATGACGGCAAACGTCGAAATAGGGGCAACAGAAGCGCTCGGGGCCCGGGAGGCGCTGCTCGCCGCCCCGGGCTGACCGGCGGCCGCCGTCGCGGCGGGGTCGTTGATCGGCCGGGGGCCGTTGTCCGTCGTGCGCAGGCCGGACAGCTGCCAGGTGCCGTCGGGCTGTGCGGTGAAGGTGAGTTCGTGGTGGGCCCGGAAGCCGGTCGTGCCGGGCTCGTCGCCACGGATCTTCGCGTAGGTCAGCGTCGTGGTCTCGGTGACCCGGACCGTGGCCTGCTGCCCGTTCACCTGGGTGCTGTCCACCGTGACGTCGGTGTCGGCGTCGGTGTAGGCCTCGCCCAGCGCCGCGAGGCGGGACCGGGTGTCGCGCAGGGCGGTCACCGCGGTCCCCTCCGTCCGGCTGACGGCGGCGGACAGTCGGGCGCCGCCCGTCGCCTTCAGGGCCGTCCGGGGAGCCTGGCCCTCGTCGAGCAGGGCGGCCGTACGGTCGGTGAGTACGGCGTCCGCCATGCGGCCGAAGGTGTCGGTGGTCGCGCCGGTGACGCGGGGGGCCTGGGGTGCCGGCTCGTCGGCGGCGTGCGCGGTGGCCACCGGGAGCAGGGTGGTGGAGAGGGTCACCGCCGCCAGGGCGGCGTAGCGGCGGCTCAACGTCCTTGTTTTCACGGGGAGTTCTCCTTGACCCCGGGGTGGTCGGGCCCCGGGGAGGGAATCTTTACATGTCCTCCTCAACCCCTCCACACCAGGGGTTGCCTGCGTCACTTCACGAGCGTCGACCAGTCCGGCGACTGGGCGGGGTCCAGGGTGCGCAGTCGCTGCAGGGTCTCGGGTTTCTGCACGTCGAGCCAGTCGGCGAGTTCACGGAAGGACACGCAGCGCACGTCCTTCTTCGTGCACACGGTCTCGATGGTCCGGTCGACGGCCCGCATGTAGATGCCGCCGTTCCAGTTCTCGAAGTGGTTGCCGATGAACAGTGGCGCCCGGCTGCCGTAGTACACGCGGTTGAAGCCGGCCATGTAGGTGTCGACGGTCTCCTCCTCCCAGCGGGGGTACTGGGCCGGGTCGCCCTCGACCTGACCGTCGGACTGGTTGTAGAGGAAGTTGAAGTCCATGGACAGGCCCTGGTACTCACCCCTCTCGTACGGGAGCAGCTGCAGCGGGAAGTCCCAGATGCCGTTCTTCTTTCCCGGCCATATCTGGAAGTCGCCCTTGGAGCTGGAGTCGTAGCGGTAGCCGTAGTCCTTGACGGCCTTCAGCAGGTTCTCCTGGCCCTCCAGGCAGGGCGCGCGCCCGCCGACGACCTCCTTGTTCACATCGAAGGGCAGGGCGGGCAGGTCCTTGTTGCCGGTGTTGGTCTTCCACTTCTCCACGAAGGAGTTGAACTCGCCGATCTCGGTCTTCCACTCCTCGACGCTCCAGTCCTCGCCGCCCTTGTCGCCGCAGAAGTGGCCGTTGAAGTGGGAGCCGATCTCGTTGCCGTCCTGCCACGCCCTGCCGAGCTGCTCCAGCGTGGTGCGGATGTGTTCGTCGGTGGGGTAGCTGATCGCCGCGGACCCCTTCTCGTGCTGCGGCGGGTCGTAGAGCGTCTTCTTGTCCTTCGGCAGCAGATAGATCCCGGTGAGGAAGAACGTCATGTGGGCGTCGTACTTCTTGGCGAGCTCCCGGTAGTGCGAGAACAGCCGGTCGTCGCCCTCCAGCGCGCCGTCCCAGGAGAAGACGACGAACTGGGGCGGCTTCTCCCCCGGCTTGAGCGGCTCCGGCTTCAACTGCCCCTTCTGCGGCCCGGTGTACGACGTGGAGCCGTCGCCGATCAGCTTGGTCCTGCCGTCCCAGTCGGGTTCCCCGGTCGCCCCGGGGGAGGGCGCCCGGCCGTCGGTGCGGGGCTGTTTCTCGGCGGAGGCGGTCGGCGCGGTGCTGTCCGAGCGGTTCAGTCCCACGTAGGCCGCGGCCGTGGAGGCGACGATGAGGAGGACCGCCATGGCCAGGAAGCCGGGGCGGGGACTGCGGGGC
>NZ_VMNX01000332.1 GCF_009377235.1 Streptomyces acidicola
GGGTGCGGGACGTGGCGCGGGCGAGCAGGATGCGGCGGGTGGGAGCGGGTACGTCGGAGCCGAAGGGCAGCAGACGGACGTCGCTACGGCGGCTGGTGAGGGCGAGCCGGGGAGCGAGGGCGATGCCGAGACCGGCGGCGACCATGGCCTGTGCCTCCTGGTAGTCGTGCGAGGCATAGGCGATACGCGGCTCGAACCCGGCCCGGCGGCAGCTGCGGCGCAGGACGTCAGCGACCGGATGGTTGTCGGCGCGGATGATCCATTCCTGATCGGCGAGGTCGCCGAGGCGCAGCGCGGGCAGGGTGCGCAGCGGGGAGTCGGCGGGGACGACCAGCACGGTCGGGTCATCGAGGAGGTGTGTGAGGGTCAGGGCATCGTCGTCGACGCGGTTCCATTCGTAGTCCCACAACAGCGCCTGCTCGACCTCGCCCGTGTGCAGCATCTCGCGCAGATGGCCGAGGACTCCGGCGCGTACCACGATCTGCACGCCGGGGTGACGGTGGCTGAACCGGGTGAGGGCGAGCGGCAGCAGCGAGGCGCTGGCGGTGGGGAAGGAGCCGAGCCTGAGGGTGCCCTGGTTGAGGTCGGCGAAGGCCTCCAAGTCGGCCTCGGCGGCGCGCAGTTCGCGGCGGATGACCCGGCCGCGCTCGGCCAGTGCGGCGCCCGCGGGGGTGGTGCGGATGCCGCGCGGCAGCCGTTCGATCAAGGGCTGCCCGGCCTCCCGTTCCAGCAGGGACATCTGCTGGGAGGCTGCGGAGGTGGTCATTCCCATCGCATCCGCGGCGGCGGTGAGCGAGCCGCGCTCGGTGGCCTCGGTGAGCAACAGCAGACGGCGCACGTTCAGCATGCAGGAGAGTTTAGCTGACCTAAACCATCCTGAAGAGATCTGTCATTGTGCCCAAGTCGTGCTTCTGCGAAGGTCTTCGCATTCGCCGAGTGGTTCACCGGATCGCAACACGCCCGTAACCGTCCGCCCGGCGCTCTCCTTCCCCATGTGACCCAGGAAGAGCTTGAAGCTGTGCACACTCCCGCGACTTTGGTACGTGGCGGCACCAGCAAGTGCTGGTTGTTCAGTCAGGTCGATGTCCCCGTCGACCGCAGTGAGTTGGAGAAGCTGCTGGTTGCCGCCTATGGCTCCACCGATCCGGTGGAGCTGGACGGGGTGGGCGGAGCGACACCGACCACCTCCAAGGCCGCCGTCGTCGGCGCCTCACCCGAACCCGGTGTGGACGTCGACTACCTGTTCGGGCAGGTCGGTATCGGCACCGGCACGGTGGAGTGGACCAGCAACTGCGGTAACTGCGCCACCGGCATCGCCCTGTACGCGGTGGCAAAGGGGCTCGTGCCCATCACCGGTGACCGCACCCGCGTGGTGATGCGGAACAGCAACACCGGTGCGCTGCTGGAAGGCGTGGTGGACACCACGGGCGGCAGGGTGCACGAGTTCGGCGACCAGACCGTACCGGGCACCCGGGCCGGCGGCGTGGCGGTCGGCCTCACCTTCCTCCACCCGGCCGGCGGCACCACAGGCTCGCTGCTGCCCACCGGGCGGGCGGTCGACGAGCTGCGGCTCGGTCCCGCAGCAAGGCCGCAGCGGGTGAGCATGGTGGACGCGGGTGCCCCCGTGGTTCTCGTGGACGCGCTCGACGCCGACCGCACCGGCGCCGAGACCCTGGACCAGATGCGCGCCGACGTGCCGTGGCTGCGCGCGGTCCGTCATACGGCCGCGCCGCTGATGGGACTCCTCAGGCCGGGTGAAACCCCCGGTGACGCGGTGCCCAAGGTGGGCCTGATCGGCCCTCCGGTGCCCTACACCACCACTCTGGGCGAGCCGATCGCCGCCGGCGACTACGACGTCTCGGTCCGCATGCTCACCATGAACGCCCCCCACCCGGCGATCGGTCTCACCTCCGCCGTCGCCGTAGCGGCCGCGGGCCTGCTGGAGGAATCCGTGGTCTCCCGGGCCGCCGCCGGACCGCGCGGCGAGTGGCTGCGCCTCGGCACCCCCGCAGGCGTCGTGGCGGTCTGCTGCTCCGACATCCACCAAGGCGTCCCCGAGCGGGTCACCGTACAGCGGGCCGCCCGGCTGCTCGCCGACGCACGCATCTACGTACCGGATCCGGGAGCACGCAAGGCTTCCTGACCGGGACGAATCTCACCTCGGGCGGCCGGTCCCCAGCCGTCCGCCCCCGGGGTGGCCTCGCGCCCTCGGGGCGCGCACTCCTGTCCCCTCCTGCACCAAGGAACAAAGATGTCTCCTGAAGTGATCTCCATAGGCGCGCTGCTGGTGATGTTCGTGATCGGCACCGTGCTGCCGATCAACCTGGGCATTCTCGCCTTCGTAGCGACCTTCGCGGTCGGCACTGCCTCGCTCGGCCTCACCGAGGACGAGATCTTCGAAGGCTTTCCGGTGAAGCTGTTCGTGACGATCGTGGGGGTCACGTACCTGTTCTCCGTCGCACGCCGTAACGGCACCATCGACCTGCTCGTCGCCGCGGGAGTGCGGCTGGTGCGGGGGAAGGTCGCGCTCATCCCCTGGGTGCTCTTCCTCGTCGCCGCCCTGCTGACGGCGTTCGGTACCTTTACCCCCGCCGCCGTCGCGATCCTCGTACCGATCGGCATGAACTTCGCTCACCGCTACAAGCTGAACCCGCTGGTGGTCGGCATGATGGTGATCAGCGGCGGTCACGCGGGCGCGTTCTCGCCGCTCGCCGTCTCCGGTGCGCTGGTGCTGGGCCTGGTCGACAAGACCGAGCTGCATGTCTCTCCCGTGGCGCTGTTCACCGCCAGCTTCGTGATCAATCTGCTGCTGTCGCTGCTCACCTACGTGCTGCTGGCGAAGCGTCCTGTTCCGCTGGCGGAGCAAGCCGACGCGACGAGAGAGAACGAAGACGTCGCCGTCTCCGGCAGGCCCGACTGGCGGCAGTGGCTGACCCTCGCCTGCCTGCTCGCCCTCGTCGTCGGGGCGCTCGGTTTTCAGCTGGAGATCGGCTTCCTCGCCCTGGGCGCGGGTACCCTGCTCGCCCTGGTGGACATGAAGCGACAGGAGAAGGCGGCCGACGGTATCAGCTGGTCCACCCTGCTGCTGGTCGCGGGCATGATGACGTACATCGCGATGCTGGAGAAGGCCGGGATCATCGAGAAGATCTCCGAGCACGCCGCGGGCCTGGGCGCCCCGATCGTCGTAGCCCTTCTGCTGTGCTTCACCGTGGCCATCACCTCTGCCTTCGCCTCCTCCACCGCGATCCTCACAGCGATCATCCCCATCGCCGTGCCGTTGCTGCTCTCCAGCCACCTCAGCCCCGCCGGACTGATCGCCGCCCTGGCGGTGTCCACCACGATCGTCGACACCTCCCCCTTCTCCACGAACGGTGCCCTCGTCCTGGCCAACGCGCGCGGCGTCGACGCCCGCCGCTTCTACCGCCAGGTCATCAGCTACACCGGCGGAATCGTCGCCCTCGGCCCCGTCGTCGCCTGGGGTGCCCTGGTCCTGCCCTGGTCGTAGACCCCCGCAGCGACGAAACGACGGACAGCCGCCCGGCGCGATCACCGCGCCGGGCACCGCCGCGATGTGACCCGGTTGCGGCTTCTCGGGTTCGGTGCCGGTGGGCGGCTCGGTCTGGCGAGGGGGTTCTCCGGGCAGGTAAGAGTGGCGGCATCCCGCTCGTTGACGAGCACGGCGTCCTAGCCACGCTCTTCGACCGTGCCCCGGCCGCGTACGCGGAGCGGTATTCCTGCTGCGGTCCGGACTCCTACTGATCATCCCCAGCGAGGTCGACCAGCGCCGTTGCGAGAACGCGGCGAACATCAAGAAGAAGCACCAGCCGATCGACAGCAACCGCACCGACTTCGTCACCCGGGCACGCCCCGCGCCGGGGATCGCCCGGCCACGCGGCAGGCACGGCCGCTGGGCGGCGTCATCGCCGGTCACTTCGGGGACCGGGTCGGCCGGAAACCCGTCGTTCGCGACTTCGGCGCCGAGCAGCGCCGCCTCCGGGGACGCCCCATATGTCGTACACCCAGCGCGTCAGCGCCCTCAGGGACTCCGCCTACCGGATCCGTATGCACGCGCTGGACATGGGGGAGACACAGGGCCGGGGCTACATAGGGCAGGCGCTGGGCGTGGCCGACGTCCTGGCCGTCGTCTACCTGTTCGCCCACAGTCTCTGGTGGCGGCCTTCTCCCCGCAACGTACACGGTGGCGGCCAGGTAGGACCTCGCCGCCACTCGCTGCTCGGCGCTTCTATTCAGAGGGTCGCTTCGGTGAGGTGCTCCACGGACGCCCAGGCGTCGAGGTGCTCCTGGTAGCGCCTGCGCAGGGTCTCCAGGCTGTGGCCTACGTGGAGGCGCTGCGGCGCGTTCGGCGTGCCGGCGATGGAAACAGCGGTCTCGACTGCGCGCCGACCGCGTGGTGTCGGCGGCCGCGCGCGCCGAAGCGGACGAGAACGGCACCGACCGTATCTTCCTGCTCGCCGGCGGCGTGACGGCTGCAGGAAGCAACGGATCGCTGACCGGGGCGGTCAAGGGCAAGTGTATGGGCTTGTGGTGGTCGCCGAACTGCCTCAGATCGGGGGTGGGGCGGGGGCACGACCGTGTTGTCGAGCATTGCTGGCGGCCTCGTGAGCACGACAGGCAGCAGCACAAGGCCACTGTGCCGCGGCCCGCCTGCCCTCACCCAACTATTGACCGGTCATAATCGCTGACGATGACAGGTCGTGCCTTCGGCACTCCCGGCTATCTTGCGCCCGAGCAGGCAGAGGGGCGGGAAGTGACACCGGACGCACCGATCCATGCGGCGCTCAACCATGGTTCGGGAGTTCATGGCTGAGCGCCCGGGGGCCGCCTGCGGCCGATGGCGGCGTTCCGGCGCCGATGCCCGCACAACCCACCCTGCACAACCCCGTATGACACGGAGTTGTGCACTGGACGGTGCTGGAGAAGCCGGCCGAGGCGGCTTGTGACTCGCGGTGTGACCCGGCGGCGTTACTAGGGTTTTTCCCGTCCTTGCCGACCGAGACTCTCACCGTGCCGCATCCGAGAGAACCCGCAGAACACGCCGTCTGACCCGAGCCGACGCCCCGCGTCCCGACCCGGGTCCAGGCCCAGGTCATTCCGACGGGGCGGCCGCCCATCCCCCGGGGCGGCCGCCCTCTGCGTGCACTCGCGCGGCCGCGCCGTGCCTCCGTGCCGGGCAGACGCTCGGTCCGTGACCACCCCGGCCCGGGCCCGGCCGAGAACAACCCGCATCGGTAACCGCTGTCGAGGTGACGTGAGATGGACAACGAACACAAGCTCAGGGACTACCTGAAGCGGGCCACCGCCGACCTGCGGCACAGCCGGCAGCGCGTCCAGGAACTGGAGGCCGCCGCCCACGAGCCCATCGCCATCATCGGGATGGCCTGCCACTACCCGGGCGGGGTGACCGACCCCGACGGCCTCTGGGACCTGCTCATCGACGGCAGACACGGCATCGGACCCTTCCCCGACGACCGCGGCTGGGACCTCGAAGCGGTCTCGGCCGCCGCCTCCGGCGGAGGCTTCCTCCACGACGCCACCGACTTCGACGCCGAGTTCTTCGGCATCAGCGCGCGCGAAGCGGTCGCCATGGACCCCCAGCAGCGGATCCTGCTCGAATCCACCTGGGAAGCCATCGAGTCCGCGCACATCGACCCCACCACACTGCGCGGCAGCGAGACCGCCGTGTTCATGGGCGCCATGGCCCAGGAGTACCGCGCCGGAGCCGAGGACGGCGCCCGCGGCCTGCACCTGACCGGCAACGCCGGCAGCGTCCTGTCCGGCCGTGTCGCCTACACCCTCGGCCTGACCGGCCCGGCCCTGACGGTGGACACCGCCTGCTCCTCCTCCCTCGTCGCCCTCCACCTCGCCTCACACGCCCTGCGCACCGGGGAGTGCTCCCTCGCCCTCGCCGGCGGCGTCACCGTCATGTCGACGCCCTCCACTCACTTGGAGTTCGGCCGCCAGGGCGGCCTGTCGGCCGACGGCCTGTGCCGCTCCTTCGACGACGCCGCCGACGGCACCGGATGGTCCGAGGGCGTCGGCGTCCTGCTGCTGGAGCGCCTGTCCGACGCCCGCCGCAACGGCCACCGCGTCCTCGCCGTCGTCCGCGGCTCCGCCGTCAACCAGGACGGCGCCAGCAACGGCCTCACCGCACCCAACGGCCCCTCCCAGCAACGCGTCATCGAACAGGCCCTGGTCAACGCCCGCCTTTCCGCCGACCAGATCGACGCAGTCGAGGCACACGGCACCGCCACCACCCTCGGCGACCCCGTCGAGGCCCAGGCCCTCCTCGCCACCTACGGCCGCGCCCGCACCGCCGAACGCCCGCTGCTGCTCGGCTCGGTGAAGTCCAACCTCAGCCACACCCAGGCCGCGGCAGGCGTCGCGGGCGTCATCAAGATGGTGCAGGCCATCCGGCACGGCATCGTGCCCCGCACCCTGCACGTCGACGAGCCCAACACCCACGTCGACTGGTCGGACGGCACCGTACGCCTCGTCACCGGCAACACCCCCTGGCCCGACACCGGGCAGCCCCGCCGCGCCGCCGTCTCCTCCTTCGGCATCAGCGGCACCAACGCTCACGCCGTCATCGAACAGGCCCCCGCCGACAGCACCCACGACCCGTCCGGCGAGGCCACGACCACCCCGGCGCCCCTCGCTCCCGTACCGCTCGTCCTGTCCGGCCGCACCCCGGGGGCCCTCGCAGCCCAGGCGGCCCGCCTGCGTACCGCCCTGGACCGGTCCGGCGAACCACTGCGACCGGACGTCCTGGCCCGCGCCCTCGCCACCACCCGTACCGGCTTCACATACCGTGCCGCCCTCGTCACGGCCCACCTCACCACCGTCTCGGCCGGCCTCACCGCTCTCGCGGACGGCACCCTCGCCCCCGGCCTGCTGAGACACACCGCGACGGACACCCCCGCCGCCTTCCTCTTCTCCGGCCAGGGCGCCCAACGCCTGGGCATGGGCCGCGAGTTGTACGACGCCTTCCCGGCGTTCCGCGTCGCCCTGGACGAGACGCTCGCCCTCCTCCCGCCCGGCGTACGCGACGTGATGTGGGGCACCGACGCATCCGCCCTGAACCGCACCGGCACCGCCCAACCCGCCCTGTTCGCCGTGGAGGTGGCACTCTTCCGCCTCCTCGAATCGTGGGGCGCACGGGCCGACTTCGTGGCCGGGCACTCCATCGGCGAGGTCGCCGCCGCCCACGTCGCCGGCGTGCTGTCCCTCGCGGACGCCTGCACCCTCGTCACCGCCCGCGCCTCGCTGATGGCCGACCTCCCCGAGGGCGGCGCCATGACGGCCGTACGCGCCTCCGAGGAGCAGATACGCCCGTATCTCACGGCCGACGTCGCCGTTGCCGCCGTCAACGGCCCGGCCTCCGTGGTCCTCTCCGGCCCCGCCGAGGCGGTGGCCGAAGCCGCCGAACGACTCGCCGCCGACGGCCACCGCACCACACCCCTGCGGGTCTCGCACGCCTTCCATTCGCCGCTGATGGACCCGATGCTGGCCGGTTTCGCCCAGGCCCTGTCCGGCATCACCTTCCACCCGCCGCGCATCCCGCTCGTCTCCAACCTCACGGGCGCCGTCGCCACCCCCGAGGACCTGAGTGACTCGGAGTACTGGGTCCGCCATGTCCGGGAGACTGTCCGCTTCGCCGACTGCCTGCGCACCCTGGACAGGCACGGCGTGCGCACCTTCCTCGAACTCGGACCCGACGGCGTGCTCACCGGCCTGGTCCCCGAGACGGCACCCGAGGACAGCGTCGCCCTCGCCACCCTCCGCAAGGACACCTCCGAGACCACCGCCCTGACCACGGCACTCGCCGCCCTGCACACCACCGGCGCCCCCGTCGACTGGACGCGCTACTTCGC
>NZ_VMNX01000333.1 GCF_009377235.1 Streptomyces acidicola
GGGTGAGGTTCCCAGGGGCAGCGAGTCGCTGTGGGCAGGCGTCCCCGAGGTCCTCCCCGAGACACTTCCCGACGCCTTCTCCAAGTGCCACCACGCGCCCCCGCACCCTCCCACGCCACCGCGCATGTTGGCCGAACACAAGCCCCTCTGCCTTGCCGAGAGCCCTTGACAGTGCCTCGGTGCGCGTCAAATCTGAGGTCCAGAGCCGCCGCTCGGCAGAGGGAGGCGATGATGCCTGCAGCGCGGGAATCCCTGTTGGACGCCGCCTACACGGCGCTCGCGCGCCGTCCGTGGCCCGCCGTGCGCATGGTCGACGTCGCCGCCGTGGCCGGAGTGTCCCGGCAGACGCTCTACAACGAGTTCGGCAGCAAGGAGGGGCTCGCGCGCGCCCTGGTGCGCCGTGAGGCCGATGCCTATCTCGCCGGTGTCGACCGGGCGCTGGCCATACCCGCCGATCCCCGCGAGCGCCTGGCCGCCGTTGCAGAGTGGACCGTATCGGCCGCACGCGGCAACGCTCTCATCAAGGCCATGCTCACCGGCTGCTGGAGCGAACGTCTGCCCTCGCCCACGCTCACCGCGGTGCCCTCGTCGTCCGCGGTGCCCGCACAGCGCCGCGCCGACGGCCCCCTGCCCTCACCCGCCGACTTAGTGGCCCTGGCCCGCGACCGTGCGGTCGCCGTCCTCTCCGGCCCCGGCAAGACCGACGCGGCGGAGTTGGCCCGCTCCTGCGAACTCGTCGTCCGCCTGGCCCTGTCCTGCGTGTCCGCGCCCCCGGGCGAGGGCGGCGTCACGGCACTGGTGCGCACCGTCCTGCCACGGCACCCGACACGCTCGGGGTGAGCTCAACGAGTCCTCGACGAGTCCTCAACGGGCCCTCAGTCAGTGCACAATCAGTGCTCAACCAGTGCACAATCAGTGCTCAGCCAGTTCTCAACTAGTGTGCCGAACCCGACAGTTGGAGCCCGATGACCCCCACGATCACCAGCGTGATCGAGACGAGCTTCAGCGTGGACACGATGTCGCCGAGGAAGACCATGCCGTAGATCGCGGTGCCGGCCGCCCCGATGCCCGTCCACACGGCGTAGGCGGGGCCCACGTCGAGTTTCTTCAGCGAGAGGGTCAGCAGGCCGAAGCTGCCGAGGGCGAAGGCGCAGAACGCGACGGTCGGCCAGAGTCTGGTGAAGCCGTGCGACAGCTTCAGGCAGACGGCGAAGCCGGTCTCCAGTATCCCCGCAACGATGACCAGCAGCCACGCCATGTCTCGTCCTCCCGCGTCCCCACGTTCCGTGACCGCTTCGTCTGACTTGGATCGGCTCGGTGCGATTATGCACTTACCGGCCAGGTATGAAGGCAAACAACGCAGAGGTCAGCCGCCTTCCCGTCAGTCGCCTCCCCTGTCGGCGGCCTCTCTGTCAGTCACCTTCGTGCCGCTCCCGTGTCGCCAGCAGTCGGCGCAGGGAGTACAGGCGGGCCGGGTCCGCATGCCCCGTCGCCACCCACTCGTCCAGCGCGCAGTCCGGTTCGTCATGACTGCACGCACGGGGACAGCCCTCGGTTCCCGGTTCCAGGTCGGGGAAGGCGTGGATCACGCGCGACGGATCGATGTGCGCCAGACCGAAGGACCGTACGCCCGGGGTGTCGACCACCCAGCCGTCCGACTCCGTCAGGGGCAGCGCCAGCGCCGACGTCGTCGTGTGGCGGCCGCGGCCGGTCACCGCGTTGACGTGTCCGGTGCTGCGGCGTCGTTCCTCGGGTACGAGTGCGTTGACCAGCGTCGTCTTGCCCACGCCGGAGTGGCCGACGAACGCCGTGATCTTGCCGTCGAGCTGTTCGCGTACCCGGCCCGCCGCGTCGCCGTTCTCCAGCTCCTCGCGGCTGGTGACGACGTAGGGGATGTCCAGGTCGCCGTACAGCTCCAGGAGTTTGTCGGGCGGGGCCAGGTCCGACTTCGTCAGCACCAGCAGAGGCTCCAGTCCGCCGTCGTACGCCGCGACCAGACAGCGGTCGATGAGGCGAGGGCGGGGCTCGGGGTCGGCGAGGGCGGTGACGATGGCGAGCTGGTCGGCGTTGGCGACGACGACGCGCTCGAACGGATCGTCGTCGTCGGCCGTGCGCCGCAGCACCGAGGTGCGGTCGGCGATACGGACGATGCGGGCGAGCGTGTCCTTCCTGCCGGAGAGGTCGCCGACCAGGGCCACGCGGTCACCGACCACCGCGGCCTTGCGGCCCAGCTCGCGGGCCTTCATCGCCATGACCACGCGGTCCTCGACGAGGCAGGTCAGCCGGCCGCGGTCGACAGTGAGGACCATCCCGTCGGCCGCGTCCTCGTGCTTGGGGCGGATGCTCGAACGGGGACGGTTGCCCTTGCGGCTGGGGCGGACCCTGACGTCGTCCTCGTCGGTGTGCTTGCCGTAGCGGCGCATGATCCCGGTCCGCCCGTCAGTTCCCGAGCATCCCGGTCCACAGGTCGGGGAAGTCCGGGAGGGTCTTGGCCGTCGTCGCCACGTTCTCGATCTGCACGTCCTTCACCGCGAGGCCGATGATCGCACCCGCGGTGGCCATGCGGTGGTCGTCGTACGTGTGGAAGACACCGCCGTGCAGCGGGCGCGGGCGGATGTGCAGGCCGTCGGCGGTCTCCGTGACATCGCCGCCGAGCTCGTTGATCTCCTTGGTGAGCGCGGCCAGCCGGTCCGTCTCGTGCAGGCGCAGGTGGGCCACTCCGCGCAGCGTCGAGGGGGAGTCGGCGAGGGCCGCGACCGCGGCGATGCCGGGAGTCAGTTCGCCGACCTCGCCCAGGTCCACGTCGATGCCGTGGACCGCGCCCGAGCCGGTGAACTCCAGCCCGTACTCGGTGAGTTCGCAGGTACCGCCCATCTCGGTGAAGATCTCGCGCAGTTGGTCGCCCGGCTGGGTGGTGCGGGCGGGCCAGTCCGGGACGATGACCCTGCCACCGGTCACCAGGGCCGCGGCCAGGAACGGCTGGGCGTTCGACAGGTCCGGTTCGATGGTCAGGTCGCGGCCCAGCAGCGCGCCCGGCGTCACCCGCCAGACGTTCGGCTCGCCGCCCGACTCGGGGGTGTCCACCTGGGCGCCGACCGCGCGCAGCATGTCGACCGTCATACGGATGTGAGGGAGGGAGGGCAGCGTCGAGCCGGTGTGGCGCACCTCGACGCCCTGGTTGAAGCGCGGCCCGGACAGCAGCAGGGCCGACACGAACTGGGAGGACGACGACGCGTCGATCTCGACCCGGCCGCCGTCCAGTGCGCCGCTGCCGTGGACCGTCAGCGGGAGCGCTCCCCGGCCGTCGTCGTCGATACGGGCACCGAGGACGCGCAGGGCGTCGATCACGCCGTTCAGAGGGCGCTCGTACGAACGGGGGTCGCCGTCGAAGCGGATGGGGCCGTCGGCGAGGGCGGCCACCGGGGGCAGGAATCGCATCACCGTGCCCGCGTTCCCGACGTCCACCGTGGCGGGACCCTGCAGACCCGTGGGCAGCACACGCCAGGCCTCGCCGGCGCCGTCCGGGCCGCCCGCGGCGGAGGAGCTGGACGACACCGTCTCCTCGATCTCCACACCCATCGCGCGCAGCGCGGCCGCCATCAGCAGCGTGTCGCGGGACCGCAGCGGGCGGCGCAGCCAGCCGGGCTCGGAGGCGAGGGCGGCCAGCACCAGTGCGCGGTTGGTGACCGACTTGGACCCGGGCACGTGGACCGTCGCGTCGACGGCTCCGCTCGCGTGCGGGGCGGGCCAGAGGGCGGTGTGTGCGTTGTTCGGGGCCATGGGCCCCACTTTAGTGGTCGGCTCTCTTTCGGGTGCGACGCCGTCGTCGCTGGTCGCTCCCCCAAGCTCTCGGCTTCGGTCGAACAGGGGGACCCCGTCGCGGCGGAGCCGCACATCGACGGAGCCGCACATCGACACAGCCCCGCGCGCTTACAGCCACGTGCGCCTACAGCCCCACGTGCCTTACGGGCCGCAGCCTCCACTTCGGAGGCGCTGCCTCACACCTCCAGCAGCCACCGACCGCCGCCCAGCAGCGAGCACAGCGACACCGCGTGGAAGAAGAACAGCCACATCGCCGCCGGTGCGTGTGTCAGCCGTGCCAGCTGGTCCGCGTCCGAGTCTCCCGCGCCACCCCGGCGCCGCTTGGCCTGGAGTTCGAAGGCCGGCCGTACGCCGCCCAGCAGCAGGAACCACACCACCACGTACGCGAACGCCGCCTGCACCTGGGTCCCGGCGAGCCAGGACACCAGCACGAACGTGCCGCCGGTCACCAGCACCGTGACCGCCCCGTACGCGTTGCGAATCATCACCAGCATCGCCACGAGCAGCAGCGTCGCCAGCCACAGCAGCGCGGTGATGTGCCCGGCGGCGAGTAGCGCGGCACCGCCGAGGCCGAGCAGCGGGGGAGCGGTGTAGCCCGCGGCCGCCGTGAGGATCATGCCGAGCCCGGTCGGCTTGCCCCGGCTGACCGTGAGACCGCTGGTGTCCGAGTGCAGACGTATGCCCGTGAGGGTGCGGCCGGTGAGGAGTGCGACCAGTCCGTGGCCGCCCTCGTGGGCGATGGTGATGGCGTTGCGTGAGAGCCGCCAGATGCCCTGCGGGACGATCGCGACGAGCGCGACGACCGCGGTGACGATCACTACCCACAGGTCGGGGTCGGGCTGGGTTCCGAACACCTCGTCCCAGAGGTCGGCCAGCGAGGTGGTGTCCATGTGGGGGTTGGCTCCCTTGGTCGCATCGATAGTCACATCGATAGAGGGGCGGTCGGGTGACGGGTGGCCTGGCAGTGTGGCACGTCTGCGCGGACGGTATCTGAGACGCTGAGTCGGCAGCGATCGTTCCTGGCAGTAAATGCGCAGGTCACAGCGCTAGATGCCGGAGTGGACCGGGGGCCATGCGCTACCGGTGCTGACTGTGTGCCGGCTGTGTGCCGGGCTGGAGGCACCTGAGATCACCCCGGGAAAGGCGTCCCGTCCCGTGCCGGGTCGGTGGTGCGCGGGAACGCGGCGGCGGCAGCACGTACGCGTTCGCGTCCCAGGCGGGCGCGGTAGCTGAGCAGGCTGATCGGACGGCCGCGGCGCAGAGGCGTCACGGAATGTCCGTGTGCGCGACCTCTCCCTTGCCGCACCCGCAACTGTCTCGCCGTACGACCGTCACGGGGAGCATCAGTGACACCGGCTCGGTATCGCGTGCACCGCTCAGCCGCTTCACCAGCAGTTCCACCGCCTCCTCGCCCATGCGCAGCATCGGCTGATGCACGGTGGTCAGTGCCGGGCGTACCAGGCGGCTGAGCGGAATGCCGTCGAAGCCCGTGACGGCCATGTCTTCCGGAACCCGCAGACCCCGCTTCTCCAGCGCGTGCAGGGCACCGACGGCCATCTGGTCGTTCGCGAACACCAGGGCCTCGGGGCGCTCACGGTCCGGGGCGCACAGGGCGTCCACGGCGCGTGCGCCGTCCGCCTGTCTCATCATCCGCACCCGCAGATCGGGCTCGGGCCCCACGTTCAGCCTGCCGTCCCGGCACGCTTCGAGGTACCCGCGGAAACGGGCCTCCACGTCCGGCGACTCCTCCGCGGAGCCGATGTACGCGAGCCGGCGCAGGCCGTGGTCCTCGATGAGGTGCCGGGTCAGCTCCTTCTGGCCGTCGAAGTTGGCGACCTCGATGTGGTCCAGATGGTCCAGATGATCGGTGCCTTCACGGGGGCCGGCCAGCATCACCACGGGCTGACGGCGGGAGATGACCTCCAGGTCCTCCGTGGGCACGGTACGGGCGAGCGCCGCGAACCCGTCGACGCGGCCGGCGACCTTGGCCACCAGGCTCTCCGGCCCTCCCTTGAGGGACGCGGCGATCAGCAGCGCGTAACCGTGGCGGCGTGCTGCCCGTTCCATGCCCCGGATGATCTGGTCGGAGTAGAGCATGGCCGCGTCCTCGTCCTCCGCCTCGGTCGCCTCGGTGTCCGGGTCGGAGTAGTCCGGGAAGCAGAGGCCGAGGATGCCGGTGGAGCGGCTGGCGAGCCCACGGGCGTTGCCGCTGGGTACGTAACCGAGTGCACGGGCCGCCGTCAGTACGCGTTCACGTGTCTCGGCGCGGACGGAGTCCGGATTGCGGTACACCCGGGACACGGTTGCGATGGACACCCCGGACCGTGCGGCGACGTCGTACACCGTTGGGGCAGAGCTCACGAAAAGGGACTCCCGAGGCGACGGGTATGCGCGCGCATACGATTGTAAGCGCATTCATCCTAGATCTCGTCTAATCCGCGGGCAAGCGATACGTGGCTCGGCCGGGGTCGGGGCGACGCTGCGGTGGGGCGATGCCACGGCGGAGCGATGCCACGGCGGAGCGATGCTGCGGTGGGGCGGCGCTGTGGCGGGCTGCGCCCCGCCCGGGGCGAGGCGCAGCCCGACCGAGAGTTCAGATGCTGAAGCGTTCCTTGGCCAGCGTGGGCCGCACCCGGGACTGGAAGCCGCCCGTGCGGAAGGGGCGTTGCAGGAGGCCGGGGCGCAGGTGCTGGGCCAGGGCGGCAGCGATCATCCCCTGGTCCAGGGCGAGAACGAAGTCGCTGACGCGGCCCGTCGTGACGTTGACGGAGTCGCGGAAGCCGTAGCGGTCGTCGTAAGCGCCGAAGTCCCGGGCGAGGGCCCGGAGGTTGGCGATGGCCTCTTCGGGTGCCTGGGGCAGGGCCAGGAAGGAGGCGTGGGGAGTGACGACGCCGAGGCTGTTGTAACCGTCCTCCTGCATGCCGATCGCGTCGACGCCGTACTCGCGGTATCCCCCCTCGGGGATGTTGGCGGGCGAGAAGCCCCAGTAGCCGTACTTCTCCTCGATCAGGCCGTGTTCGATCTGGCTGCGCACATAGCGCTGGTGGGTGGTGCCCCAGGAGTTCGGTGACCACTCCGCCTCGGGCACGAACAGGGGCACCATCAGGGCCTCGAACATCGATCCGCCCCAGGTGGGAACGAGCTTGCGGCCCCGGTAGGTGTAGTGGCCCTGCCAGACGCGTACGCCGTCGATGGTGACGTAGGAGCCACCGGGCTGCTGTTCCTGTCCCCACTCCGGCAACAGGGTGCGGTACATGTGCCAGTAGTGGTCGGTGGGCAGCGAGCCGTCGGCGATGCCGAGGTAACTGGCCATGCGCGGCTCGGTGTTGAGGGCTCCGTAGTGGTGGCCGGTGGGTTCGCCCTTGCCGGGCTTGTCGGGCCAGTAGCCGCCGCGCATCTGACCGGGGCCGGCGAACGGGTCCGCCGGGTCGAAGGGGGTGTAGTAGTACGACCAGTCTGCTCCGTCGAGGAGCCGGGCTATGCGCGGACGCAGCGCCGGATCGGCGTCGGCGGCGATCTTCAGGCCGGTGACCAGCCAGGCGTTGTCGACGGTGGACAGGAACGGGCGGACGGTGCTTCCGCTCTCCGGCCATGTCGTGAGGACCGAGCCGTCGTGGGCGTCGTACCAGTTGAACCAGAAGCCGTGGGCGCGTTCGAGCCGCTCCACGGCCGTGACCGTGCGGACGAGGCGGTCGTGCATGACCGAGGGGGAGATGACGCCGAGGCCGGCCGCGGCCACCGTGGACCACAGCCCGCAGCCGATGTTGGTCGGGGAGGTCTGCGTCGAGGGGACGGGCGTGCCGGTGCCGCTGACGTCGATCTTGTCCGCGGTCAGGCCGAAGGCCGTGGTCATGGCCGTCATCGAGCGGTAGGTGGCTTCGAACCAGGTGCGCAGCGTCTCGGTGTCCGAGGCGGCACGGGAGGCCGTGTCGGCGAAAGCGGAGGGACCGGTGACGCCGGCGGCCGCTGCCGCCGCGGTGGCAGCCGTGAGGAAACGACGGCGGTTCATACGGGATCAACTCCTCTGAGGGGAGGGGAGGGGAGG
>NZ_VMNX01000334.1 GCF_009377235.1 Streptomyces acidicola
GGGCAGGAGAGTGCTGGGGGTCATGGGCATCACCTGAGGTCGAATTGTGGGAACGGGACGGCCCGTTCCGGATGTCGTGGGGGCGTGCGGCGCGGAATGCGCAGTGTGGGAAAGGACTTCGATGAGAAGCCGGTCAGCGGGTCAGGGCGGTGCGGGGACGGGCCCGGCTGCTCCGCCTGCGGCGGATCGCGGCAGGCGTACGACGGTCGAGCCGGGAACGGTGGCCCGCGTCCGCAGGTCCGGCGCCTGAGCCGTTCCGTCCCCCCACCGCACCGGCACCGGGGGGCACGGCGACCAGCCCCGAGCGGAAGAGCCCGTGGTCGATACGGCGAGCCGCGGCCGACTCCAGTTCCTCCCGGAGCGGCCCGTCGCGCAGGACCGCACCGGGACCGAGTAGCCCCTCGACCACGGCCAGCGCCCCGGCCACGTCGCCGTGAACGAGCCGCTCCCGGACCGCAGGCAGTGCCTCCGGGCTGCGGTGCACCCCGTCGATTGCCCGCAGGCACGGCAGCGCCGGCCCGCCGAGCGCCACCAGCAACTCCTCCCGGCGCAGCTCGTCCGGGTCGTGATCGATCGCCGTCAGCACCCCCTCGCGCAGCGCGATCCGGTGGACCTCGCCCCGGCATTCCACCCGGTGCGGATCTCTGCGCTCACAGGTGGGACCGGCCACCGGTGCCGAACGGGACGCCGGCAGTGCTGCGGCGACGAGCGGATGCAGCCGGTCGGCCGCGACCAACCCGGCCCGCACCAGCTCCAGATCCGGAAGGATCCGGGCCGCCGCCTCCGGTAGCACCGGAAGCGCCGCGATCTCCTGCGGCGGCAGCCTCTCCCCCAGCGACCGGCACGTCGGGGCATGACTGTCGTCGGGGGCGACAAGTTCGAACACGGCGTGGCTGCGCGCACCGAGCCGCACGGTGAAGGCCCCGCGAGCGCGGCCCTCAGACCGCAACAGCAGCTCCGCCTCCGCGGCCCATCGAGCCACCGCCCACGGGGAATCGTGAACGGCGGGCTGATCCGGCCGATCGGGCCGATCCGGCAGGGCTGGCCGAGTGGGTGCGTGGGTCCGGTCGGGCGGCGCCAAGGACGGTGCCGCGCCCGCACCGCACCGCCGCGCTAGTTCGCCGCTCCACCCGGAGTCCCACAGATGCCGGTGCAGGTCGAGCCGGAAACGCCGGTCAGGATGCGGGTGGGGATGCGGATGGTGTCCGGGGGCGTCGTTCCCGGACCCTTCCCACAGGGCCAGGGACATCCGCTGTCCGGCGTCCGCCCAGGCCGGCGGCGTCCGCACCACCAGCTGCAACGGCGTTGCACCGGAACTCCGGTAACGGGCCAGACAGATGGTGAGACCGGGCCGGATCCGCCCGTCGGGGGCGATCCGAGGCATGTGCCAGCGCAGCAGATCCGGCGCGAGCCGACGCAGATCTGCACGGAGGTGAGTAACTAGATCGGTGCCGTAACGGTCGCGCACGGCGCGCAGATCGAGATCAACGTCGATCCGGGCGGCGGCGCATGCCCCTGCCCAGTCCCCGACCGCACGCCGCGCGGTCGCAATCTCGATCATGGACAGTGGCACGGCGTACTCGCGCACGCGCTGCCACATCAACAGGTGGGCCGGAACCTCGTTCGCGTTGTGATGTGCCATCAGCACTCACCTTGCGCGAACGATTCCCCCAATCCGTACGAGGAAAAGTTCTTCATCTCCAACATCATAAACACACCGAGGACGATCTGTCTCCAGACCGCCCACCGGCCTTACGCCGCCTTCGCCCCGCCCGCCCGCCGCGACGACGACGCGGACGTGGTCATGGTCGCGGTCAGCGGCATGGCGCTCGCCGCGCTGCGGCGGGCCGCCTGCACCTGCGGCGAGGCCGCGGGGCTGTGCGCGGCCCTGCTGGACGCCGCCAGCCGCGCGCCCTCGGAAGAGTGGCCGGCACTGCGGCTGGCGTAGGGGCTGTCGTTTGATCAGCCCGGCGCCCCAGGCGGGGTCAGCCGATCGTCCACTTCTGGTTGGCGCCGCCCGAGCAGGTCCAGATCTGCAGCCGGGTGCTGTTGGCCGAGTTGTTGCCGGTCACGTCCAGGCACTTGTTGGCCTGTGGATTGACGATGTCGTTCGCCCCGCTGACGGCCCACTTCTGGTTGGGGCCGCCGGTGCAGTCCCAGAGCTGGACCGTGGAGCCGTCGGCGGTGCCGTTGCCGGTCACGTCCAGGCACTTGCCGAGCGCGCGGATCGTGCCGTCGGAGCCCACGGTCCACTGCTGGGCGGCACTGCCATTGCACTCGTAGAGCTGTACGGGGGTCCCATTGGCGGAGCTCGCCCCAGCGACGTCCACGCACTTGCCGGCCAGGCCCCTGATCGCCGCGCCGGTGGACGCGCCGCCGGTCGTCACCGACACGGAGTCCACCACCAGCTGCTGTGGGAATGACGTGGAGCCGTCCGGGTCACCCGGCCAGTAGCCGCCCACGGCCAGGTTCAGGATCAGGAAGAACGGCTTGTTGAACACCCATGTCTTCCCACCGAGGTCGGCCGGGGTGCGCCGCTGGTAGACGTTGCCGTCCACGGACCAGGTGATCGAGTCGGGCGCCCAGTCCACCGCGAAGGTGTGGAAGGCGTCCGCGAAGGCCTGGCCGCCCGGCAGCGAATAGCCGGCGCCTATGCCGCCCGAGCCCGAGTAGCCGGGGCCGTGGATGGTGCCGTGCACGGTGGAGGGCTCGTAGCCGACGTTCTCCATGACGTCGATCTCGCCCGAGTCGGGCCAGTTGACCGGCGTGCCCAGCATCCAGAAGGCGGGCCACATGCCCTGCCCCCGCGGGATCTTCATCCGGGCCTCGACGTGCCCGTACTGCGCGTTGAACTTCCCGGCGGTGTTCAGCCGGGCCGAGGTGTACTGGCAAGTGCCGTACCAGCACTGGTAGTTGGCCGGGTTCTCTTTGCGTGCGGTGATCACCAAGTGACCCTGGCCGTCCAGGGCCGCGTTCTTGTTGCCCGACGTGTAGTACTGCCGCTCGTGGTTGTTGACGTTGTCGCCCGTCTCGATCTGCCACTTCGACGAGTCGACCGCGGAACCGGCGGCACCGTCGAAGTTGTCGGAGAAGGCCACCTCGGCGGCGGTCGCGGCGGTGGGGGAGGCGTCCCGCGGATCCGCTTGCGCCGCGCCGGTCGTGGCAGACGCGACCAGTACGGCGGACAGGGCGGCGAACAGGCATCTGCGGAGCAGGCGTGGGGAGGCCACGGCTCTTCCTTCCATACGGCGGCCGGGCGCACGAATGTGCCGACCGGGGTGGGGGGTGAAGGCGTCGCCCTTTGATTTAAGGAGTGAGGTAAGGGTGCGTCAATACTTTGGTACGGACCAACGGTCGGACGTTCTGCCGTCCCGACCGACCACCTCGCCCGCGCCGTACAGACTGCACTGGCCTGCTGACGCATGGTCATGCCCTGATGCCCTGATGCCAACTCGTCGAACCGTGGTGCTGCCCTGCGCTCGGGCAGGGCGCCACGACGGCGATCGGCTTCGGAGCCAACTGTGCTGATGGATGAGCCTGGCCCTGTCCGATACAGCCGCCCTCACGCGTGTGGCCCGGGATCGACTTGTTCGGCGAGATGCGTCGCCACGCGCCTGGGTTCGCGCTTGGTTGTTGTTGCCTGCGCTGATCCCGAAAACGTGTCGGCCGGACACCACGGTCGCGTGAGCGACGGGGAGTTGTTGCAAGCCCGTTCTGTAGGTGTACAGATGGACACCGCGCCGGGGCTTCGCGATCTCGGCAGTCACGCAACCGCCCAACGCGGGAGCACAGCCCCAGGGAATCACGCTCGTCGCATAGGTCTCAGCAGCCTTCGCGTCAGGCGCCACCCATCGCACGGTGACGGAGAAGATGTCGTCGTCGGATCCGGATTCCGTGGCGAATCGGCAGACACTCGGGCGGGGCAGTTTCTGCCCAGCACCTTACGGCTCGACGACACGGGCAGCTTGACATAGTTCCGGCCGAGTTCGGAGAGAAGTCCGGCGCTGACCAGCCCACAGGCGTCGGGCCATTCCTGCCGCTCGACTCCACCCAGTGCGACGGGCCTCTCCGCGTCCACGGCGCGGTGGCTCGGCCGAAGAGCGGTGTAACGGGTGCCGTCGCGCTCTTCGCTACGGACGATGAACAGGTCCCCACTCATTCCCACGAACGTCCCGGCCACCGGCCAAGGCACGGGGGCACTTCGCCTGCCCGCGAGGTCCATCAAGCTGCTCGCACCCGGCGCCTGCAGACGCGCATCTCCAGGCAACCAGCGAAGGTCTCCGCTGTACGCGCCGGCGGCTTCCACGTCACCGACGATGACCTCGCTGGTCAGGCCGTTGTTGGCCAGGAGTCCTTGGGGGCGTGTCCATATGGTTCTCCCGGTGTCCGCTCGTACGGCGTGCAGGGTGTTCGACCCGGACGACCCTGGGTCCGACTGCGCGCGTGGGTGCGTTTCCGAGAGGTACACCACGCCTCGGGCCTCTCCCACGGGCCAGAGATCGGACTTCCGGTCCGCCTTCCGACGCAGGATTTGCTCGCCTGACTCCGCGAAGAGGCGCAGGTCGTTGTCGAGGCTCACACCGATCACACCGCGGGCCGCGCTCAACCCGACGGAGTCACGCGAACGCCCCAGATCCCTCTTCCAGACACTGTCACCGTCCTCCGCGTTCACCACCTCGAGTTCCGCGGTCCGGCCCGGGCAGCCCTTGAGCAGGGCGATGTAGTCCGCCGTCGTGGCCACGTTGAAAGGGGAAGGCGGCAAACCGAGATCGTCCGGGTCGGATTGCTCGCAGGGGGCGAGCGCGGGCTTCCGTTTGCTCCAGGTGACCGCACCGGTCCGCGGAGCAACTCCCGCCAGTCGGCCATCTGCCAATTCGATCGCAGGTCCCGGATCCAGCAGGAAAGGCGTCTGCCCCAGCCAAGCGTCCTCCCTTCCCTTCCGCAGGGCCGGGCTCGCGGTTTTGTGCCACAGTTTTCGTCCGGTCGCGGGATCGTACGCGTTCAGAACAGTCTTGCCGTCCTGTCCGAACCGCTGTTCCACAGCGAGCATCACGCCACCGGAAAACCCGATGGGCGTGAAACGGTCCGCGGAACTGCGCGCGGTGGAGAGAAATCGGCCGTCGCGTGTGTCCACGACGCTCACTGTCCTGCCCTGCGGAATCGCCAGCATCCTGTCGCTCACCGCCGCCGGCAGTTCCGAAACGTCCAATGCCCGTCCGGAGGTTCGGAACGACCACGCCACGTCCAGCGAGTTGGGGCGTTCGAGCGGCCTGCCTGACGTACCGCCGTCGCTGACCAACAGCCCTACCAGGCTGATGGTCAGCAGTAATCCGCACCCGGCGCGCCAGACGAGGCGCGCACGCTTCGAAACCATTCCGCTCCCCCGTTCGTCGAGATCGGTCAGCATCCCTGTGATGCAGGCAGCCATGGGCAAGGTCGGGGATCCTCGAGCCGACGGTAGACGCCACCCGTGGACCCCTCGTACACAGCCCCATATCGCGCGGAAAAGCCGGTCACCGCGTAGCGCCCCCCTCGTGGGGCGGGAACCGGCACGGTGCCGTCCTTCCCGTTCTGCACGTAACGGATGAGCAGTCCGAATTCCCGGGAGCCCTTCTCCGACAAGAAGGTCGCCGACAGGTTGACCTGCTCTCCAGGCTTGAGCGTGACGACCTTTTCCTTGAAGTACTTCTGTGTGGAGTTCTTCCCCTTGAGGAAGACGGGCTCCGGGCTGTCCATGTCCGCGAACAGCTGGATCTTCGGCTCTCCCCCGGCGTTCGGTTCGCACACCAGCGTTCCGGCGAGCGGCTCGACGGCGCGGGGCGACTTCGGCTTGATCTCGATCGACGTGACGGTCAGGGAATTCGCGCCTCCTTCGAGCGTGAGGCCGACGTTCAGTTCACCGACCCGCGCGCCCTGGTTACGCCGGATGACGGCGTTCACGTCACCGCCGGTCACGAGTTCCGCGCGGTCCTCCGCCGACGACACCTCACGCAGGAGAGCGGTGCATCCGGCCTCGTTCTCCTGCCTCGCGGTCACGACGAACGGCGCCGCTGAAGGGCTCCCCGAGGACGTACCGGCCCCCGCCGATGCCGGGCTCGGCTCGGACTCACCGCTCAGGCCGAGCAATTGGAGGGCGACTGCGGTCAGCACCGCACCGATCACGGGGATGCCCGCACCGAGCCAGAGCACCCTCGCATGCCTCTTCCACCACGGCTCGGGCGTCTCCGGTGGCGTTGGCCGCTGTGTACGAGACCGGCTACGCCCACGCAGCGTGGTCCGGTTCCTCAACTCTCCCCCAGTGAGAGACGAGACGGTTCCGACCGCATGTCAGGTGCAGCCCAGAGAAGGGTCATCGGAGGGGATGATGCGGGCCGGCACTTTCACCAACCTCACACAGCACTACCGCCCCGGCCGCCAAGCCGGCCAAGGCGAACAGCCTCCTGGTTCATGGCTTCAGAGCATCTGCCCGAGGAGCTGCAGACCGTACCCGTCTCCGCGCAGCCCCGAGCACACGGACTGGCTGCACCAAGTGGGAGCAGCACATCGCCAGCAGGCTCTGAACGCGGTCGACCACAGCGTCCGCCTCTACACCGTGGGGCCGTGCCTACGCCCTCCGACGACGCTGCCGAGCCCGAGCTGGTGCCGGTGCAGGTCTGGCACCAGCGGCCGGTCGACGGTGTCGACTACGACCAGGTCGTCTGGGCCTACCGCCGCCCTCCCAACACCGCGTCAGGCTGCGAGAGCCGTCCGTAACAGCCCGCCGGCAGATGGCCCCGTCCGTCGCGTGCGAGTCGTCGTACGCCAAAACGATCAGCCTGTGGGCAGATTCCGGCGCGGGAGCGGGCGAACCACCTGTCCGTTCTCAACGAAGAAAGTCGGCTGCGAGCTGCCGACCGCGGCAGACCAAGTTCGTTGAGACGGCCACTCACCGAGCAGTCGGCTGTCCTGACCTGGTCCGACACGGCCGCTGGGCGGCCATCGGCCTGTCGATCGGCGATCTGATCATGGCTCGACGGCAGTTGCTGAACCTGAAGCTGCTCGCCGAGCGGCACTAGCTGTTGCGGGACAGGAGGCTGTTGACTCGAGAAGCGGCTACATAGCTTCGAGTCATTCATTCAAAGCGGTTGACAAGGCTGAGCAGCACGGTGGTGATCGTCGATCGGGCGAGTTCAGGGCTGATCGTTCCACGAGCGGCCGCATGGCCAAGTGCGTCCGCGGCGCCTGCGAATGCGATCGCTGCTTCCTTGTCGAGGTCTGCGGCGCCGTCGGCGACTCGTATCGCTTGTCGGCAGATGTCCATGTACCGGTGTTCAGATTCTCGTGGCTTTCCCGAGGTCTGGTGTGCCGACCAGTGTGGCCACCACTCCACTGAGTTCGCCGCCTTGGGAGACCATGCACGAAACGTGAGCCGTCGCGATCGTTTCCATCCGCTGCAGACGACGGGCTTGGAGATCCCTGCTCTGCCGGCCAGGTATGCGAGTGTGAGCGCGCGAGGCCGAGTGCGGGTACACGGGCCCCGCGGCGACATGGCCCGGAAGCGACATCCGTGGGGCGACGAGGTGGCACGGGCGCTGCGCGATGCGGCAGCAACGTTCAAGGGATGCGCTGACGCACCGGCATACGAAAAGGCGCGTACCGATGCCCCTCACCCGGGACATCGTCACCCTCGCCGCCTGGGCGGGAAACCATGGGGGGCGGTGACGCGGTCGAAGTCGCGTACCAGGGAGCCAGCGCAACGGGCCCGACCCGGGTCTGGCCACCCTGGCAACGAGGCAGGGCCGGGGATATGTGAGGGTGGGGCGGTGCCGTCCGGGGCTGTGGCGGCGGTCGTGGTG
>NZ_VMNX01000335.1 GCF_009377235.1 Streptomyces acidicola
AGCCCAGGCCGCCCAGCGACATGCTCTGCACCGGGCAGTTCCAGCCAATCTCATCGCGCTCATCGCGCTCGGCCACACCCCGCCCCGCGTGGCCTCAGCTGCGCCGGGGCACCCCGCCCACCCGCAGCAGGAGTGCGCGCCGCCCGCCGGGGTGGGCCCCGGCGGGCGGCGCGCAGTGCGGTGCTCCGGTACTCAGCCGTTCTGGCCCGACGGGCGCCGTAGGGTCGGGCGGCGGGCCGAGAGGTCGGCCTTGAGCGCCGTCCAGCGGGCCGAGGCCGCCCAGACGACCCGGACGGTCGAACGCGGGGCCAGGAGCGCGCGCAGGCGGGTGGAGCCGCTGACATCGGCCCGGAGCGAGTCCTCGATCCGGCGGGCGTCCTCCGCGAGACCCGTCGCCGGGCGGGGACGGGGGGCGTAGAGCACCTGCTCCACCGCCGCCGCCAGCCGGTGCACCGCCGCCGTGGCCCCCTCGTCGAGGTGCCCGAGCCGTACGATCCGCGCGGCAGCCTTGCGGGGCGTCTGGGAGTCGTCCGGTCCGATCCCGAAGTCCCAGGCCGTGTCGGTGACCTCCTCCCAGACCGCCAGCGTGTGAGCCGCCACACCCTCCGGCGTACGGCCGTGGGCGCCGAGCCGTACGGCCCGGACCCGCATCCGCCACATCATCGGCAGCAGCGGCACCGCCAGCACCGCGAGCACAGCCAGGGCGATACCCAGGAACAGGAGCCACCGCCAGGGATCGTGATCCGACCCCGCCGCTGCCGCCGGGGACTCGCTCGCGCACGCCTGAAGCTGCTGCTCCCGCCCGGCGCAGCTCTCGCTGGCCGAGGGCTCGGAGGACGGCGCCGTGGACGCCGACTGCGTGGGCCGGGCCACGTCCGGGAGACCCGTGCTGCCCGACACCTCCGGCTGCGTGTACGACGGCGCGCTGCCGCGGTTCGGGGTCGGTTCGAAGCGGGTCCAGCCCACGCCCTCGAAGTACAGCTCCGGCCATGCGTGCGCGTCCCGCAGCCCCACGGTCATCGAACCGTCCGGCTGCGGTGACCCCGGCGTGAAGCCCACCGCGACCCGCGCCGGTATGCCCAGCGAGCGGGCCATCGACGCCATCGCGAATGAGAAGTGGACGCAGAAGCCCTCCTTGTCCCGGAGGAACCGCGCTATCGCGTTCGAGCCGCTGCCCACCTGCACCTGCGTGTCGTACGTGAACCCGCCGCTCACCGCGAACCAGTCCTGGAGCTTGACCGCCCGCTCGTAGTTGTTCGCCGAGCCCGCGGTCACGTCGCGCGCCGTCCGGGCGACCACCGGCGGCAGCGAGTTCGGCAGTGCGGTGTACTCGCGCTTCAGAGCCGGCGGCGGCTCCGGCGCCGAGGACAGCTGATCCGCGGTCGGCTGCACGATCAGGCTCCTGACCGTGTACCGCACGCCCCGGGTGTTCTGCCCGTGGTCGCCGACGAGCGTGCGGCCCGTCGGCTCGTAACGCCAGTCGCCCTCGATGTTCACGCCGGTCGCCGGGTACGGCATCGGCAGCCAGTCCTGGCCGTAGTCCTGCGCCGCCGCAATCCGGGTTTCGATCTCGGTGCGCTTGATGTCGGGGCCCAGACCCAGCGGCGTCGGAAACGTCTCCGGGACGTCCTCGATGCGGCGCTGGGACGGCTTCCACGCGGTGCCGTCGAACTCGTCCAGGGAGACGATCCGCAGGTACAGGTCCTGGGTGTCCTCGCTGTTGGTGCGGTACGACATGACCTGGCGGTCCTCGTCCACGTTCAGGCTGTCGCGCAGCGACACCAGCGGGTTCACCGCCGAGATCGTGCCGCCGCCCCCGGAGCCCGAACCGACTCCCGTGCCCGCGGCGCCCAGCAGTCCGCCGTCGAGTGTGGGCAGCGGCAGCAGGGCGATGCCCAGCGCGACCACGCCGATGCGCCGTCCGGTCCGGATCGGGGCCACCGCGCCGGCCGCGGAGTCCGCCCCCGGCCCGCGGGGCGTCCCGCCGAAGACCCGGCCCCACTGCGACAGCCGCTCACGGCCCTCGGCGAGGAGCAGCATCAGATAGCCGGCGGCCGCGACCACGAACGACAGCCACTCCAGGTCGTCGGACAGCCCCGCGGCGACCGAATACAGCGCGAGCAGCGGCAGACCGGCCGGCGCGGCGGTACGGAAGGTCACCGCGAGCGTATCCACCGCGAGTCCGATCACCAGGACACCGCCGACCATCATCAGCTTGATGCCGTCGGTCAGCGGCGCCGGGGTCGTGTACTTCCCGACGTCCTCCGCGCCCCTCTGCAGCAGCGTCCAGAAGTGCTGGAACGCCTCCGGTCCGGGTATCAGCCCGATCAGGGCCTGCTGCCGGGCGAAGACCAGCGTGAGCAGCAGCAGCGTGACCAGCGCCTGCGCCGCCACGGTCAGCGGCCGCGCCAGCGGCACCCGCCGGGTCAGCGCCCCCACCACGGTCTGCACGCCGAGCAGGAGCGCCGCCTGCAGGATCCAGGCCATCTGATCGACCAGCGGCAGCAGCGCGCACGCCGACGCCAGGGTGGCGGCCCAGGCGCACAGCGCCAGCCTCGCCCGACCGCTCATGACCGTCCCTCCGTACCGAAACCGCTGCCCGTGGTCACACCCGTGCGCTGCCGGTCCGCCTGGCGCCACAGGTCCGCCAGTCCGGCGCCCCGCGGCACGCTCAGCGCCGTCCAGCCCGCCTCCTGGAGCATCCGCAGGCTCTCCTCGCTCCGGTTCGTCCCACCCGGGGCGGGCACGTCGGTCGGCTCACGCACCCAGGTGTCACTGTCCAGCAGGAAGGCGACCGCCCCTCCGCTGCGCTGGCGCATCCTGCCGACCACGGCCGCCTGCTCCTCGTCGAGGTCACCGAGGAAGGCCACCAGCAGTCCCTCGTTCCCGCCGCGCAGCATGTCGTACGCCGACGAGAGCCCCGTGCCGTCGGAGTGGTCGATCACCGCGAGCGTGTCCAGCATCAGCCCCGCGGCATCGGCCGACTCCTGGCTCGCGCCCGCGAACCCGTCGGCCCCCTCGCCGGGCATCGAGTTGCCCGTGTCCGTCAACAGCCGTACGGAGAAGCCTCGTTCGAGCAAGTGCACCAGCACCGACGCCGTGCCGGAGACCGCCCATTCGAAGGCCGAGTCCGGGCCCGCGCCCTCGAAGGCCAGTCCCCGGGTGTCGAGCAGCACCGAGCAGCGGGCGCGCTGCGGCTGCTCCTCGCGGCGCACCATCAGCTCGCCGTACCGGGCGGTCGAACGCCAGTGGACCCGGCGCAGGTCGTCGCCGTGCCGGTACCCGCGCGGGATCACGTCGTCCTCGCCGGCCAGCGCCAGAGAACGCTGCCGCCCGTCGCCGTACCCCTTCGCCTCACCGCTGAGCCGCACCGGCGGCAGCGGCTCCACGCGCGGGATGACCGTGAGTGTGTCGTACGCGGAGAAGGAGCGGGTCAGCTCGCACATCCCGAACGGGTCGGACAGACGCAGCTGCAGCGGCCCCAGCGGATAGCGGCCGCGCAGGTCGGACCGCACGCGGTACGACACCTCGCGGCGGCCGCCCGCCTCCACCCGGTCCAGGACGAACCGGGGTCGCGGACCCAGCACGTACGGCACCCGGTCCTGGAGCATCAGCAGGCCCGTGGGCAACCGAGAGATGTTGTCCATCCGCAGATGGACGCGGGCCTCGGAACCGGCGGGCACGCGCGAGGGGGCGAGGCGCCGGCTTCCCGCGACCCGGTAGCGCGTGCGGTACAGCACGGTCGCGCAGATCAGCGGCAGCACGGTCAGCAGCAGGCCGACCCGGAGCAGATCGCTCTGCCCCAGGACGTACGCGCAGACGGCGGCCGCGACCCCGGCGGCCAGGAAGGAGCGCCCGCGGGTGGTGAGGCCGGCGAGCGCCGTGCGCAGGCCGCCCTTTTCCTGCTCCGGGGCGGGCGCCTGCGCCGGGGTGGTCATCCAAGCCTCCGCGGCTGCTGCTGGGGATAGACGGGCGCCCCGCGGCCCACGCCGAAGCCGTTCTGCGGCTGGGGTGCGGACGGGACGGGCGTGCGCTGGATGATCTCCTGGACGACCTGCTCAGCCGTACGCCGGTTCAGCTGGGCCTGGGCGGTGGGCAGCAGGCGGTGGGCCAGGACGGCGACGGCGAGGGCCTGCACGTCGTCCGGCAGTGCGTACTCCCGGCCGCTCAGCGCAGCGGAGGCCTTCGCCGCGCGCAGCAGGTGCAGCGTGGCACGCGGGGAGGCGCCGAGTCTGAGGTCGGGGTGGGTGCGGGTGGCGCCCACCAGGTCCACGGCGTACCGCCGGACCGTTTCAGCGACGTGCACGCCCCGGACGGCCTCGATCAGCTTCACGATCTCGTGCACGTGTGCCACCGGCTGCAGGTCCTCCAGCGGTGACACCCCGCCGTGGATGTCGAGCATCTGCAACTCGGCCTCCGGGCTGGGATAGCCGACGGAGACCCGGGCCATGAAGCGGTCGCGCTGCGCCTCCGGCAGCGGGTAGGTGCCCTCCATCTCGACCGGGTTCTGCGTCGCCACCACCATGAAGGGGCTCGGCAGCTCGTAGGTCTTGCCGTCGATCGTGACCTGGCGCTCCTCCATGGACTCCAGGAGCGCGGACTGCGTCTTCGGCGACGCGCGGTTGATCTCGTCGCCGATCACGATCTGCGCGAAGATCGCCCCCGGTTTGAACTCGAAGTCCTTCCGCTGCTGGTCCCAGATGGACACGCCCGTGATGTCCGACGGCAGCAGGTCGGGCGTGAACTGGATTCGCCGCACGGAGCAGTCGATGGACCGCGCCAGCGCCTTGGCGAGCATGGTCTTTCCGACGCCGGGAACATCCTCGATCAGAAGATGTCCCTCGGCGAGCAGAACTGTCAGCGAAAGCCGTACGACCTCAGGCTTGCCCTCGATCACTTCCTCGACCGAACTGCGGACACGCTCCACAGTGCTGGTCAGATCTGTAAGGCTCGCTCGATCGTCATAGGTCGTCACCCGGCCCTCCTCGGCCCGTTCTTACTCCGGGCCGACGCTCTGCGATGCGGACCGGCCCACCCCGAACACGGGCACCACGCGTGAAAAGTTCCGCGTGACGCCACACCCGCATTCTTGCTGCCGTTACCGATTCGTGTCACTCGCCTGTGGATAACTGGCCGCGATATGTAGGGGCTTGCAGGCCTTTGAGCGCCAGGTTGTCAGGAAATCGACAGGTGACCGGGGCGGAGCGAGGCGATCACACGGGCCGGTTCGACGCGGTTCAGGCCGGGTCGACCTCGCGCAGCAGACCCGTCCGCACATCGAAGACGAACCCGCGGACGTCGCCGGTGTGCAGCAGGAAGGGCGAGGTGCGCACGCGCTGCATCGACTGGCGTACGTCCTGGTCGACGTCCCGGAAGGACTCCACCGCCCACGCCGGGCGCTGGCCGACCTCCAGCTCCAGCTCGTTGCGGAAGTCCTCGGTGAGGGCCTCCAGACCGCAGCCGGTGTGGTGGATGAGGACGATGCTGCGAGTGCCGAGCTTGCGCTGGCTGATGGTGAGGGAGCGGATCACGTCGTCGGTGACGACTCCGCCCGCGTTACGGATGGTGTGGCAGTCGCCCAGCTCCAGGCCGAGCGCGGCGTGCAGGTCGAGACGGGCGTCCATGCAGGCCACGACGGCGACGCGGAGGACGGGACGGGCGTCCATTCCGGGATCGGTGAAGGCGCCGGCGTACCGCTCGTTCGCCTCGACGAGGCGGTCGGTGACGGTCCCGCCGCCGGTTATGGCGTCTTCGGGCCCTGTGGGAAGCGATGCGGAAGTCGTCATACCTATGACGGTACTGGTCACGGCCGCCACGGGCCCGCTGTGAGGCGCGACAAAGAACGCGAGCGAGGCTTGTTGTGGGGTAACCCGCAAGCGCGGCACGGTTGCGCCCATATAGGTGGTTACGATCCGTTTGGTGCTTCGAACAACAGGCCTGTCGCGACGCGCAGGCCGGTTGATTGACCGCGGGAAACCGTGGACTAAAGTGACGCGGAGCGGGAGGCGAGGTTCCCCCTGCTGGACTGACATCCCAGGAGATCCGGCGATTTTCCGGTGTCTCCCCACGTGCGCGGCGCGCACGTACGGCTCGGCCTCCTCCCGCTCCCGGTCGGCTGACACCTCCGGCCCCGGCGGGCCTCCCCTTCACCGGGGGCACCCCCAGCGTCGGCCGGGGGAGGGCGGGGACCCAGCGGTGCGTACGGCCGCGCCGGACCTGAGAGGGCCCCTTGACCAACAGCCGCCACGTCCCCGTCATGCTCCAGCGGTGCCTGGACATGCTGGCCCCGGCCCTCACGGAGCCCGGCGCCGTCGTGGTCGACTGCACTCTCGGTCTCGGCGGCCACAGCGAGGCGCTGCTCACCCGGTTCCCCGAGGCCCGGCTCGTCGCCCTCGACCGCGACAAGGAGGCGCTGCGACTCTCCGGGGAGCGGCTCGCGCCCTTCGGTGGACGCGCCACCCTGGTGCACGCCGTCTACGACGAACTCCCCGACGTGCTCGACCGCCTGGGCACCCCCCGCGTGCAGGGCGTCCTGTTCGACCTCGGCGTCTCCTCCATGCAGCTCGACGAGGCCGACCGCGGGTTCGCGTACGCCCAGGACGCCCCGCTCGACATGCGCATGGACCAGACGACCGGCATGAGCGCGGCCGAGGTGCTCAACACCTACCCGGCGGGCGAGCTGGTGCGGATCCTCAGGGCGTACGGCGAGGAGAAGCAGGCCAAGCGGATCGTCGCCGCGATCGTGCGTGAGCGGGACAAGGAGCCGTTCAGCAACAGCGCGCGGCTCGTCGAGCTGATCCGTGACGCCCTGCCGCAGGCCGCCAAGCGCACCGGCGGCAACCCCGCCAAACGCACCTTCCAGGCGCTGCGCATCGAGGTCAACGGCGAACTCACCGTCCTTCAGAGGGCGATCCCCGCGGCCGTGAAGGCGCTCGCCGTCGGCGGCCGTATCGCCGTCCTCTCGTACCACTCGCTGGAAGACCGGCTGGTCAAGCAGGTGTTCGCGGCCGGTGCCACCTCCACCGCGCCCGCCGGGCTCCCGGTCGTCCCCGAGCGCTACCAGCCCCGGCTCAAGCTGCTCACCCGCGGTGCCGAACTTCCCACCGAGGAGGAGGTCGCGGAGAACCGCCGAGCCGCTCCCGCGCGGCTGCGGGGCGCCGAGCGCATCCGTGAGGACGGTGAGTGAGTCGTATGAGGAGGAGGGCGGTGGATTACCCGGCGCGTTCCGTCGGCCGAGGGGCGTCCTCGGCTGGCCGGGCCCACGCGGCGCGGCCGCATATCGCCGTCCGTTGGGAATCCAAACCCGCGAGGAGGGTGCGTGAGTAGGAAACCCGAACTGAGGGGCCGGGCCGCCCGGCTCGCGCGGCTGTTCCCCGCGGGACCGGCCCAGGCGGCCCGCACCCCCTTCGTCCTCCTCGTCGTAGTTCTCCTCGGCGGCGGCCTCATCGGCCTGCTCGTGCTGAACTCCGCGCTCAGTGAAGGGTCGTTCAGGCTCGACGACCTCAAGGCCGACACCAAGAGCCTCACGGATGAGGAGCAGGCCCTCCAGCGCGACGTGGACGGCCACTCGGCCCCCGACGCCCTCCAGCGCCGCGCCCGCGAACTGGGCATGGTCCCCGGCGGCGACCCGGCCTTCCTGAACCCCGACGGCACCGTCAGGGGCGTCCCCGACCCGGCCGCCCTGGAGACCCCGGCGGTCTCCCTCATGCTCGGCCCCAAGATGATCGCGAGCCCGTCACCCACCCCCGCGTCCC
>NZ_VMNX01000336.1 GCF_009377235.1 Streptomyces acidicola
CCCCATGACCGACTCCTGCCCTCCCGGCCCCCACCCCACGGGGCCCAAGAAGCCCAAGACCTAGGACCACTACGACACAGCCACCTACACCCCGTATCCCCGCAGCATCCCCCTCGCCCGCAGACACGTCGCCCAACTCACCGCCGACTGGGGCCATCCCGGCGCAGCCGACGACGCGGCGCTGCTGACAAGCGAGTTGTGCACCGACGCGCTGCTGCACGGGTGCCTGCGGGACCGCCTGTTCCGCGTGGAGACGTCGCTCACCGGCAGCGCGCTGCGCTTCGCGGTCACCGATCCGAGGGGAGAGCGGCTGCCGGAACCCCGTATCGCCGAGGACAGCGAGCAGTTCGGGCGCGGGCTGCTCATCGTCCGCGAGGTCGCCGCACGCTGGGCCGTTGAAAAACTCACCGTGGGCAAGAGGGTCTGGGCGGAGTTGGATATTCCGCGGGAGACGGGAGGCACGGATACGTAGACCGCCACTACCCCAGGAGGACACCGAATGACCAACCAGGACTCCCGCGCCACCAGCGAGGTCTGGGACCCCTTCGGTACCCTGCACCGCGCGTTGTGGATCGGCGGCGGCCAATGGGCCGGCAAGTCCACCGTGGCCCGGCTGCTGGCCGGCCGATACAGCGTTACCACCTATCACTACGACTACCACGACGCTCGCGGTCACGACGCCCGCAGGATCGCCCGCCGCGTCAGCCTCGGCGAACCCGCCACCGGCCCTGACCTGGACAAAATGTGGGTCCACACCACTCCCGAGGAGATGGCCGCCGAGACCCTGGCCGGCTTCGCGGCCCGGTTTGAATGGGCCCTGGACGACCTGCGCGCGCTTGTCTCAGGCCACCCGATCATCGCCGAAGGCTGGGGACTCCGCCCCGAACTCGTCGCACCCGTCATCGACTCACCACGCCGGATGGTCGTCATGGTGCCCACACCCGAGTTCCGCCAATACCAGCTCCGCGAACTACCCCGAGCCGCCTCGCTCGGGCACCGCGTCAGCGACCCGGCCCGAGCACAGGCCAACCGCCTTGCCCGGGACCGCCTCGTCGCTGAGGACGCTGTCCGCACCGCCCGCCGGCTCGGCATCCGCGTGATCGAAGTCGACGGTTCCCACGACGCCGCTGCGATCGCTGAGATGGTCGCCGAGCACTTCAGTCCCTATCTCCCACAGCAGAGCCGCGACGCCTGATCACCACAGGCATTCAGACGGTTCCCATACCCGACTCCACCATTATGCGTGTCCTCCGACCCTCGAACTCGGGCTCCGCCACTCGGGCTTCCCCATCCAGCGGGGACGGGCAGCCGCGATCCGGCACCTCGTCCTCCAGGCCCCCGCCCCCCGTCGTCGCCCGCACGCCCGGTCACCACGACGAGACCACCGCTCAGCTCACCGCCGAGGCCGGAGGAACCTGGCGCCACTACGCCGTCGGAAATCACGCACGGTGATCCGGACTCGGCGACGGATGCGGGCGACGGATGCGGGGCGACGGATGCGGGCCGGTCACCCAAGCCCCTTGTTCCTCAGGTAGGCACCCGCGCGCGCGGCAGCCGCGGCGGCTTCGGCGGCCCGGTCCGCGGCGGCTTCGTCGAGGTGATCGCCGGTGGTCAGCAGGCGGTAGTAGAGGGGGGCGGAGACAGCGCGGATCACCTCGTGGGTGTCGGTACCCTCGGGCACCTCGCCTCGGTCGATGGCCTGCTGGACGCACGGAGCCCACTCCTTGACGCGGATGTCGTAGAAGTGATGCAGGGCCTCGGCCGTCTTCGCCTCGCAGGTGGCGGCCGCGATCATCGCTTTGAACAGCGGCCCCTGCCGCGGGTCCGCCAAGGTGCGCTGCACAAGCCGGGCGTTGGCCTTGAGGTCACCGAGCAGTGAGCCGGTCTCGGTACGCGGCAGTGACTGCTCGGCCATGTCCATCAGCAGGTCCGCCACCAGGCTGGTCACCGTTCCCCAGCGCCGGTAGACGGTCGTCTTGCCCACGTCGGCACGGCGCGCGATGTCGGCGAGGTCCAAGTGGGCAACACCCCGCTCAGCCAGGGTGTCCCCGGCCGCCCGCAGCACCGCCGCCCGCACCCGCGCCGTGCGCCCTCCCGGCCGGACAGTTCCCGGCTCCGCACCCCCTGAACCCATAACGGGACTCCAGTTTCGTTAATTGCTACACCTGCGTTACCTTGGGAGCATATTAACGGAACTATGGAACCGTTAACTACGACCGGCTGAGAGATCGAGGAGAGCGGCCATGGAATACAGGCGGCTGGGTGCATCCGGACTCAAGGTCCCCGCGCTGAGCTTCGGCGCCGGCACCTTCGGAGGCCAAGGACCGCTGTTCGGTGCCTGGGGCAACACCGATACGCGAGAAGCACGCCGCCTCGTGGACGTCTGCCTGGACGCCGGGATCACGATGTTCGACACCGCCGACGTCTACTCCGGCGGTGCGTCCGAGGAGGTGCTGGGCGACGCGATCAAAGGCCGCAGGGACCAGGTGATCGTGTCCACCAAGACCAGCCTGCCGATGGGTGCTGGCCCAGGTGATGCGGGCTCCTCCCGGAAGCGCCTGATCACCGCGTGCGAGGACGCGCTCCGCCGGCTCGGCACCGACTACATCGACCTGTTCCAGCTGCACGCCTTCGACGCCGGCACGCCGATCGAGGAAACCCTGTCCACGCTCGACGATCTCGTGCGCGCAGGAAAGGTCCGCTACCTGGGAGTCTCCAACTTCTCCGGCTGGCAGGCGATGAAGTCCCTCGCGATCGCGGAGAGGTACGGCCACCCGCGCTACATCGCACATCAGGTCTACTACTCCCTTATCGGCCGCGACTACGAGTGGGAACTGATGCCCCTCGGACTCGACCAGGGCCTCGGGGCACTCGTCTGGAGCCCGCTTGGCTGGGGACGGCTCACCGGCAAAGTCCGCCGCAATCAACCGCTCCCCGCCGGCAGCCGACTGCACCACACCGCCGACTTCGGCCCACCGGTCGATGACGAGCACCTCTACCGCGTGGTCGACGCCCTCGACGAGATCGCGCAGGAGACCGGCAAAGCCATTCCGCAAATCGCCCTCAACTGGCTGCTGCAGCGGCCGACCGTGTCCTCCGTCATCATCGGCGCCCGTAACGAGCAGCAGCTCCGTCAGAACCTCGGCGCCATCGGATGGACGCTCACAGCCGACCAGATGGCGAAACTCGACGCGGCGAGCAGCAAAGCAGCGCCCTACCCGTACTTCCCCTACCAGCGCCAGGAAGGCTTCGCCCGCCTCAACCCGCCAGTGGGTGGTCTCACGCCTCCGGCTGCTGCCTGACGTCGGCCTCAAAGCAGCCGGAGCTCATCGGTCCGCTATCCCGGCACGTGCTGGGCCGGCCTCGGTTCCCGCGGGTCCTGTCGGAGTTCCTCCAGGTGCCGCTGGACGTGCTGGAGCGCGCCCTCACGGCGGCCCGGCACCCGGTGGCGCAACTCGGCGAGCGCGGGCCCCAGTTCACGGGCCCGCGCCACGTCGTCGACCCGTCCCCACTGGTGGTGGGCCCGGTCCACGGCGGTCTCGACGGCGGGCGCGTCCGGGGCGTGACCCGCGGACAGCCGGGCGGTGGCGACCGCCATCCACGTACGGCAGCTGCGCGCGGCGTCCCCCGCGAACATCGCCAGGTCGGCCCGCACCTCCGTCCAGTGCAGCGCCTGCTCGGACGCGGGGCCGTGGGCGCGCAGGGCGTCCTGCTCGTGCCGTGCGGCGAGCGCGTCGGCCTCGTCGTGACGCTCGGCCTGGACGGCGGCGGTGATGGCCGCGTGGGGGTCGCGGGGGTCGGGGACCGCGCCCGGCTCGGCGGTCGCGCGCGTCTCGGTGGTCCCGGTCTGTCCGGGCGGCGTACGGGGAGGCGGCGGTGCCGACCGGTACGGGGCGCCGGGGGCGGAGCCGCCGGGAACACCGTCGCCGGGGACAGGGCCTCCGGGAACGGGGCCTCGGGGAACGGGGCCGCCCGGAACAGGGATTCCGACTCCGGGCGCGGGTTCCCACGACAGCACGACATCGCCGTACGCGCCCTGTCCGTCACTCGCGATCCGGGACAGCGCCTGGTGGTGAAGCTGGGGCAGCGGGGGCCGCTGACCGCTGCGCAGGATCGTCGCGATCGCCCTCATGTACGACGGCTGCGCCACCGCACGGCGCGGTGGGGGCGGGGCGACGCGACCGTGGACGGTGACGCCGGGACCCACGTCCAGGGAGAGGGTGCGCAGGTGCTGCCAGGTCTCCGCGTCGGCGTGGAGGTCGGCGATGAGGGCGGTCGAGCCCGGTGGGCGCAGGCGGAGCTCCTCGCGGAGCCAGTGCCAGGGGAAGGCCGTGTAGCGGACGGTCGCCGGGGTAGTGCGGGCGAGCGCCAGATGGGGCAGGTGCTGGCGGCGGTCGAGCTGGAGCTGGCCGGTGAGGAAGATGGTGAGCGGACCGGGTGCGCCGGCGGCGGCGCGGAGCCGGGTCAGTACGGCCTGGGGCTCCAGCGGGTCGGCCAGTTCGACGACGTTGGCCGTGTCGGTGCCGGCCAGTACGGGTGGGGCGACGGCGGCGAGTATGGGCAGCACGGAGGCCGCGTCCACCAGGCACGCCTTGCCTGCGGGCGAGGCGGCGAGCAGCAGGACGGTTCCGGGCATCGGTTCCTCCCCCATCGATCACGTACAGCAGCACCGTAACCGGTGCGGCTGCAAAGGGGCGACGCCGTGGGCTTTCCGGGGTTCCTCCGCCCCTGGACAAACCCTCACGCCCGCCCGCGCCGCCGTACAGCGAAGATCGTCGTGTCGTCCTCCAGACGCCCCCCGCAGTACTCCAGCGTCCCGTCCCGGACGAGCCGGACCAGACGGCCGGGATCCTTCGCGAGGCCGGGCGCGACGAGGAGCACACGGGCGAGCCGCTCCTGCAGCGGGAAGAACTCCCCGTTCGCGCCCCGCGCCTCGGTCACCCCGTCCGTCACCAGCAACAGCGTCTCGTCGGGCGCGAGCAGCATCGTCCGCACCGGCGGCAGCGACGCATCCACCAAATCGCCCAGCCCCAGCGGAAGTCCGTCCCCCGGCGGCAGGGCACGCACACCACCGGGAGCGACCAGCAGCGGCGGTTCGTGGCCGAAGTTGACGACCTCCACCAGCCCGCGGTCCCGCTCGGCCGTGGGGAAGCCCACAAGCACCGCCGTGGCGAACCGGTCCCCGTCCTCCCTCCCGACATCCGCGCAGTACCCCACGTGCCGCGTCATCCGCACCTCCAGCCGCTCGGCCACCGCACTCAGCCGGGCCTCGTGGTACGCCGCCTCACGGAACGTCCCCAACAGCGCGGCCGCCGCCTCCACCGCCCCGAGTCCCTTGCCCTGGACGTCACCGAGCAGCACGCGGGTGCCGTGCAGGCCGGGCTGTATGTCGTAGAAGTCGCCGCCGACGCGGGCCTCGGAGTCGGCGGAGAGGTAGACGGCCGCGTGGTCCAGGCCGCCCCAGCCCGGCGGCAGCGGGCGCAGCAGCGTGCGGACGGTGGTCTCGACGACGTTCCGCATGTGCAGCATGCGCCGCTCGCCGCGGACTCGCACCGAGCAGGCCAGCACCGACAGCAGCCCGCCGACGACGACGAGGATGAAGTCGGCCAGCCCGGTCCGGATCTGGCCCGGCAGGACGTTGAAGAGGACGTAGGCGACGACCGCCAGCACCGCGAACACGGCCGTCGTCCACACCCGGCACACGGCCGCCGAGATGCCCGGCACGAGCACGACCCACGAGATGACCCGGAAGTCGCCCGCGGTCAACAGATCCAGCACCGGAACGGCGACCAGCAGCGCCAGCGGCGGCACCCAGGCGATGCTGCGCCCGCGCAGGCGCAGCGGCCCCTGCTGTTCGGCAGGATCCGGTGCGGGTCCCAGCCGCGGCAGCCTGTCGAGGCGGTCGAGCAGTGACCGCCTCGCCCGGTGCCGGGGCCGCTGTCGGCCCCGCACCGCCGCGTACCGCCTCATGGGCCCCAGCGAAGCACGCTGTCACAGAACCTGCATCCCGACTTGCCAGGCGACCACCCGGGGTGTGCGCTGGAAGGCGGGCGGAGGAGAGACAGCGCAGGAGAGAGGAGCGCTCCCATGGCTCATCCGACACCGGTGCCGAAGACACCCGGAAGGTCCGAAGTGATCTGGGTCCCGCACGCGCCGGACCTCCCCGACGTCCTCAGCGAGCGCACCCACACAGTGATCCGCCGGACACTGACCGTGGCAGGGGGGCTGGTCTACGGCTACTGGACCGCGGCCATCAACCGCGCGGGCGGCCCGATCACGGGCTGGAACATCCTCCTGGGCTTCGTGAGCGCCGTCGCGTTCATGGTGGCCCTCACCGGCGTCCGCGCGCTGGCCCCCCGGCTGCGGCGCGAGCTGCACGCCACGACGTGGGCCGTCTTCGCCGGCATCGCCTTCGGCTTCATCTACAGCCAGAGCGGCGCGAGCATCCTGCGCTGCTGCCTCATGTCCCTGCCGGTCGCGGGGGCCGTGGGTGCGCTGACCTTCTACCGGTACTACACGCACGAGGACGCGGAGGGGCACCGGAACAGGTGACGACGGGAGCGGGCGGCACCCGGGCGGCGGGACCATCCCGGTACACCCGGTACACCCGGTACACCCGGTACACCCGGTACACCCGGTACACGCGGGACCATCCCGGTACACCCGGTACACACTGTCCGGCAACCGGCCCGCATTCCCCGTCCGCTCTGCCACTCCCCGTCCGCTCTCCCGGCCCGTCCTCCCCGTACGGCTTGTCGTATGCGCCCATATGCAGTCATCGGCGGTCCCACCGCTCGCGCGCGGTGGCTGAGGGGCCTTGCCTGAGAGGGTGCCTCGACGTGTCCGGAGCGCCCTGTCGGCCCTGCTGATCGCGCTCGCCTCCCTGCTCGCGCCGCTCGGCGTGCTGGCGGCGTGGGCGACGTACGAGCTCGCGGACGCGGCACGGTACGAGGCGGCGACGGCACGGCTGGCCGCCGACCCGCACGTACGGAACGCGATCGCGGACGCCGTCACGACCGGGATCATGCGGGAGGTCCACGTGGGGCCGCCGCTGAAGGCGCCGGTGCGGGCGTTCACGCACGACGCCGTGCGGTCCTTCACGCAGACCGCCGCGTACCGCGCGGCGTGGACCGCGGCGAACCGGGCCGCGCACGACACGGTGCTGCGGGCGGTGCGCGAGGACGGAACGGCGCCCGTGACGCTCGACGTGGCGCCCGTCACCGAGCGGGTGAAGGAACGGCTCGCACACGACCGCGTGCCGTTCGCGCACCGCATCCCGGTCGAGCACACCGAGGTCGTCCTGCTGTCGTCCGAGGACCTGGACCGGCTCCGGAAGGGATACCGCGTGCTCGAACTCACCGCGTTCTGGCTGCCGTCGCTCACCCTGGCACTGGCCGTGGCCGGCGTCCTCGTGTCCGCCTGCCGCCGCGGCGCGGTGTTCGCGACGGGGCTCGGTACGGCGCTGGGCGGTGTCCTGCTGGGGATCGCCGTGGCCGTGGGCCGCCATATGACGCTCACCGACCTGCCGCCCGACGTCTCTCGGGCGGCGGCGGCCGCCGTCTACGACGCCCTGACGGCCACCCTGCGCACGGTGACGTGGCTGCTGGTGGTGCTGGGTGTGTCGGTGGCCCTGGCGGCCTGGGTCACGGGCTACCACAGCCACCACCGGCACCCCCCGCCAGAACCCCCGCCGACACCCGTCCCACAGGACCAGTCACAGCCACAGCCACAGACC
>NZ_VMNX01000337.1 GCF_009377235.1 Streptomyces acidicola
CACCCAGCCCACGACTGCCCGGCCCACGACCACCCTGTGGCGCCCGACCGGCCCGGAGGAGCTCGTGCTCGTGGAGGCCTCCGGCTGGACCGCCTGGCCTCCCCGGCTCCCCGAGCAGCCGATCTTCTACCCGGTCCTCAACGAGGACTACGCCGTGCGCATCGCCCGCGACTGGAACGTGCCCGCCTCCGGCTCCGGTTACGTGACCCGCTTCGAGATCGACGCGGAGTTCGTCTCCCGGTACCCGGTCCGGCAGGCCGGCGGCCGGACCATCCTGGAGCTCTGGGTCCCGGCGGAGGAGCTGGCGGAGTTCAACGCGCACATCGTGGGCCGCATCGAGGTCGTACGGGAGTTCCACGCCGTGTCGCGGTCCTGACCTGCGCCGTCAGCCGTTGCGTTCGGCACCCTCGCAACCGTCCGCCCGGCGCCCCCGTCTATGAGGGAGGATTCGGGCACCCTTTCGGGCACCCGGCGAGCAGGTGGAGGCCAGGACTTGGACACGGTGGCGGCCGAGCGGACGGTGAGGGAGGACGAGCGGGCGTCCGGGCGCAGGCCGGGCGCCTGGTTCGCGGGGCTGCTGCTCGCCGGGGTCAGCGTGGTCCTCGGGTGCCGGGTGGCCGACACTGACGGCGTCACCCCGGTGCCCCAGGTGCTCGCCTTCCTGCCATGGTTGCTCGCCCCCACCGCCCTCGCCCTGTTCCTCGCCCTGCGCTCCCGCTGGCGGACCGGCCTGGTGTGGGGCGTCGTCGTGCTCGGCGGCCTCGCCTGGTTCATCGAGCCGTACGGGAAGACGGACGACCCGGGCGGGCCGCCGCTCGCCGAGGTCCGGGTCCTGACGTCGAACGTGCAGTTCGGGCGCGGGACCGACGCGCTCGTCGACGCCGTCCGCCGTCACGACCCGGACATCGTGTTCGTCCAGGAGTGCGAGCAGACTTGCTCGGCCGCCCTCAGGGACGCCTTCGAGGGGGACGGCTACCCGTACCGGCAGGCAGTCGAGGGCTACGGCTCGGACGGGTCCGTCATCCTCAGCCGCTTTCCGCTCACCGAGGCCGGCGCCGTCCCCGGCACCATGGGCATGCCCGGCGCCACCGCCGATGTGCGGGGCCACCGGGTACGGCTCCAGCTCGCGCACCCCATGCCGCCGCTGCCGGGCCGGCTGGACACCTGGCGGAGTGAGCTGGGCCGCCTGCGCGCGTACGCCGAGGCCGACAGGTCCACGCCCACGATCGTCGCCGGGGACTTCAACGCCTCCCAGGACCACGCAGCCTTCCGCCGCATCCTCGACGCCGGCCTGCGCGACGGCGCTCGGCTCGCCGGGGAGGACCGTACGCCCAGCTGGCCCGCCCGGACGGCGCCGAGGTTCGGCGCGCAGATCGACCACGTCCTGGTGTCCCGGGACTTCGCCGCACAGCGCGCCCGCTTCCTCGGCGTCGACGGCACCGACCACCGTGCCCTGCTCGTGGACCTCACGCTGCACCGGCGGAGCTGACCCGCGGCACGGCGTCGGCACCGGTTCGCCGTCTGCCTCGGCATCGGCATCGGCCTCGGCCTCGGCCTCGACATCGACATGGCGTTCCTGGCCGACGGTCAACTCCTCACCCTTGGCGAATCGTTACGTCACGCCCGCAGGGGTGATGCGGCACGTACGCACGGCCGACGAGGGCAATGATCCCGCTTGTCAGCCTTCCTACCGAAAAGGGAATGTTCATGAAGCGTACGAAGCGTACGGCTGCCGTCCTGCTCGGAGCCCTCGGAACCCTCGCCGCCCTGGGCGCCCTGTCCACGCCCGCCGGCGCGGTCCCGGACCCCGTGGCGACCATCAACTGCGCCCTCCAGACCCCCGGTGACGTGACCGCCATGGTCGACCCCGCCGCCCCGGCCGTGCCCACCGAGCTCCCGGGGGTGACCTGCCTGACGCCATGAGCCGGACGACCGGCCGATGAGTGCGGGCCGCCCTGTGCAGGAGGGCGGCCCGCACCCGTGGGGGGGGGTGGCGGCTGATCGGGCCCGGTCGGCGAGCCGGGCCAACGGGCCCTGCTAGCGGGCCTTGCCGAGCGCCTTGTCCAGGGCCGCGGCGAAGCCGTTGACCCACAGCTGGTCCACACGGGCCCGCTCGGCGGCGTTCGGGTTGGCGTTCGTGCACGACGTGCCGGGACCGCCGCCCGACATCAGCTCGCTGCACGGGCCGGAGTAGTGGTCCGGCAGGCCGAGCACGTGCCCGGTCTCGTGGGCGGTCACGCGCGTGGAGTCGTACTGCTGGTTCTGCGCGTAGTCGAGGAAGATGTAGCCGCTGCCGTGGCCGTTCGTGGAGGCGTAGGAGCCCCGCGAGTCGTTGCCCTCCCGGTAGCTGAAGTCGGCGCTCGACGCCGAGCCCGACTGGAGTTTCACGTTCGCCACCGAGCTGTTCCAGATCTGGGTGCTGCGGGATATCTGGCTCGCGAACGTCGGCGCGCGGGAGGCGTCGTAGACGACGGTGACGGCCGCGGCCTCCGGGGCGGCGGCACGCTTCTCGGCGACCGACCGGATCACCGCCTCGAAGAACGCCTCGTTGGCCTTGGCCTCTTCCGACGAACCCTCGTACGCCACATACGACTCGGGGGCCGGCGCGGCGGGTGCGGCGGACGCGGGGACCGCCGTGCTCAGGCCGGCGCCCGCGAGAGCGAGGGCGATCGCCGCCATACGGGCGGACTTGGGCGTGCGCGTGCGCATACGCATCGATGACTCCTTGGGTGGGGGGTGAAGTCGTCATCGAGTCTGGGCGCCTGTGCGATGGCTGTGATGACGCCAACCGGCGATAGCACGCGACTATCGGTCATTCGCCCGTCGACCGTCCAACTCGCCTGTGTTGCATGGGGTTTGTGCGTCTGGTGCAACCCATGTTCGCGCTCTACTCTCCACTGACATGGAGCCGGGACAAGCAGAGAGCTTGCACCATGGAGCTTGAGGTGAGACATCTACGCGCGTTGTGCGCCATCGCGGACACCGGCAGCCTGCACCGGGCCGCGCGCCAACTCGGGGTGGCGCAGCCCTCGTTGAGCACCCAGTTGCGCCGTATCGAGCAGGAGCTGGGCGGCACCCTGTTCCTCCGCGAGCGCACCGGCTGCCGCCCCACCGCGCTGGGCCGTGTGGTGCTGGGCCGGGCCCGCCCCCTCGTGGCCGAGCTGCACGCCCTGGTGGCCGACGCCCGGGCCGCCGCCGTGACGGGGCCTCAGCTCCGCATCGGTTCCACCGCGAGCCCCGCCCTCGCGGGCTGGCTGCGCCGCCTGCGGGACGACCCCCAGGAAGCCCTCCTCCAGATGGATGTCTCCGCGAACGCCCTGCTGCGCATGGTCGCCGACGGCCAGCTCGACGTCGCGTTCGTGCACGAGGTGGAGGGCTGCCCGCTGCGCATCCCGCCCGAACTCGGCATCCGTGTCCTCGTCGACCGCGAGCCGCAGTTCGTGTCGCTGCCCACGGACCATCCGGCCGCCGCCCGGCCCGTCGTACGCCTGGCCGACCTGGCCGAGGACCGCTGGATGGTCGACCCGACGGTGGACGGCGAGTGGGACGCGGTGCACCGCATGCTGCGCGCCGCGGGGCTCAACCCCCGCATCCTGCACGGCGACTACCACACCACCGCGTCCCTCGTCGCGACCGGCGAGGTCGTCACCGTCTGCCAGCCGACCTGCCAGTCCCGCCCCGGGATGGCCGTACGCCGCCTGCACGGCGACCCCCTCGGTGTACGCCTCATGCTCGCGGCCCGCACCGAGGAGGTGCTGGACTCGGTGTACCCGGTGCTGGTCGAGGCGTACTGGGACACGGTGCGCCAGGCCCCGGCGTACCGGGAGTGGCTCATGGCGAAGGGGGCGCCCCCGGGCCTGGGAGCGCCCCCTTCGCCGTACGAGCACACGTACAGCGAGAAGAAACCCGCGTAGATCTCGCCACGGCGGCAACCCGCGTAGACCTCGCTACGCCGGGTACCCGCGTAGACCTCGCCACGCCGGGCCTCGCTACGTCGCTACGTCACGACGTCTTCGTCACGGACCGTCAGGCACCGATGTCGCTGCCGTCCTTGGCCCACACCGAGACGACGGCCGGGCGAACGATCTTGCCCTGTCCGTCGGGCCAGGCGCTCTTCGGGTTCTCCACGGAGGCACCGTCGATCTCGCCCGGGTGCTGGACGGCGACGAGGACGCGGCGGTCCTGGACGATCGGGCCGCAGGTCTCGGCGCCGTTCGGCACGGTCAGGAACTGCTTGAGCTCACCGCGCCGCTCGCCCTTGGTCGCCACGCCGAACAGGCCGTCGTGCGAGCCGAGCGCGTTGCCGTCGGTGGAGATCCACAGGTTGCCGTGCGGGTCGAAGGCGACGTTGTCGGGGCAGGAGATCGGGCTGACCTGGTCCTTCGGGAAGCCCGCGAAGTAGGTGGCCGGGTCGTTCGGGTCACCCGCGACGAGGAACAACTGCCAGGCGAACGTCGTGCTCTCGGGCCGGTTCCAGCGCTCGGTGAGTTCGAGAATGTGACCGTGCTTGTTGGCGTTGCGCGGGTTAGCCTCGTCCGCCTTGGCGTTGGAGCCGACACCGCGGTTGCTGTTGTTCGTCAGGGCGACGTAGACCTTGCCGCTGGTGGGGTTGGGCTCGACGTCCTCGGGGCGGTCCATCTTCGTGGCACCCACCTTGTCACCGGCGAGCCGCGTGAAGACGAACACCTCCTCGGCCGTCATCCCGTCCACGTGCGAGACGGCGCCCTTGGCGGTGGCGGTGGCCAGCGGGATCCACTCGCCGCTGCCGTCGAACTCGCCGTCGCTCGGCAGCTTGCCCGTGCCGTCGATCTCGATGGCGGGGGAGTTGCCGGTGAACTTGGCGACGTAGAGGGTGCCCTCGTCGAGGAGGGAGAGGTTGTGCTCGCGCACGGCACGGGAGGTCCCGTGCTTCATCCGCTTGCTGCCGACGAACTTGTAGAGGTAGTCGAAGCGCTCGTCGTCACCGGAGTACGCGACGGGACGGCCGTCCTCCGTGAGCCGGATGGTCGCGCCCTCGTGCTTGAAGCGGCCGAGGGCGGTGTGCTTGCGGGGCGTCGAGGTCGGGTCGAACGGGTCGAACTCGACGACGTAGCCGAAGCGGTGCGCCTCGTTCGGCTCCTGGGCGAGGTCGAACCGCTTGTCGAACCGCTCCCACTTGCGCTCGGAGGCGCCGGTGCCGATGCCATACCGCTTGTCGGTCGGCCGGCTGCTGTTGGCGAAGTACTGGTTGAAGTTCTCCTCGCCGTGGAGGGTGGTCCCCCAGGGCGTGGTGCCGCCGGCGCAGTTGTTGAGGGTGCCCAGGACCTTCGTACCCGTCGGGTCGGCGGAGGTCTTCAGCAGGTCCGACCCGGCGGCCGGACCGGTGATCCGGAACTCGGTGGTGACGGTGACACGGCGGTTGAGGTGGTGCCGCGGCACGGCGGTGAGCTTGCCGGTGCGCTTGTCCTCCTCGACGACGACCGCGCCCAGACCATGGGCGGCCCAGGCGATCTCGACCTGCTCGCGGGTGGGGTTCGCGGCGTCGTAACCGCGGAACATCAGCACCTCGTCGGTGTACTCGTGGTTGGCCACGAGGATCTGCCGGCCGCGCTCACCGGGCACCGGGAGGAGGGCGAGGAAGTCGTTGTTGTAACCGAACTGCCCGGCCTGGGCCTTGGCCGTCTGGTTCTCGGGGTCGAAGGCGGGGGCGCCGCGCAGAATGGGGTCACCCCAGCGGATGACGACGTTCTGCTCGTACCCCTCGGGGATCACCACCGCGTCGGCGGTGTTCGGGGCGACCGGGGCGAAACGGAGACCGCGGGCGGCCTTGCCCTTCTTCGCGGCCGTGGCGGCGGTGGCCTCGGTGGCGGGACCGGTTCCCGTGGCGGCGGTGGCCTCGGTGGCGGGCGCGACGACAACGGCACCGGCACCAGTGGCCACGGTCACGACGGCAGCGGCGCGCATCATCGTCCGCCGGCTCAGCGCGGTGGCGATGACGTCACCGACGTATTCATTGGTGCTGGTGTTCGGCACCTCGTGGAAACAGGCGTCACCACACCGGAACCGGCAGGTCATGGCGGACCGCCCCCCGGGGTGCGACGCGCTCTCCCCGTTCACTCCAACCACTGGCAACAGTTTGCGCACTTTACTCTCCCCATGCGTGCCCTTGATGTGAATGTGACGGTAGGGGCGAACGCGTTCGATTACACGGACGGCGAGTGAACAAGTGGTGAACCTGGAGAGGTTGAGGTGGTATTGACACGAGCAGAGGGATAGGGCTACCGACTCTTCTTGCCCCAGCCCAAGATCGCCACGGTCGGCCGCTAACCTTACGTGTCCGTCCTGGCCAGGGATCGACGGGCTTCAACTCACGCGAAGGGTTGCGCAACATGGGCATTCTTTCTCTCCTGCGGAACGCGTTCGGCCGCTCACGCAAGGGGCGCGACGCCGACGCGACAGCCTCTTCGCGGGAGCCCTCGCCCGAGACTACGCAGGCTCCTTCTGCATCGGATGCTTCGACGTCGACTGCCTCGACGTCGGCTGCTTCCACGTCGACTGCCTCGACGTCGACTGCCTCGACGTCGACTACCTCCACGTCGACTACCTCCACGTCGACTACCTCCACGTCGACTACCTCCACGTCGGGTGCTTCCACGTCGGGTGCTTCTTCGCAGGCTGTCTCCGCGGAGGCCGTTTCCACGGAGGCTGTCTCTACGGAGGTTGCCTCTACGGAGGTTGCCTCTCCTTCTACGGAGGCTGTTTCGCAGGACGCGGAGCGGAAGGTCCCGGCCCCGTCTCCCGAGCCCGAGCAGTCCCCGTCCGCTGCGGACGACCTGGTCTCGGCGGCCTTCGACAACGTGACGGTGCCGAAGCCGAGGCCGGAGGAGCAGAAGCCTGCGGCACCGGTGGCCGAGCCCGAGGCCGCCGCGGTGGCCGAGCCTGAGCAGGAGCCCGCCGTCAAGCCCGAGCCGGAGGCCGAGAAGGCCCCCGAGGCGAAGCCCGAGGCCGAGCCGGAGGCGGAGGCCGCGGCTGAATCGAAGCCGGAGGCCACGACACCGGCGCCCGTGCCCCAGCCGACGGCCGAGACCCACGAGCCGGAGCCCGAGCCCGCCGCCGAGCCGCAGGCGAAGGTGGAGACGCAGGTGGAGGTGGCCGCCGAACCGAAGCCCGAACCCGCCGCCGAGGCCGAGCCGGAGGCGAAGGCAGAGGTTGAGGCGGCCACCGAGCCGAAGCCGGAGGCACCTGCCGTCGAGCCGGAGGCCGCAACCCCGGCGCCCGAGCCCGAGCAGGAGCCCGCCGTCAAGCCCGAGCCGGAGGCCGAGAAGGCCCCCGAACCGAAGCCCGAGCCCGTCACCGTGACGGAGCCTCAGCCCGCCGTTGAGCCGGACCCCGTGGTCGCCGCAGCCCCGGAACCCGTCGTTGAGCCGGCGCCGGAGCCGGAGGCCAAGCCGGAACCCGAGCCCCAGCCCGAGCCAGAGCCCGAGCCCGCGGCCACCGAGACTCCGGAGCCCGCCGCAGTCGCCGTAGAGCCGACAGAGCCGACCAAGTCGACCGAGCCGACCCAGCCGGCCCAATCGACCGAGCTGGCCCAGCCGATCGAGCAGCCGAACGAACCCGCGGCCGCCGACGGCGACCAGGCCCCACAGGCGTCACCCGCAGCCGACGACGAGAGCAGCACGGGTGGTGCGGGTGGGAACGACACCCTGGCCGAAGGCGAAGCCGAGGCCGAGGCCGAGAACACCCCCGC
>NZ_VMNX01000338.1 GCF_009377235.1 Streptomyces acidicola
GGTCCCAGACGGGGGCGGTGGGGGACATGGGCGGATCTCCTCGTGGCTCCTCGTGGCTCAAGTCGCACTCTCACCGTGACAGGGCACATATCTCGAAGTCAAGAGACTTAATAACAACATGCTCGACATCAAGAGACTTCACATCGACACAACCACTACACTGATCGCCATGGAGGACGAGGTCGATCGGCTGGTCGCAGCGTGGCGCCGGGAGCGCCCGGACCTCGACGTGGAGCCGCTGGAAGTGCTCAGCCGGGTGAGCAGACTGGCCCGGCACCTGGACCGGGCGCGCCGTCTGGCGTTCTCCGAGCACCAGCTGGAGCCGTGGGAGTTCGACGTGCTGACCGCACTCAGGCGCGCGGGGACGCCGTACCAGCTCTCCCCCGGTCAGCTGCTCACACAGACCCTCGTCACCTCGGGCACGATGACGAACCGTATCGACCGGCTGGCGAAGAAGGGCCTGGTGGAGCGGCTGCCCGACCCCAGTGACCGCCGAGGTGTCCTGGTCCGGCTGACGGACGAGGGCCGGGACCGGGCGGATCAGGCCCTGGCGGGCCTCCTCGACCAGGAGCGCGCGATCCTCGCGGAGCTGTCGCGCGCCCAGCGAGGTGAACTGGCCGGGCTGCTACGCCAGTTGACCGCCCCGTTCGACAACATTCCCGGCTAGGGTCTGTGGCCTCCCCCTGCTCGAAGAACGCGGGGGAGCGTGCCGGGCGTCACCCGGCAGGCGCCACTTTCGACACAGGCCCCAGGTCGACCGGCCCGACACCGGCGCGGCGGGCGAGTGCGACGGCTGCGAGGGTCGAGTGGACCCCGAGCTTCCCGAGGACGTTCTGCATGTGCGTGCGGACGGTGTGCGGGGACAGGAAGAGGCGCTCGGCGACGGCCTTGCGCCCCAGCCCCGCCACCATGCACTGCAGGACTTCCCGCTCGCGTGGTGTGAGGGACTCGACGAGCCGCTCGCTCTCGGTGCGGTGCTTCCGGGCCGCGGTGAGCTCCCGCAGCACGCCGGTGAGCAGGGCGGGCGGCAGATGCGTCTCGTCACGCAGCACACCCCGTATGACGGTGAGCAGCCGGGACAGCGAGCAGTCCTTGGCGACCCAGCCGGACGCCCCGGCCTGCAGGGCGAGTGCGGCGCGGCGCGGGTCGTCCTTCTCGGCGAGGACGACGGTCCGTACGCCCGGCTGCCCGGAGCGGACGCCGACGACGAGCGAGATGCCGTCGACGAGCCCGTCCTCCTTGCCTTCCCGCACGGGTACGGCGGCCGGTCGCGCCCCGGGGGCATTGCCCCCGAGGTCCGCGTCGACCAGCAGCACGTCGAACCTGCGGCCTTCCGCCGCCGCGCGTTCCAGGCAGCGCAGCGCGGCGGGGCCGCTGCCGGCTGCGGACACGTCGACGTCGGGCTCGGCGGCAAGGGCCGCGGCGAGCGACTCGGCGAAGATGCGGTGGTCGTCGACGACCAGGACTCGGATGCGAACCACTGATACCCCCACTGGTCGGGGGACGACCGGCGCAGGTACGGCGCCCGAAGTGCTCCCGGTCATCCACCTGGGATCGGGGCTGCCGCAACGGCACGGCCGCCGCCGTGCTGCAACTGCTACCCCCACTTCGGGCGTCGTACCCGACTGTCTCGCCCCCTGATCAGCACCGGCCCCCACCGGTGCTGTCCATCAGAGTAAGGCCGAGGGCAGGCAGCGGAAGGAAAATCGCAGAACTGATTGACCGGCGCGTTTATGGTGAGCCGTATGTTTCGTGTTGAGACGGAAGTCGACAAAGAGCGTAGCCAATTGCTGCGTTCCCGACTACGGGAGACGAACACTTCGGCTTCCTCAGTGCTCCGTTCCCTGCGCGGAACACCGGGCGAACGTGAGGCTCCGCTGCACGTGTGGGCGCTGGACGCCTCCGGCGGCCTGGCCGGCGGGCTCGTCGGGCACACCTGGGCGACCTGGCTGCATGTCACCTACCTGTGGGTCGACGAACGCTGCCGGGGGGCCGGGCTGGGCTCCCGCCTCCTCTCCGAGGCGGAACGCACGGCCGTGGCCGACCGTGGCTGCCGGAACTCCCGTCTGGAGACATGGGACTTCCAGGCACCGGACTTCTACAAGAAGCAGGGGTACGACGTGGTGTGCGTGATCCCCGGCTATCCGCCGGGGATCACGGAGTACACGCTCACGAAACGGTTGGGGTGAGACGGGCCGCGGGGATGTGTGCCGCTAATCCGGGGTGTCGCCCCGGGTCACATCAACCGCCGCGCCCCCGCCGCCGGCACCGCCGCGAACACGCGGGGTGCCGTGAAGCCGGCGGTCGCGAAGGCCTCCTCCACCGCCTTGGTGACCGTCTCCTCGTCCGCGGCCTCGATCAGCACGATGGCTGAGCCGCCGAAGCCGCCGCCCGTCATACGGGCACCCACCGCACCCGCGCCCAGCGCCGTGTCGACGACCAGGTCCAGCTCCGGGCAGGAGATGCGGAAGTCGTCCCGCAGGGAGGCGTGGCCCTCGACGAGGACGGGGCCGATGGCACGGGTGTCGCCCGCCTGAAGGAGGGACACGACCCGCTCCACCCGTTCGTTCTCCGTCACTATGTGGCGGACGAGGCGGCGGACCTCCTCCTCGTCGCCGAGGCGGGCCAGGGCCGCGTCCAGTCCGTCGTACGGCACGTCCCTGAGCGCGTCCACGCCCAGGAGCGCCGCGCCCTTCTCGCAGCCCGCGCGGCGCTTGCCGTACTCGCCGTCGCTGTGGGCATGCTTGACCCGGGTGTCGACGACCAGCAGGCGCATGCCCTCCGCCGCCAGGTCGAAGGGGATCTGGCGCTGGGAGAGGTCCCGGGTGTCCAGGAACAGGGCGTGACCGGCCTCGCAGCACGCCGACGCGGTCTGGTCCATGATCCCGGTGGGCGCGCCCACGTAGACGTTCTCGGCGCGCTGGCACAGGCGGGCCAGCTGCCAGCCCCGCAGGCCCAGCTCGTACAGGTCGTTCAGCGCGAGGGCGACCACGACCTCCAGCGCCGCCGACGACGACAGGCCGGCGCCCGTCGGGACCGTCGAGGCCAGGTGAACGTCCGCGCCCGTGATCGCCGTGTGGCCGACCTCGCGCAGGGCCCAGACCACGCCGGCGGGGTAGGCCGTCCAGTGCCGGTCGGACTCCGGGGCCAGGGAGTCGAGGGTCAGCTCCACGGCGCCGCCCTCGACGTCCGCCGAGTGCAGCCGCAGGACGCCGTCCGTGCGGCGTGAGACGGCCGCGATCGTGGTGTGCGGCAGCGCGAAGGGCATCACGAAGCCGTCGTTGTAGTCGGTGTGCTCGCCGATCAGATTGACCCGGCCCGGCGCCGCCCACACTCCCTCCGGCTCGGCCCCGTACTGCTCCCTGAACCGCTCCGCGACATCCGCGACATCCGCGACAGCGGAAGCGCCCATCCCGGCCCCCGCCTCAGCGCCCGCAACGCTCATCCCCTGACCCTGACCTTTCCTATGGGGCCGGCTCTCGATCTCCGGCCCTCACCATCACTTGTCGCGCTGCTGCGCGAACTCCCACGCGTCCGCCACGATCCCCGCGAGGTCCGCACGCGACGGGTTCCAGCCCAGCCGCTCACGGGCCGTCTGCGCGGACGCGACCAGCACCGCCGGGTCGCCGCCACGGCGCGGGGCCATGACCTCCGGGATCGGGTGACCGGTCACCCGGCGCACCGTCTCGATGACCTCGCGGACCGAGAAGCCCTCGCCGTTGCCGAGGTTGCAGATCAGGTGCTCGGTGGGCCGGGCCGCGTCCAGCGCGAGCAGGTGGGCCTCCGCCAGGTCGGCCACGTGGATGTAGTCCCGGATGCAGGTGCCGTCGGGCGTGGGGTAGTCGTCGCCGAAGACGGAGATGGCGTCGCGCTTGCCCTGCGCTACCTGGAGCACCAGCGGGATGAGGTGCGACTCGGGCTCGTGGCGCTCTCCGTACGCCCCGTACGCGCCCGCCACGTTGAAGTAGCGCAGGCTGACCGCGCCCAGACCGTGGGCCGTCGCCTCGCTGGTGATCATGTGGTCGACGGCGAGCTTGGTGGCGCCGTAGGGGTTGGTCGGGGAGGTCGGCGCGGACTCGACGATGGGGGTCGTCTCGGGTTCGCCGTACGTGGCCGCGGTGGAGGAGAAGACGAGCTTGCGGACGCCCGCCGAGCGCATGGCGGCGAGCAGCGCCATCGTGCCGCCGACGTTGTTGTCCCAGTACTTCTCGGGCTTCGCGACGGACTCGCCGACCTGTGAGCTCGCGGCGAAGTGGAGGACGGCGTCGAAGGTGGAATCCACCCATTTGGCAGCGTCGCGGATGTCGCCCTCGATGAAGGAGGCGCCCGCGGGCACCGCCTCGCGGAAGCCGGTCGAGAGGTTGTCGAGGACGACGACCTCGTGGCCCGCCTCCAGCAGATGCTGGGCGACCACGCTGCCGACATAGCCCGCGCCACCGGTGACCAGGTACTTACCGCTCATGAACTCGCTACCTCTCGCAATCGCTCGGCCGCGCGTTCCGGCGGCACGTCGTTGATGAACACGTTCATGCCGGACTCGGAACCCGCGAGGAACTTCAGCTTGCCGGAAGTGCGGCGAATGGTGAAAAGCTCAAGGTGAAGCGCGTAGTCCTCACGCACGACCCCGTCGAACTCCTCCAGCGCGCCGAACGGGGCCTGGTGCCAGGCCGCGATGTACGGCGTCGGGGGCTCACCTTCGCCGAATATCCGGTCGAAGCGCTTCAAGAGTTCCAGATAGACCTTGGGGAACTCTGTGCGGGCGTCCTCGCCCAGCGCGAGCAGGTCGGGGACTCGTCGGCGCGGGTAGAGGTGCACCTCGTACGGCCAGTGCGCCGCGTACGGCACGAAGGCGACCCAGTGCTCGGCCTGGAGCACGATCCGCTCGTCTGCCAGCTCGCGCTCCAGTACGGCGTCGAAGAGGTTCTCGCCGCCGGTCGCCTCCTTGTGGGCGGCGAGTGAGCGCAGCATCAGGGCGGTGCGCGGGGTGGTGAAGGGGTAGGCGTAGATCTGCCCGTGCGGATGTCCGAGGGTGACGCCGATCTCGGCACCGCGGTTCTCGAAGCAGAACACCTGCTCCACGGAGGGGAGATGCGACAGCTCGGCGGTGCGGTCGGTCCAGGCCTCCAGGACCAGACGGGCCTGCCCCTCGGTCAGGTCCTTGAAGGACGCGTCGTGGTCGGAGGTGAAGCAGACGACCTCGCAGCGGCCGGAGTCCCCGGCGAGGGACGGGAAGCGGTTCTCGAACACGGCCACGTCGTACGAGGAGTCGGGGATCTCGCTCAGCCGGTCGCCCCGGGACGGGCACAGGGGGCATTCGTCGGCGGGCGGATGGTAAGTGCGGCCCTGGCGGTGCGAGGCGATGGCGACCGAGTCGCCGAGGAGCACGTCGTGACGGACCTCGGACGTGGTGACCGTCCGCTCCAGCGGCCGTCGGTCCACCGCGTCGCGCACCGCGTCGTCGCGCAGGTCGTAGTAGATCAGCTCACGACCGTCGGCCAGCCGGGTCGAGGTCTTCTTCACGGCGGACTCCCCATCCGTAACCGATCAAACCATGTAAAGCATCCAAACCATCAAACAGAAGCGAACACATCAAATCACAAATCCCCATGACGGAGCAGCCCCCATGCCTCCTATGCCTCCCATGCCCCCCACACACCTGGCAGCGGAGCTGCGGCTCCCCACCAACTGGCTCGACTACACGATCCTGGCGATCTACTTCATCGTGGTCCTCGGCATCGGCTTCGCCGCCCGCCGTTCCGTGAAGACCAGCCTCGACTTCTTCCTCTCCGGCCGCTCCCTGCCCGCCTGGGTCACCGGTCTGGCCTTCGTCGCGGCCAACCTCGGCGCCACCGAAATCCTCGGCATGGCCGCGAACAGCGCCCAGTACGGCGTCTACACCGTCCACTGGTACTGGATCGGCGCCATCCCCGCCATGGTCTTCCTCGGCCTGGTGATGATGCCCTTCTACTACGGCTCCAAGGTGCGCTCGGTCCCCGAGTTCCTGCTGCTGCGCTTCGACCGCCCGGCGCATCTGTTCAGCTCGGTGCTCTTCGCCTTCGCCGCGATCCTCATCGCCGGGGTGAACCTGTACGCGCTCGCCATCGTCGTCGAGGCGCTGCTCGGCTGGCCGCAGTGGGTGTCGATCGTGGTCGCGGGCTTCTTCGTCCTGGCGTACATCACGCTGGGCGGCCTGTCCTCGGCCATCTACAACGAGGTGCTCCAGTTCTTCGTGATCCTGGCGGCCCTGATCCCCCTCTCCGTGCTCGGCCTGAAGAAGGTCGGCGGCTGGGACGGCCTGTCCGACTCACTGACGGCGAGCCACGGCGGCGACTTCGTCACCGCGTGGGGCGGCACGGGCATCGGCAGCGACAACCCGCTGGGCGCGAACTGGCTGACGATCGTCCTCGGCCTCGGTTTCGTCCTGTCCTTCGGCTACTGGACGACGAACTTCGCGGAGGTCCAGCGCGCGCTGTCCGCGAAGAACCTCTCGGCGGCCCAGCGCACCCCGCTGATCGCGGCCTTCCCGAAGATCTTCATCGTGTTCCTCGTGATGATCCCGGGCCTGGTCGCCGCGGTCCTGGTCCCGAAGATCGGCACACCGGGCTCGAACCTCCAGTACAACGACGCGATCCCGTACCTGATGGAGGACCTCCTTCCCAACGGCGTCCTCGGCATCGCCGTGACAGGCCTGCTGGCCGCGTTCATGGCGGGCATGGCGGCGAACGTGTCGTCCTTCAACACGGTGTTCACCAGCGACATCTGGGCGAAGTACGTGGTGAGGGGCCGGGAGGACGGCTACTACGTACGCTTCGGCCGCCTGATCACGGCCATCGGCGTGCTGGCCTCGATCGGCACGGCGTTCCTGGCCTCGTCCTTCTCGAACATCATGAGCTACCTGCAGACGCTGTTCAGCTTCTTCAACGTCCCGATGTTCGTGGTCTTCATCCTCGGCATGTTCTGGCGGCGGTCGTCGACGAAGTCGGGCTTCTGGGGCCTGCTGGCGGGCACGACGGCCGCGATGGTCAACTACTTCGTCCTCTACAAGCAGGGCGTCGTCGGCATCCCCTCCGACCAGGGCGCCAACTTCGTCTCCGCGATCGCGGGCTTCGTCGCCGGCGCGGTGGTGATGGTGGCGGTGTCCCTGTTCACCGCCCCGAAACCGGAGGCCGAACTCCAGGGCCTGGTCTACGGCACCAGTTCCCCCGGCATGGCCGAGCCGCCCGCCGAGGGCGACGACGCGTGGTACCGCAGGCCCGCGCTGCTGGGCTGGGGGGCGATTGTCCTGGCGGCTGCCTGCTACATCCCGTTCTCGTTCTGACGCCCCCCTTTGACGTCCACCTGTCTTCTCAAGGAGTGAGTGCCCCCATGTCCGAGTACTCGGAGCACGACGCGCAACGCGAGGTCACCGAACTGGAGGGCAGGTCGGCCACGGCTGCCCGTCTGTTCGACGTACGCCGCATCATCGGCGGCCTGTTCTCCCTCTACGGCGTCATCGTCACGCTCGCCGGCCTCACGGCCTCCGAAGCCGACCTCGACAAGGCCGAGGGCGTCAACATCAACCTGTGGACGGGGCTGGGGATGCTGGCCCTGGGGTTGTTCTTCCTGGGGTGGCTGCGACTGCGGCCTCTGAAGCAGGGTGCGCAGGGGGTGGTGCCGCGGGAGGGGCCGCAGGAGGGGCCGCCGGAGGAGTGAGGGCGGCCGTATACGGG
>NZ_VMNX01000339.1 GCF_009377235.1 Streptomyces acidicola
CCCGAAGAGCTCCCGCCCGCCCCGAGTACCTCCCGGTCACGGCACGTACTCGTGCGGGTGAGGCCGGGTGAAGCCGGGTGAAGCCTGAACAGGCAGCCCAACAGACAGCCAGACATACGAGTATCCCCCACACGACTATCTCCGACACGGTGTGAGGACCACGTGAGGAGCGCCGCCCACTCTCGCGGCGTGCGCGAACCGGTCAGGTCCGCAGCGTCGTGAGCAGTCGCTGCAGTGAACCGCCCAGGCCCCAGCGCGCGGCGAGCGCGTCCATCCCCGCCGGGTCCCGCGGTTCGCGCGGGAGCGCCGTGTCCATGTCGGGCAGGGGTACGTCGTCGGCGACCCGGACGACCCGTGGAGCGACCGCCAGATAGGGCCGGGCCTCGTCGAGCCTCTTGCGCTGGGACGGCGTGAGCTTGGCCGACGGGTTGTCGACCGCCGCCATGATCCCGGCCAGGTCTCCGAACTCGGCCAGCAGCTTCGCCGCCGTCTTCTCGCCGATGCCCGGTACTCCGGGCAGCCCGTCGCTGGGGTCGCCGCGCAGCAGCGCCAGATCCGCGTACCCGCCGCCGTCCACCCCGTACTTCTCGCGCAGCACCGCCTCATCGGTGAGCTGGAGCGTGCCCACGCCCTTGATCGGGTACAGCACGCGGACACCACGGGCGTTATCGACCAGCTGGTACAGGTCGCGGTCGCCGGTGACGATGTCGACCGGGCCCTTCGCCCGCGCCGTGAACGTACCGATCACGTCGTCCGCCTCGTACCCCTCGACGCCCACGCGCGCGATGCCCAGCGTGTCCAGGACGTCCTCGATGACCGGCACCTGCGGCGACAGGGTGTCCGGCACCTCCTCCTCGTCCGGACCCACCTCGTGTTCTTCGGCCACTCGATGCGCCTTGTAGGAGGGGATCAGGTCGACCCGCCACTGGGGCCGCCAGTCCGCGTCCATGCAGGCCACCAGGTCGTCGGGGTGGTGGTCCTTGACCAGGCGGTCGATGAAGTCGAGCAGCCCGCGCACGGCGTTCACGGGCGTGCCGTCCGGGGCCTTCACGGAGTCCGGCACTCCGAAATAGGCGCGGAAGTACAGCGAGGCGGTGTCGAGGAGCATCAGGCGTCGGGTCACCGTCCGCATCATGCCGTACGGCACCGACAGCGGGTGACCGACGCATCCCGCCGGCACCGGGCGGCACCGGGCGGTACCGGGTGGCACGGGGTGAAGGCCGTGTGAACTGGGACACTCATGCGTTTGCGCTGCTCGGACCGGGGCAGGCGCGGGCCCGGAGCAGGATCGGTTAGCCCTTCAACCACTTGGTTGGGCGGGATCCGCCGGAACGTGAACAGCGACCGGGCGGAGCGTGTACACGCACCGGGCCCGGCGGGCGGAACCCGCCACGCTCCACGGCCTGCCCGCGGGGGAGACGGGCCGTTCTGGTGCCAGACGAGAGGTTTACGTGTCATCCAGGCTTGAGGCCGAGAACCTGTACAAGGTCTTCGGCAGACGACCCGACGAGGCGGTGGAACGGCTCCGCCGCGGAGCCGACCGCGAGGAACTGCGTGCCGAGGGCACCACCGCAGCCGTGATCGACGCCTCCTTCACGGTGGAACCGGGCCAGATCTTCGTCGTCATGGGCCTGTCGGGGTCCGGTAAGTCGACGCTGCTGCGCATGCTCAACGGTCTGCTGGAGCCCACCGCGGGCCATGTGCGCTTCGACGGCCAGGACCTCACCGCGATCGGAGACCGCGAGCTGCGCGAGGTCCGCTCGAAGAAGATCAGCATGGTCTTCCAGCACTTCGCGCTGTTCCCGCACCGCAGCGTCCGCGAGAACGCCGCCTACGGCCTGGAAGTGCAGGGCGTGCCCCGCGCCGAGCGCGAGCGCCGCGCCGACGAGGCGCTCGCCCTGTGCGGCCTGGCCGGCTGGGAGAAGTCCTGGCCCGACGAGCTGTCCGGCGGTATGCAGCAGCGCGTGGGCCTGGCCCGCGCCCTCGCCACCGACGCCGACCTGCTGCTCATGGACGAGTCCTTCAGCGCCCTCGACCCGCTGATCCGCCGCGACATGCAGGACCAGCTGCTCGAACTGCAGACGACCCTCAAGAAGACCATCGTGTTCATCACGCACGACCTCAACGAGGCCATGCGCCTGGGCGACCGCATCGCCGTCATGCGCGACGGCCGCATCGTCCAGACCGGTAGCGCCGAGGACATCCTGATCCGCCCGGCGGACGACTACGTGGCCTCCTTCATCCAGGACGTCGACCGCTCGCGCGTGCTGACCGCGGGCGCCGTCATGGACCGGGACGTCCGCGGCGACGAGGCCGACTGCGGCTGCGAGACGGCGACGCCCGACACCCCGTTCACCGAACTGTGCGCGATCAGCGCCCGCCTGTCGCACCCGGTCGCGGTGCTGGACGGCACGGACGGCGAGGACGGCGAACGCGAGCTCGTCGGCGTCGTACCGCGGCAGCGGCTCGTTGGATTCCTCGGCGACCAGCAGGGCGGGTCCGCGCCCTGTGACCGCCCGCGCGACGGGAAGGAGATGGCCCGTGCCTAGGCTTCAGCTCGGCGACTGGGTCGACGACGGAGTCAACTGGCTCGTCGACCACATGTCCTGGCTCTTCGACGCCATCAAGACGGTCGTCGAGGGCATGTACGACGGCATCAACACCGTCCTGACCGCCCCCGAGCCCCTCCTTCTCGCGGGCATCCTGGCCGTTCTGGCCTGGTGGCTGCGCGGGCTGGTCGCGGGCGCCCTCGCGTTCGCCGGGTTCGCGCTCATCGACTCGCTCGACCTGTGGGACCGGGCCATGTCGACCCTGTCCCTGGTTCTGGTGGCGACGGTCATCGCGCTGGTGATCTCGGTACCGATCGGTATCTGGGCCGCCCGTTCGAAGGCCGTCAGCACCGCTGTCCGGCCCGTCCTGGACCTCCTCCAGACGATGCCGTCCATGGTGCTGCTGATCCCGGCGATCCTGTTCTTCGGCATGGGCGTGCCCGCCGGTGTCGTGGCGACCCTGATCTTCGCGCTCGCCCCCGGCGTCCGCATGACCGAGCTGGGCATCCGCCAGGTCGACGCGGACCTGGTCGAGGCGGCCGAGGCGTTCGGCACCACACCGCGCAACACGCTGCTGCGCGTGCAGCTGCCGCTTGCCCTGCCGACGATCATGGCGGGCGTCAACCAGGTGATCATGCTGGGCCTGTCCATGGTCGTCATCGCCGGCATGGTCGGCACCGGCGGCCTCGGTGGCGCGGTCAACGAGGCCATCGGCCAGCTCGACATCGGCCTCGGCTTCGAGGCGGGCCTCGGCATCGTCGTCCTCGCGATCTACCTGGACCGTGTGACGGGTGCCCTCGGCGCCCAGATCTCCCCGCTGGGCCGCCGCGCCGCCGCCAAGGCCCGCGCGGCCGGCACGACCAAGGCATGGAACTACCGGCCGCGCCCCTCCGTCGCGGTCGCCGGTGTGGCCATCCTTGCGCTCGTCGCGGGCGGCATGGGCGTCTTCGGCAGCACCTCGCGGACCGCCGAGGCCACCGCCGGGAACATCGGCCAGGGCAAGAAGATCAGCATCGGCTACATCCCCTGGGACGAGGGCATCGCCTCGACCTACCTCTGGAAGGAGCTCCTGGAGCAGCGCGGCTTCGACGTCACCACCACCCAGTACACCGCCGGCCCGCTGTACACGGGCCTGGCCACGGGCCAGATCGACTTCCAGACGGACTCCTGGCTGCCTGTCACGCACGCCGAGTACTGGAAGAAGTACGGCAAGCAGCTCGACGACCTGGGCAAGTGGTACGGCCCCACGTCCCTGGAGATCTCCGTCCCGTCGTACGTGAAGGGCGTCGAGTCCATGGAGGACCTCAAGGGCAAGGCGTCGACGTTCAAGGGCAAGATCATCGGCATCGAGCCGAGCGCCGGCATGATGGGCCTGCTCAAGGACAAGGTCCTCAAGGAGTACGGCCTGGAGGGCGAGTACGAGGTCGTGGACGGCTCGACGCCCGCGATGCTCGCAGAGCTCAAGCGCGCGTACGCCAAGAAGGAGCCGATCGCCGTCACGCTGTGGTCCCCGCACTGGGCGTACAGCGACTTCGACCTCACCAAGCTCAAGGATCCGAAGGTCGCCTGGGGCGAGGGTGACGGCGTGCACACCCTGTCCCGCAAGGGCTTCGCCAAGGAGAACCCCGAGGTGGGCCGCTGGCTGGAGGACTTCTCGATGACCGAGGAGCAGCTCACCGGCCTGGAGGCGCAGATCCAGAAGGCGGGCAAGGGCAAGGAACCGGAGGCTGTCCGGACCTGGCTGAAGGAGAACCCCGGACTGGTGGACAAGTTGGTGCCGGTTGCGGAGTCGCAGGGGAAGAGCGAGGCGGCGGCCGCCGAATGAGCCGAACGAGCGGGGTGAGCCGAACGAATCCGGTGAACTGAACCGGCGACCGGCGACCGGCGACCGGCGACCTGACCGGCGAGGGGTGGAGTACGCGCTGTGTGGCGCACTCCACCCCTCCGGCGTTCCGGGGCACGGCAACATTCCGGGGTACGAGTCAGATCCGGCCAACCCATCGAGGTCCGCAGCCACGTGGACTTCAGGGCCGTGCCGACCGAACGCCGACCGCGTGTACGACGCGCCTCGCGCCCGCGTTCACCCGCGCGCAACCACGCCTCATGAGCCGGGAGAGCCCGGACAACACCACGACACCGGGCGACATGGCCGAGCCGGTGGGGCGCCGCCGGGCTCCCCTGCGACACGGTCAGCCAACTGCGCGCTACTCTGCGCGACTTCACAACCAGGCAGGCCACGGCGGACAATCGACTCGACTGCGCCCCGGCAGCCCGAGGGCCGGAGGCGACATGGGCGACCGCGTACGCCTCCGGCTCGGCGGCGCGGAGCCGGTAGTGATCGGAGGCCGGCGGTGGCACCACGACTTTGCCGCCCGGTGGGCGTACGCCCACGGGTCCAGGACCGGACGCGCCGACCGGACGGCCACCCACACCCACGGCGGCAGCGCAGTCGCCGCCAACCGGTCCGGGATCCTCCGCACCGATCCAGAGGGGTGTCCCGCGCCCCTGGTCAGCCGCTTCGCCCCGCCGGGACGGCGAGGCGGCGGTGCAGGCAGATCGGCCTCTCCACTGGCGTGAACTGTGACCCTGACCGTCGCTCAGTGTGTCAGCGATGTGACGGACGTATGAAACGGTTTGCCGAACATGCGTAGGGTGCAGAGAACTCATCAGAAGGCATACGCCGGATGAGTAGCGGAACAGTGGTGTATCAGTAACGGCTGTACCCATGGGAGCAGCCGTATCGAGCAGCGGCCGACCGACGAGCGAAGGAGGGAGCCGGAGCGATGGGCGACCACAAAGAACAGCCCCTTCGGGTGGGCGCGGCTGTCCGGCGGCGGCGCCGGACACTGGAGCTCACGCTCGCCGTCGTGGCCGAACGCAGCGGACTGTCGGTTCCCTTCCTCAGCCAGGTCGAGAACGAGCGGGCACGGCCCAGCAAGCCGTCACTGGAGCGCATCGCCGACGCGCTCGGCACGACGGCCGTCGAGCTGCTCGCCGCGGCCGACCCGGCGTGCAGCGTCGACGTGGTGCGCGCCGACACGGAGACCATCGCGCCCACCGAGTCCAGCACGCGCTCTCTGGTGCGCGGACACCACCAGCTGCATGCGATGGAGTTCACCGGTGACCACGACGAGGGCCGGGAAGTCCAGCACCGCAACGACGAGTTGATGTACGTGGCCGACGGTGCCGTCGAGGTCGAGGCGGAGGGCCGCGCCCACCGGCTGGGCCGTGGTGACACGCTGTACCTGACCGGCGGCGTACGGCACCGGTGGCGGGCCACGGTGCCCGACACCCGTGTGATCGTGGTGGCCGTGGCGGACCACATCGAGGCCCTGGAGGACCGGCACCGGCGCGGTGGGTGACCATCGTGCTCCGTGTCGTCTCCCTCGTCCCCTCCCTGACCGAGGCCGTGGCGCTCTCGGCACCCGGCGCGCTGGTCGGCGCCACCGACTGGTGCACCGACCCCGCCGGTCTTGACGTCGTACGGATCGGCGGCACCAAGAACCCGAAGACCGAGCGGATCGTCGGGCTGTCACCCGATCTGGTGATCGCCAACGAGGAGGAGAACCGCGAGCCCGACCTGACCGCTCTGCGGGAGGCGGGCGTAGAGGTCCTCGTCACCGAGGTACGGGACGTTCCGCAGGCCTTCCGCGAGCTGGGGCGGGTGCTGCGGGCGTGCGGGGCGCCGGCACGGCCACGATGGCTGGATGAGGCGGAGGAGGCCTGGTCCCGGCTGCCGTCTCCCGAACACCGCAGGACCGCCGTGGTACCGGTCTGGCGCCGCCCCTGGATGGTCCTCGGCCGGGACACCTTTGCGGGGGATGTCCTGAAGCGGCTCGGCGTGGACAACCTGTACGCCGCGCACGTGGACCGTTACCCCCGGGTCCCCGTCGATGACCTGCGGGCCGCCGGGCCCGACGTCGTAGTCCTGCCCGACGAGCCGTACCGCTTCACCGCCGACGACGGGCCCGAGGCGTTCGCCGGAGTGCCGTGCGCACTCGTCAGCGGGCGTCATCTCACCTGGTACGGGCCGTCGCTGGTGGAGGCACCGCGGGTGCTGGCCGAGGCGCTGCGAGCAGCTCACCGCTGACCGGGCCACCGGGCTCCACCAGGGAGTTCCCGCGAATGTGAGGCATAAGCTGGTGTTATGGGCAAGGGCAGAGCTGAAGAGCAGGCGGGCGGAGGTGCCGCACCACGCGGCGGGCTCGCGCACCGGGTGCCGGATCTCGGGGCGCTGGAGCTGTTGCTGGCCGTGGCACGGCTCGGGTCGCTCGGTAGAGCCGCGCGGGAGCTGGGCGTCACCCAGCCCGCGGCCAGCAGCCGGATCCGTTCCATGGAACGGCAACTCGGCGTGGCCCTGGTCGACCGGTCACCCCAGGGCTCACGGCTCACGGACGCGGGCGCTCTGGTCACGGACTGGGCGCGGCGGGTTGTGGAAGCGGCCGAGGCGTTCGACGCGGGGGCACAGGCGCTCAGGGACCGGCGTGACTCCCGGCTGCGTGTCGCCGCGAGCATGACGATCGCGGAGTACCTGCTGCCGGGCTGGCTCATCGCGCTGCGATCGCAGCGGCCGGACACGGCAGTGTCGCTGCTCGCGGGCAACTCGGCGGTCGTCGCGGAGCGGCTGCTGGCGGGGGAGGCGGACCTGGGTTTCGTGGAGGGGGTGAGCGTCCCCGGGGGCCTGGACTCGGCGGTCGTCGCCCACGACCATCTGATCGTGGTGACCGCGCCGCGGCATCCGTGGGCCCGGCGCCGTAGGCCGCTGGACGCGGGCGAGCTGGCCGCGACTCCACTGATCCTCCGGGAGGAGGGTTCCGGTACGCGCCAGGTTCTGGACGCGGCGCTGGGAGGTCTGGCGCGGCCGCTGATCGAGTTGTCCTCGACGACCGCGGTCAAGGCGGCGGCGGTGAGCGGTGCGGGGCCCGCCGTACTGAGCGAACTGGCCCTCGGCGAGGAACTGTCCGCCCGGCGCCTGGTGAGTGTTCCCCTGAACGGTGTCCACCTGCGGCGGGCCCTACGAGCGGTGTGGCCCACGGGGCACCGGCCCACGGGACCGGGGCGGGACTTGCTGGCGCTGACCCGGAGCCGGGCGGGGTGACGGAGCTGGGGCGCACCTGGGTTTTCCTCGCCCCCGCCGCCCCTACCCGGTCCCGT
>NZ_VMNX01000033.1 GCF_009377235.1 Streptomyces acidicola
GCGACTTCGGGGGCGGCGGGGACTTCGGCGGAGGGTTCTAGGCCCTGTCGTCGGACTCCAGTCCGATGACAGGGCCCAGGGCCGACCGGGCTCCCCGGGACTGGGCGCTCAGCCTTCGGGGAGCCCGGCTCGTGAGGTCGGCGGGGGTTACTCCGCCGGTTCCACCCCGGCCCGCAGCAGGCCGTAGGTGTACGCGTCCTCCAGGGCCGCCCAGGACGCGGCGATCACGTTGTCGGCGACGCCCACCGTGGACCACTCCCCCGTGCCGTCGGACGTGGAGATGAGCACCCGGGTCGTGGAGTTCGTGCCGTGCTTGCCCTCGAGGATGCGGACCTTGTAGTCGACGAGCTCGAGCTTGGCGAGCTGCGGGTAGATCTTCTCCAGGGCGACCCGGAGGGCGCGGTCGAGGGCGTTCACCGGGCCGTTGCCCTCCGCGGTGGCGACGATGCGCTCGCTCTTGGCCCACAGCTTGACCGTGGCCTCGTTGGCGTGGCTGCCGTCGGGGCGGTCCTCGACGATGGCGCGCCAGGACTCCGTGCGGAAGTAACGCAGGGGCTTGCCCGCCACCTCCTCGCGGAGCAGGAGTTCGAACGAGGCGTCCGCGGCCTCGTACGTGTAGCCGGCCAGCTCGCGCTCCTTGACCCGCTCCACGACCCGGCCGACCAGCTCGCGGTCGCCGCCCAGGTCGATGCCGAGTTCCTTGCCCTTGAGCTCGATGGAGGCGCGTCCGGCCATGTCGGAGACCAGCATGCGCATGGTGTTGCCGACCAGTTCGGGGTCGATGTGCTGGTACAGGTCGGGGTCGACCTTGATGGCGGAGGCGTGCAGTCCGGCCTTGTGCGCGAAGGCCGAGACGCCCACGTACGGCTGGTGCGTGGAGGGCGTGAGGTTCACGACCTCGGCGATGGCGTGCGAGATCCGCGTCATCTCGCGCAGCCTGCCCTCGGGGAGGACCTTCTTGCCGTACTTCAGCTCCAATGCCGCGACGACCGGGAAGAGGTTGGAGTTGCCGACGCGCTCGCCGTAGCCGTTGGCCGTGCACTGTACGTGGGTCGCGCCCGCGTCCACCGCGGCCAGCGTGTTCGCCACCGCGCAGCCCGTGTCGTCCTGGGCGTGGATGCCGAGGCGGGCACCGGTGTCGGCGAGGACGGTGGCGACGACGGCCTGCACCTGGGCGGGGAGCATGCCGCCGTTGGTGTCGCACAGGACGACGACGTCGGCGCCGGCCTCCGAGGCCGTACGGACGACCTCCTTCGCGTACTCGGGGTTCGCGCGGTAGCCGTCGAAGAAGTGCTCGCAGTCGACGAAGACCCTGCGGCCCTGGGAGCGGAGGTGGGAGACGGTGTCCCGCACCATCTCCAGGTTCTCCTCCAGCGTGGTGCGCAGGGCCAGTTCCACATGCCGGTCGTGGGCCTTGGCAACCAGGGTGATGACGGGGGCGCCGGAGGCGAGCAGCGCCTTGACCTGCGGGTCCTCGCTCGCCTTGCCGCCCGCGCGGCGGGTCGCGCCGAAGGCGACCAACTGCGCGTGACGGAAGTCGATCTCCTGCTGGGCACGGGCGAAGAACTCGGTGTCGCGCGGGTTGGCGCCGGGCCAGCCACCCTCGATGAAGCCCACGCCGAAGTCGTCCAGGTGCCGCGCGATGGCCAGCTTGTCCGCGACGGTGAGGTTGATTCCCTCCCGCTGCGCGCCGTCGCGCAGGGTGGTGTCGAAGACGTGGAAGGAATCGTCGAGCTCGCTGGTTTTGGTCATCGCTTTCGGCTCCTGTACTGGATCTCGGTCTACCGGAATGACCGGTTCCGCCATCCCCCAAGGATCCCTCGCGCTCCCCTCCCGGCTGGTGGTGGGCCAGGAAAACGAAAAACCTCTCGCGGGTGCGAGAGGTCTGCGCGCGGGTCGAGGACGACGGTGTCCGCCCGTACGTTGTCGTACGTGGCGGTCACTGCGGACCGGCGCGCCTGCTGCCAATAATCATGGCGAACGAGAGCACGGGGGCATTCTGGCACAACCCGCCCCCGTGCTCACCGTCCGTCTCAGGATGCGAGCACTGCGCTGATCAGCGCAGGTGGCGTACGAACACGTCGGTGCCGTCGTTGGTGTCGCCGGCCGGGATCAGCTCCGGATCGCTGGACCGGAACACGATGCGGCGGGCGCCGTCGGCGATACCGCCCGGGAGGACGTCGGCCGTGGCCGTGCCGCCGGTGCTGTCGGGGGTGACCAGGGTGGTGGTGCCCTTCTTCATGTCCCGCACGTAGACGGGCCACTCCGTGCCGTACCGGCTGCCGGGCTCCTCCACCTCCGACCTGAACGTGACGTACCGGCCGTCGGCACTCACCGCGGGGTTGCGGGTGTGGGCGGCGCGGGGTCCGCCGTGGGCGGCGTGGAGGCGCTGGTTGACGCCGGTGGCGACGTCGTGCACGAACACGTTCCAGCTGCCGTCGTTGTCGTCGGGGATCAGATGGGTGTCCCGGGACTCGAAGACGACCGTCCGTCCGTCGCCGCTGAGGGACGGCTCCAGCGACTCCCGCTCCGTCTTCGAGCCGTCGTAGGAGCGGTCGATCTGGGTGCGGGTGGCCGTGGCGCGGTCGTACAGCCAGATGTCGCCCCAGTCGTCGCCGCGCGGGCCGTTGCGGTAGTTGTACTGGTAGACGACGCGGCTCCCGTCGTCGCTGACCGTCGGCTGGTAGGCATTCCGGGGCTCCCAGGTCGGCCGGGGGTGGCTGATCCGCTCGGTGGTGCCCGTCACCCGGTCGTGCAGGAAGACCACGTTGCCCTCGTCGATCTCCTGGAGGGTGAAGACCGCGTAGCGGCCGTTCGGTGTCGCCGAGACCTCACGCGGCTGCCCGGTGAATCCCTCGGGGACCTGGATGCCGAACGCCGTGTTCCGGCCCGTGCGCAGGTCACGCAGCCACACGTCGTCGGCCGAGACGAAGACGAGGCGGCGCCCGTCGTCGCTGATCGACACCACGTCCCCGCTGACCGACACTCCCTCCCCGTATCCGGCCCAGCGGGTCTTTCCGGTGCGCAGGTCGCGCACGAACATGCCGCCGTTCGAGGTGCCGGGCAGCAGGTCCGTGGCCTCGGAGGTGAAGGCGAGGTAGCGGCCGTTGCGGCTGATCACGGCCGGACCCGACGGATGGTCACCTGCCTTGCCCTCGGGCGTGACGCTGACGGGCTCGGTGTGCGCGGCCCTGGGTGCGGCGCTCGCCGCGGGCCCGGTCAGCGCCGCCGTGGCGGCGACCGCGACGACGGCGGCCGTCAGGGCGGCGCGGTGCTTGGTCCGGTGCATGGTTGTTCCCCCGTGGTTTCTCGTTGCCATTGCGGTCCGGGTCGTGGTGGCCCGGTTCATTGCGGTCCTGGTCGTTGCGGTCCGCATCACTGCAATGTCCGCTGGAACACGTCCGACACCCCGTTGGTGTCCCCCTCCACCGGATCGAGTGACGCCGAGTCGAACGCGACGACCTTGCCTTCTCCCACTTGTCCTCTCCCCCGGCCCCGCGCCGAGGGCTCACCGGGATACAAGTGCACCGCTCGACCCGGGTCAATGCGCTCGTTTACGTACAACCCGGACGGCTGATCAGGTGTCCGCGAACCACGGCGGCCGTACGACGGCACGCGGGTACACGTCAGGGCCGCCGCGGACCTGGAGTCCGGGGCGGCCCTGAAGGTCACCGGTGGGGATCAGCCGTCACGCCGGGGTCAGCCGAGCCCGTGCATCCAGCCGTGGGCGTCCTCCGCCCTGCCGCACTGGATGTCGAGCAGCGCCTCGCGGAGCCTGAGGGTGACCTCGCCGGGCTCCCCGCCCGTCTGCTGCCACTCGACACCCGTGCGCTTGACCGTGCCGACGGGGGTGATGACCGCGGCGGTACCGCAGGCGAAGACCTCCGTCAGCGTGCCGTTCTCGGCGTCGCGCTGCCACTGGTCGATGGAGACACGGCCCTCCTCGGCGGTGTAGCCGAGGTCGCGGGCGACGGTGAGGAGCGAGTCGCGGGTGACGCCCTCCAGGATCGAGCCCGTCAGCGAGGGCGTGATGATCCGGTCCCCGTACACGAAGTACAGGTTCATGCCGCCGAGTTCCTCGATCCACTGGTGCTCGACCGCGTCGAGGTAGCAGACCTGGTCGCAGCCCTTCTCGGCGGCCTCGGCCTGGGCGAGCAGGGAGGCCGCGTAGTTGCCGCCCGTCTTGGCGTCGCCCATGCCGCCGGGGACGGCGCGGACGCGGTCCTCGGAGAGCCAGATGGAGACCGGCTTGACGCCGCCCGGGAAGTACACGCCCGCCGGGGAGGCGATCACGAGGAAGAGGTACTCGTTGGCAGGCCTCACGCCCAGGCCGACCTCGGTGGCGATCATGAACGGGCGCAGGTACAGGGACTCCTCGCCGCCGTACGCGGGCACCCATGCCTCGTCCTGCCGGACCAGGACGTCGCAGGCCTCGATGAACGTCTCGACCGGCAGCTCGGGCATGCCGAGACGGTGGGCGGAGCGCTGGAAGCGCCGGGCGTTCATCTCGGGGCGGAAGGTGGCGACGGAGCCGTCGGGCTGACGGTAGACCTTGAGTCCCTCGAAGATCTCCTGGGCGTAGTGCAGGGTCATGTTCGCGGGGTCGAGGGAAAGCGGGCCGTACGGCACGAGCTGGCCGTCGTGCCAACCGCGACCCTCGGTCCACTTGATCGTCACCATGTGGTCGGTGAAGTGGCGGCCGAACCCGGGGTTGGCCAGAATCGCCTCGCGCTCGGTGTCGGAGAGCGGATTGGCCGAGGGCTTGAGTTCGATCGTGGGCGTCGTCATGAGTCGTTGTCCTTCACCGGTTGTTGTGACGGGCGCGCATCGGTACGGCTCTGGAGGACCAGTGCTAGGACGTCCGAGCATTCCCCCGCTGGGCAGCTCCGCGTTCGATTATCGCAAGCGGTTGGCCAGGGAAGGAATGGAGTGAATGCGGCCCTTGGGATGGCCCAGGGGATTGATGGTGACACCCGGCGAGGGCACGGAAAAGCCGCCGGGTGCATGGGGTGCGACCCGGCGGCTTACTCAGAGGGTGAGTGGCCCGACAGGTCAGCCGGTTACTCGTACGGCGAGCGCCTCGCCGATCTCGTCGGTGGAGCGGGCGGGCTTGCCCACGCGCTCGGCGAGGTCGGCGGAGACGGCGTCCTCGATACGGGCGCCCTCGGCCTCGTAGCCGAGGTGACGCAGCAGGAGCGCGACGGACAGGACGGTGGCCGACGGGTCGGCCTTGCCCTGGCCCGCGATGTCCGGCGCCGAGCCGTGGACGGGCTCGAACATGGACGGGAACTCGCCGCTCGGGTTGATGTTGCCGGAGGCGGCCACGCCGATGCCGCCGGAGACGGCCGCGGCGAGGTCGGTGACGATGTCACCGAAGAGGTTGTCGGTGACGATCACGTCAAAGCGCTCGGGCTGCGTGACGAGGTAGATCGTCGCCGCGTCGACGTGCATGTACTCGGTGGTGACCTCGGGGTACTCCTCGGCCACCCGGTTGAAGACATCGGTCCACAGGTGACCGGCGAACGTCAGCACGTTGTTCTTGTGGATCAGCGCCAGCTTCTTGCGCGGGCGGGCCTGCGCACGGGCGAAGGCGTCCCGGACCACGCGCTCGACACCGAAGGCCGTGTTGACGGAGACCTCGGTGGCGACCTCGTGCGGGGTGCCCTTACGGATGGTGCCGCCGTTGCCGGTGTACGGGCCCTCGGTGCCCTCGCGGACCACGACGAAGTCGATCTCGGGCTGGCCGGCGAGCGGGGTGGCGACGCCGGGGAGCAGCTTGCTCGGCCGCAGGTTGACGTGGTGATCGAAGGCGAAGCGGAGCTTGAGCAGGAAGCCGCGCTCCAGGACACCGGACGGCACCGACGGGTCGCCGATCGCGCCGAGCAGGATGGCGTCGTGCTGCTTGAGGGCGTCGAGGTCGGCGTCGGTGAGGGTCTCACCGGTGGCGTGGTAACGCCTGGCGCCGAAGTCGTACTCCTTGGTCTCCAGCTTCACATCCTGCGGGAGGACGGCGGAGAGGACCTTGAGTCCCTGGGCCACGACTTCCTGGCCGATGCCGTCACCGGGGATCACTGCGAGATCGATGCTGCGAGACATGACGGCACCGTACTCCTTGTCCCATGGGATGACACGGGCTGTCCGCGATATGGACCTCATCGTGTCACCGTTACGCCATTCCGTTGACTGGTGTTCACCCCTGCGTTTGCCCTGAGTTGGGTGTTGCTGGGAAGTTCTCGACCATGGAGACACCGGACTTCGGCATTCCAGAACGGCTCGCGCGCCATATGAGCATGGCGGAACAGCACGAGTACCTCCGCACGAAACTGTCCCGGCGGCGGACGTTGGTGACCGCGAGCGCACTGGCCGGCGGGCTGCTGACCGGCTGCTCGGGATCGCGGACACCGACGGCGGACCGCTCGTCCGCGACCGCGACGGAGCGGGTGCACGGTTCCGTCGTCGCCCCCTTCGGCCGCCATCTCTCCTTCGGCGCCGACCCGAAGACGCAGATGCGGATCTCCTGGCAGGTGCCGTTCGCGGTCAGGAAGCCGTTCATCCGTGTGGGCTCCCGGCCCGACGACCTGAGCCGGAAGATCGAGGCCGAGGTCCGCGATCTGGTCACCCCGGAGCTGGGGGGACGCCCGCGGTACGAGCAGTACTACGTGCACGCGGCCCTGGACGGCCTGCAGCCCGGCACGACGTACTACTACGGCGTCGGCCACGACGGCTTCGACCCGGCTTCGCCGCGCCACCGGTCGACCATCGCCTCGTTCCGTACGGCGCCCGCGAGCCCGGAGAGGTTCGTCTTCACCGCCTTCGGCGACCAGGGCGTCAGCAAGGAGGCGATCGAGAACGACAAGGTGCTGCTGCGTCAGGACCCGGCGTTCCACCTGCACGCGGGCGACATCTGCTACGCGAACAACACCGGCCATGGCGAGAAGTCGGACCTGTTCAACCCATCGACCTGGGACGCGTTCCTCAAGCAGACCGAGCCGGTGGCGAAGTCGGTGCCGTGGTTGGTGACGACCGGCAACCACGACATGGAGGCCTGGTACTCGCCGGACGGGTACGGCGGGCAACTGGCCCGCTTCTCACTACCCGAAAGCGGATTCGACCCGCGGAAGGCGCCGGGCGTGTACGCGTTCACGTACGGCAACGTCGGCGTGGTGGCCCTGGACGCGAACGACGTCTCGTACGAGATTCCCGCCAACTTCGGCTACACGGACGGCGAGCAGACGGCATGGCTGAGCCGGACGCTGAAGGAGTTGCGGGCGGAGGACTCGGTCGACTTCATCGTCGTCTTCTTCCACCACTGCATGTACTCGACGTCGAAGCACGCGTCCGACGGCGGGCTGCGCGCCGACTGGCTACCGCTGTTCGTTGATCACCAGGTGGACCTGGTGATCAACGGCCACAACCATGCGTACGAGCGGACGGACGCCATCAAGAACGGCGAGGTCGGCAAGCCCCTACCGATCGGTGCGTCGACGAATCCGGAACGGGACGGGATCGTGTACGTCACCGCGGGCGGCGGCGGCAAGACCCTCTACGGCTTCGACCCGGACGTCAAGGACAGCTACGAGGGGCACATCAGGGGACGCGAGTCCATCGAGTCCTTCGTCTGGACCAGGTCGCGTCAGCGGAAGGACGAGACCGTGGAGTGGTCGCGCGTGCGCTACACCGGGTACTCGTTCCTCTCGGTGGAGGCGGAGCCCGGCAAGGGCACCGGGCCCGCCCGGCTCAAGGTGTCGGCGCTCACCCACAAGGGCGAGCGCATCGATCATTTCGAGGTGCGGCGCGGCAAGTGAGTCGGGACCCACGGCCGCGCCGCACCTCGTGCGGGCGCGGCTCCCGGCTGGGGTGTGGTGGTGACTGGTGTGCGGTGGCGCTCGGCATCAGTGTCCGGTCGCTCCGCCGTTGTCCCTGCGGTCGAGGGCGCGCTGGAGCGCGGCGGCGGCGTTCTTGCGGTCGGACTCGCTCGTACGGGTGTGGCGGCGGACTCGGCGGCGGGCGGTCGTCTCGGCCATGCGGAATCGACTCCTTCGAGGTCATCCGGGAGTGCGGAAAGAGGGGTTACGAGACAGTCGCCGGATGGGGCGGGGAGCGGTGCCGCAGGGATTGCCTGCCTTCGGGCTCCGGCTCACGACCGCCATTCGCTGGGTCGAGCGAGACGTTCGGCTTCTACAAAAGTAAGCGACGAGGGGTCGCTTGTCTCCACAAATACTTGGCCTTCCTACTATCTGAGACAGTGCAGTGGATCACATCGTGCAGTTCTCCGCAGTTATCCGATGTATATAGCTGCACGACTCCTTGACAGCCCCATTTACCGCCTCCACTCTCACAGTCATCGGATGACTGCGACAGGGAGAGCCGCATGCCCGCCATACCGGCCCTGTTAAGGCCGCGCACCATCGTGTTGACGCTCTGTTCCGCGCTCCTCGCCACCGCGGTGGCGATGCCCCCCGCCCACGCCGACCCCACGGCACAGGCACAGTCCTGGGAGGTGGCGGGGCCGCCCGGCTCCCCCACCGCCGTCGTGGCGCTCGACCCGGCCGACGGCCGGCCCACGCTCGCCGTCAGACGCGGCGACCGTACGGTTCTCGAACCCTCGCCGGTCGGCCTGGTCACCGAGCGGGCCGACTTCTCCAAGGAGCTGACCTTCACCGGCCGCACCGACCGTACGGTGGCCGGGAGTTACACCAGCACGTCGGGCAAGTCGGAGCGGCGCGTCGTCCGCATGACCGAGTCCCGCTTCCGGTTCCGTACGGCGGACGGCGCCCGCGTCGACCTGGTGACCCGGGTGGCCCGGGACGGCGTCGCCTACCGCTACGTACTCCCCCGCGACGAGGGCGACGTCCTGCGCGAGGCCTCCGCGTTCACCCTGCCCACGGGCACGGACGCGGTCATCGGCGGGTACCGCGCCGACAACGAGCTGCTCTTCTCCCGGTACGCGTCCGCGACGGAGCCGGCGACGGGCCGCTACATGATGCAGGCCCTCTTCAACACCCCCGGCGGCCCGGCACTGATCGCCGAGTCGGACGTCGACGGCAGCTACGCGGGTGCCCAGTTGACGCACGAGGCGGGCTCCTCGACGTACAAGGTGGCACTCTGGAACGACGAACCGGTCCAGGTGTCCGACGGCGCCGGGCTCACCACACCCTGGCGGGCGGTCATCACCGGCGACCTGGCGACCGTCACCGAGTCCACCTTCGTCGACGACCTGGCCCCGCCCTCCCGCGTCCGCGACACCTCCTGGATCAAGCCCGGTCCGGCCCTGTGGACCTGGCTCGCGGGCGGCAGGGAGGCCGGGCAGAGCCTCGAAGCCCAGAAGAAGTACGTCGACTACGCGGCCGAGCGCGGCTGGCCGTACGAGGTCGTGGACGCGGGCTGGTACTACAAGCCCGGCGAGTGGAACGTCATCGACCCCGACTGGCAGACGAACAACTGGATGCCGGAGCTGGTGCGGTACGCGGCGAAGAAGGGCGTCAAGATCCAGGTCTGGCTCCACTACACCCTGCTCACGGACCCCGTCGAGCGCGAGAAGTGGCTGTCCACGCTGGAGCGCTGGGGCGTGACGGGCGTCAAGATCGACTTCATGGACTCGGAGTCCCAGGAGCGCATGCGCTGGTACGACGACGCCCTGGAGGCCACCGCCCGCCACCGTCTGATGGTCAACTTCCACGGCTCGACCATCCCGAAGGGCATGCAGCGCACCTGGCCGCACGTGATGACCATGGAGGGCATCGGCGGCGAGGAGAAGCGCACCAACACCGCCGAGCACCTCGCGGCCCTGCCCTTCACCCGCAACGTCATCGGCTCGATGGACTTCACCCCGGGCGCCTTCCACCGCCCCTACCGGCCCAACGTGGCCTCCGACGCGGGTGAGCTGGGCCTGACGGTCCTGTACGAGTCCGGCATCCAGAACCTCGCCGGGACGCCCGAGTCGTACGACGCCCGCCCCGAGGCCCGCCGCTACCTGGAGCAGCTGCCCGCGCGCTGGGAACGCACTCGGCTGCTGACCGGGGACCCCGGGCGCTCCGCGGTCCTCGCCCGGCAGGCGCCCGACGGCCGGTGGTTCATCGGCGGAACGTTCGCGGGCGCGGCACAGACCGTGGACGTACCGCTGCGGCTGGGTGCGGGCCGCTGGCTGGTGGAGACGGTCACGGACGGCCCGTCGGGGCTCGTCCGCACGCCGCACGTGGTCCGGGGCGGCGACACCCTCGCCGTACCGGTGGTCGCGGACGGCGGCTTCGCGGCGCAGGCGTGCCGCTGGTGGCAGGGCCGGACCACCTGCGACAGCTGATCCGGGGGGCGGTCGCGGCGGGGCTCAGAGCACCGTCGCGACCGCCTCGCGGAAGCCTTGCGGGTCCTCGGCCCAGGGGAGGTGGCCCGCGTCCGGCAGGATGACCCGCCGCGCCCGGGGCAGGGCCCGCTCCAGCGAGTCGACGGCCGAGCGCGGCCGGATGTCCCGCTCACCGTCGACAATGAGCACGGGCAGGTCGAGGGCCTGGCAGGCGGTGTACAGCTCGGGAGTGCCCCAGGTCCGCTTCCGCTCGGCGTTGAGGGCCTTGTTGCACTCGGCGTTGACGCCGAACCACGGGTCGGCCATGCGCTCGGCGAGTTCCGGAGCCCGCTCGCGGTCCTCGAACTCGGCTGTCCACTGGAGCACCGCGCGCTGCCGTTCCTCCTCGGCGGTGCGCTGCGGACGGTCCGTCAACTCAAGCCAGCGGGCGAACCGTTCGGGTTGTTCGCCGAGCCGGGCGAGGAGGTTCTCCTCGTAGGCGCCGTGCCAGTCGGCATCCGGCCCGATGCCCGTTCCGGCCACGTACACCAGCGCACTCACCCGCTCCGGATGGGCGAGCGCGTAGCTGAGCGCCAGTTGCGCGCCCCAGGAGTGGCCGAGCAGTGCCGTCCGCTCCAGTCCGAAGTGCGCGCGCACGGCGTCCAGATCCGCCACGAACCGCTCGCTCGTCCACGGTCCGGCGCACCGCTCGGACCGTCCGCAGCCGCGCTGGTCCCAGCGGACCACCGTGGCCAGGCCGCCGAGCAGCCCGGCCACGTCCTCGAACATGTCCCACAGTCCGGGGCCGCCGTGGCACAGCACCAGGGGTGTGCCACGGCCCGAACGGCTCGCCCACAGCCGTACTCCGTCGTCGGCGGTCACCGTCCGCGTCGTCCCGCTCTCCGTCCAGGTCATGGTGGAGAGTCTGCCGGGATGTCAGCCCATGTGCGGGTAGGTGTAGTCGGTCGGCGGAACCAGCGTTTCCTTGATGGCGCGGGTGAGCGTCCAGCGCATCAGGTTCTGCGGGGCGCCCGCCTTGTCGTTGGTGCCCGAGGCGCGGCCGCCGCCGAAGGGCTGCTGGCCGACGACGGCACCCGTCGACTTGTCGTTGATGTAGAAGTTGCCGGCCGCGTAGCGGAGCTTCTCGGCGGTGTACGCGGCGGCCGCGCGGTCGCCCGCGATGACCGAGCCGGTGAGGGCGTAGTCGGCCACCGACTCCATCTGGGTCAGCATCTCCTCGTACCGGTCGTCCTCGTAGACGTGCACGGCGAGGAACGGACCGAAGTACTCGGTGGTGAAGACCTCGTTCTCCGGGTCACCGCACTCGACGACGGTCGGGCGGACGAAGTAGCCCACCGAGTCGTCGTACGAGCCGCCCGCGACGACCGTGCAGGCCGGGTCCGTCTTCGCGCGGTCGATCGCGGCCTTGTTCTTGGCGAAGGCACGCTCGTCGATGACGGCGCCGATGAAGTGGGACAGGTCGGTGACGTCGCCCATGGTGAGGCCGTCGACCTCGGCGGCGAACTCCTCCTTGAAGCCGGAGTTCCAGATCGACGCCGGGATGTACGCCCGGGAGGTCGCGCTGCACTTCTGGCCCTGGTACTCGAAGGCGCCCCGGGTCAGGGCGGTCTTCAGCACCGCGCGGTCGGCGCTCGGGTGGGCGACCAGGAAGTCCTTGCCGCCGGTCTCACCGACGATGCGCGGGTAGGAGCGGTACTTCTCGATGTTGCTGCCGACGGTCTTCCACAGGTACTGGAAGGTCTTCGTCGAGCCGGTGAAGTGGATGCCCGCGAGGTCGCGGTGTTCCAGGGCGACCTCGGAGACCTCGATGCCGTCGCCGGTGACGAGGTTGATGACGCCCTTGGGCAGACCGGCCTCCTCCAGAAGCTGCATGAGCAGCACGGCGGCGTGGGTCTGGGTCGGCGACGGCTTCCACACGACCACGTTGCCCATCAGGGCGGGCGCGGTGGGCAGGTTGCCGGCGATCGCGCTGAAGTTGAAGGGGGTGATCGCGTAGACGAAGCCCTCCAGCGGGCGGTGGTCGAGACGGTTCCAGACGCCCGGGGAGTTGGCGACCGGCTGCTCGGCGAGCAGGTCGCGGGCGTACTTCACGTTGAAGCGCCAGAAGTCGACCAGCTCGCAGGGGCAGTCGATCTCGGCCTGCTGGGCGGTCTTCGACTGGCCGAGCATGGTGGAGGCGGCCAGCGTCTCGCGCCACGGTCCGGACAGCAGTTCGGCGGCGCGCAGGATGATCGCGGCACGGTCGTCGAAGGACATGGCGCGCCAGGCGGGCGCGGCGGCGAGGGCCGCGTCGATCGCGTCCCGCGCGTCCTGCCGGGTCGCGTTCCGGTAGCTGCCGAGTACGGCCTTGTGGTTGTGCGGCTGGACGACGTCGAAGCGCTCGCCGCCGCCGAGCCGCTTCTCGCCGCCGATGGTGCAGGGCAGGTCGACGGGGTTCTCGGACAGCTCCTTGAGCCTGGCCTCCAGCCGGGCTCGCTCGGGCGAGCCGGGGGCGTAGCCGTGCACCGGCTCGTTGACGGGGGTGGGGACCTGGGTCACAGCATCCATGAGCTACCTCTTCCGGGTGAATCCCTGACTTCGGCTGGAGGGAGCCAAAGTCGTCTGCGTATCTTGGGCGGCGGTCAGGGCTTGACCGTCACGAACCCGCTGCGGCGAGCGAGTGAGAAGTCCCCACAGGGGCGGAGTCACAAGTTCCGTACTCCTTGTGGTGCGGAACCGGGTCGGCTCAGCCGGCCGGTGGGCGGTAGCTGTCGGTACCCAGGATGCACCCGGGTGCCGACAGCTGCCGCTCACCCTTTGCTGACCATCGAGCGCAGGAAAAACCGCAGATTCGCCGGCTTCTCCGCGAGCCGCCGCATGAAGTACCCGTACCAGTCGGTGCCGTACGCGGTGTACACACGCATGCGGTGGCCGTCGGCGGCGAGCCGGAGGTGCTCCTCGCTCCTGATCCCGTACAGCATCTGGAACTCGTACTCGTCCGGCTTGCGCGCGGCGCGGTGGGCCAGCTCCTGTGCGATGGAGATGAGGCGCGGGTCGTGGGACCCGATCATCGGGTACCCCGAGCCCTCCATCAGGACCTTCAGGACACGCACGTACGCCTTGTCGATCTCGTGCTTCCGCTGGTACGCGACCGCGGCGGGCTCCTTGTACGCGCCCTTCACGAGGCGTACGCGGCTGCCGCTCGCGGCGAGGCGGCGGGCGTCCTCCTCGGTGCGGTACAGGTACGCCTGGATCACGCACCCGGTCTGCGGGAAGTCCTTCCTCAGCTCGTCGTGGATCGCGAACATCGAGTCGAGGGTGGTGTGGTCCTCCGCGTCCAGCGTGACCGTGGTCCCGATGGCGGCGGCGGCCTCGACGACGGGGCGGACGTTGGCGAGGGCCAGCTCGTGGCCGTGGGGCAGTGCCTGGCCGAACATCGAGAGCTTGACCGACATCTCGGCCCGCGTCCCGAGCCCGAGGTCTCCCAGCCTCTCGACCAGCTCCAGGTACGCGTCGCGGGCGGCCTCGGCCTGCTCGGCGGTGGTGATGTCCTCACCGACCACGTCCATGGTCACGTCCAGGCCCTTGCCGGTGAGGTCCTCGATGACGGGCACGACCTCGTCCACCGTCTCACCGGGGATGAAACGGTCGACCACCGACTTCGTCACCGGAGCCGCCGAGACCATCCGGCGCATCCGGTCGCTGCGCGACGCGGCGAGAATCACGGGACCCAGCACGGGGCACCTCCACAAAGGACCAGCGGAAGGCCGTGACCCGACCAGCCGGGTACGGCACGGAGAACCACCGTGAAACCTAAGGATCCCTCCGATCCTCGGCCATCGACAGCTGTCACGCATCCGTGCCCTGGATCTCAGACAGATGTATGAAGGGCTCGCGGAATGCGGGAGAATGCCCGGGTGACGGACGTTTTCAGGACCGGAAGGGCGGGCGGCCGGGGCGACTATCAGGAGCTGGTGGACGAGATCTCCGGCCTGCTGGGCCTGCCCGCGACGCTGGAGAACCGCGACTTCGAGCTGATCGCCTTCGGGGCGTACGACAGCGAGGGCGACCTGGACGAGTCGGCGCTGGACCCCGTGCGTACCCGCTCGATCCTCACGCGCCGCTCGACGCCGGCCGTACGGGAGTGGTTCGAGGGCTTCGGCATCACCCGGGCGACAGGTCCGGTACGGATCCCGCCCACTCCGGAGGCGGGGGTGTACCGGGGGCGCATCTGCCTTCCCGTCCGGCACCGGGGTGTGGTCCTCGGGTACGTCTGGCTGCTGGAGGGCGAGCCGGGGCCCACCGACGCCCAGCTCTCCGCCGCCATGGAGGTGACCTCCCGGATCGGCGCCCTGCTGGCGGACGAGGCCCAGGCGGGCGCGGACCTGACGCGTGAGCTGCGCGCGGCCCTCACGGCGGAGCCCGGCTGGCAGCAGGACATGGCGGTGGGAGAGCTCCGCACGGCGCTTGGCCCGCGCGCGGTCGGCCTGCACACCGTCGTTTGCGTGGCGCCCTGGCCGTCCGCCGACCCGTCCGACGCGCCGTCCGTTCGAGCGGTGCCGGGGGCGACCGCCCTGTGCACGGTGCCGTGGGGCGCCGCCGCGCAGAGCCTGGCGCTGCTGGTGCGGCTGCGCTCGGCGGACCTGCCGCAGCCGGCGCGGACCGCGGCGGCCCGGCTGCTGGAGCGAGCCGGGGCGAACGCGGCGGCCGGCGTCGCGGGTGCCCGCTCCGGGCTGGCCGAGCTGGGCACCGCGTGGCAGGAGGCGTCGGGGGCGGCCCGTGCCGCACTGGCGGAGCCCCGGCTGGGACCGGTCGCCGAATGGAGCGCGATCGGCCCGTACCGACTGCTCACCACGCTGCCACCCGAGGCGGTCCAGGACCCTTCCGTACGCGGACTGTTGACCGACACCCACCAGGAACTCGTCCGCACGGCAGAGGTGTTCCTGGACTGCGCGGGCCAAGCGGGCCGCACGGCAGCCGAGTTGGGCATCCACCGGCAGACGCTGTACTACCGGCTCTCCCGCGTGGAACAGCTCACGGGCCTGGACCTGGACGACGGCGAGGACCGCCTGCTGCTCCACATGACCCTCAAGGCGCATCGCCTCTGAGGCGCACCGCCGCGGAGCTCCGTACGACACGACCCACATTATTGAAAACGATTATCATCATGCTACGGTCGGCGCACTCACTCCCTACCACCCCTTTGCCCGGAGGGTCCCGTGCGCCTGCCCGCCCGTCTGCTTCCCGTCGCGGCTCTCTCCGCGGCCTCCGCCCTGCTCACCGGATGCTTCGCCGACGCGGATCCGTCCGCCGGGCCGTCGGCGAAGGGCGACGGCAAGCGCATACGGCTCGCCATGATGCAGCCCCCGCGTTCGGGCCTGTCCCCGCTCTCCGACGACGCGTTCAAGCTGTCGCGCTGGTCGACGGCCGAGACGCTGGTGAAGCTGGACGCCCAGGGCGACGCCGAGCCCGCGCTGGCCACCGGATGGCGGCAGAGCGGGCGGACCTGGACGTTCGAGATACGTGACGGGGTGACGTTCCACGACGGCACCGAACTCACCCCCGAGGCCGTCGTCCGCTCCCTGACCAGGGCGGCCGGCGCCTCCCCCAAGCCCCGCATCCTCGACGGTGTCGAGCTCACCGCGAAGGCCGAGGACGGCCACGTCACCGTCACCACAGCCGCCGAGGACCCGCTCGTCCCGCAGCGCCTCAGCTCGCCGCAGCTGGCGGTCCTGGCGGCGAGGGCGTACGCGGGGAAGACGGTGAACCCGGTCGGCGCGGGCACCGGCCCCTTCGAGCTGACCAAGGTGAACGGCACGTCCTCGGCCACCCTCGACCGCTACGACGACTACTGGGGCGGCAGGGCCAAGTCCCCGGGAATCGATGTGAAGTTCGTGCCCGACGGCACCGCGCGTGCCGCCGCCCTGCGCAGCGGCGAGGCCGACATCGTCGAGGCCGTCCCCGTCTCCCAGGCCGCGGTGCTCGACCAGGACCTGATCACCGAGGTTCCGATGCCCCGCACCAACACCCTGTATCTGAACACCGTGAAGGGCGTCTTCAAGGACGCCGGTCTCCGGGCGGCGGCCCGTGAGGCCGTCGACGCGACGTCGATCGTCGAGGGCGTGTACGAGGGACGGGCGGATGTCGCCGAGGGGCTGCTCGGACCGGCGCTCCCGTGGGCCGCCGACCTGCGGTCGCCGGTGCGGCGGGCCGAGGCCGGTGACCCGTCCGGCAGGTCCGTCACCATCGGCACGTTCACGGACCGGGCCGAGCTGCCCGAGGTCGCGGCCGCGCTGCAACAGCAGCTCCAGAAGGCCGGGTTCAGGGTGAAGCTGGAGATCCGCGAGTACGCCAACATCGAGTCCGACGCGCTGGCGGGCGAGTTCGACGCGTTCGTCCTCTCCCGGGCGACCGTCCTCGACTCCGGCGACCCGGCCGCGTACCTCTACAGCGACTTCGGCTCCGACGGTTCGTTCAACATCTCCCAGCTCGCCGAGAAGTCGGTCGACGCCGCCCTGGACAAGGCCTCGAAGTCCAAGGCCGGCGAGGCGCGCCGGAAGGCGGTCATCGAGGCCGAGGCCGCCGTGCTCGCCACCGACGCGGCGGTGCCGATGCTGCACGAACGCGTGATCCAGGGGGACGCCGCCGGGGTCACGGGCGCGGCCCACGACCCGCGCGAGCGCGAGCTGGTCACGGCCGGCACCTACGTCAAGTGAGGCTCACCGTAAGCGCCGTAAGGAGATGGACCGGCCCGGCCGGGGTGACCCGTCTCGTCTGCCTCGCCGCCGTCGTGACGGCCGTCGGCCTGCTGCCATGGCTCTCCGGCAGGGATCCCGCGCTGACCGTGCTGCGGGCGCGGTCGGCCGAGCAGGAGGCCACCCCGGAGGCCCTGGCCGCGGTCCGCGCCGACCTCGGCCTGGACGCGGGCCCCCTGTCCCTGCTGGGGAGCTGGACGCTGGGACTGCCGCGCGGCGACCTCGGCACATCATGGGTGTCGGGCACGGACGTGCTCCCCTCCGTGGTGTCCGGCCTCCAGGTGTCGCTCGGCCTCATGGCCGCCGCCTTCGGGATCGCGGTGCTGCTGGCGTGCGCGCTCGTGGCGCCCGTCCTCGGACGAGGACGGGGGTCGGCCGGGGCGTTCGCCGCGATGCTCGCCGCCGTGCCCGAGTTCCTGCTGGCCACCGTGGCGCTGCTGGTGTGCGGGGTGTGGCTGGGCCTGCTGCCGACGTCCGGCTGGCAGGGCCCGCAGTACATGGTGCTTCCCGCCATCGCGCTCGGCGTGCCGGCGGGCGGTCTGCTCGGCCGCCTGGTCGCGGACGCGCTGCCCGCCGTGCTGGAGGAGCGCTGGGTGGAGCTGTGGCGGGGTGCCGGGGTGAGCGGCGTGCGCGTCGCGGCGGCGGCCCTGCGGCGCGTACTGCCGCCCCTGCTCCCGCAGTTCGGAATGGCGGCCGTCGGGCTGACGGGGGGCGCGGTCGCCGTGGAGACAGTGTTCGCGGTGCCCGGCATCGGGCGTACGGCACTGGGCGCGGCCAAGTCGCAGGACCTGCCGCTGCTCCAGGGGTCGGTCCTGGCGCTGCTCGCGCTCGGGCTGGTCACGGGTGCGCTCGTGGCACTCGTACGGCGCCGGCTGCTCGGCCCGGCGCTGCGGGACGCGGGACTGACCCTGCCCACGGCCCGCCCGGTCCGCTCCCACCCGGCCGTTCCGGTGGCGCTCGCGGCGGTGCTGCTGACGGCGGTCGGCTGGGGGCTGCTGCGCGACCCGTACGCCGTGGACACGACGGCCAGGCTCCGGGCGCCGTCCTGGGCGTACCCCCTCGGTACGGACGGGCTCGGGCGGGACGTGCTGGCCCGGCTGGGGCACGGCGCGGCCTCCACGATCGGCACGGCGGCCGCGGTCTGCCTGGCGGGTCTGGTGCTCTCCCTCGCCCTCGGCTTCCTGCCGTCCGTGGCGTCCGGCGCCTCGGACATCGCCAACGCGCTGCCACCGGTGATCGCGGGCATCCTGGTCGCGGCGGTCGTCGGCCCCGGCACGGGCGGCGCGGCCCTCGCGGTGGCCCTCCTCTCCTGGCCCGCGCTGGCGGCGCACGCGGCGGCCCTGGTCCAGGAGGTCCGCGCATCGACGTTCCTGACCGCCCAACGGGCCATCGGGGCAAGCCCTGTGTGGATCCTGACCCGGCACGTCCTGCCCTCCGTGGCCGGTCCCGTCACCCGCCACGCACTCCTCCGTCTCCCCGGCATCGCCCTCGCCCTCGCCTCCCTGGGCTTCCTGGGCCTGGGCGCCCAACCGCCCACCCCCGAGTGGGGGTTGCTGCTCGACGAGTCGCGCGCCTATGTGGAACGCGCCCCGTGGGCGGCCCTGGCCCCGGCGGTCGCCCTCGCCCTGCTGGCGGGGCTCGCGGTGTCGACGGCGGCATACGCGGAGCAGGGCGCGAGGAGTCGTTCGGGACGGAACGCACGGAAAGCACGGAACGCGCGTAAAGCCGCCGGGGCCCGCGCCCGGACCCGGGCCCGGGCCCGTAAGGAGGAGACCCCCATTGGAGTCTGAGGTGTTGCTGTCGGTGCGTGGGCTGCGCATCGCCTTCGCGGGGGTGGAGGCCGTGCGCGGTCTGTCCTTCGACGTCCGGCCGCGCGAAGTGCTCGCCCTGGTCGGCGAGTCGGGCGCGGGCAAGTCCCTCACGGCACGCGCACTGCTCGGGATGCTGCCACGGGGCGCGACGGCGAGCGGTTCGGTGCGCCTGCGCGGGGACACGCGAGGCGGCGCCCAGCGCGGGAGCCGTATCGCGCTCGTCCCCCAGGACGCCCTCTCCGCACTCTCCCCCGTGCATCCCGTGGGCGACCAACTCGCCGCCGCCGTACGGTCGGTGGCCCGCGTCTCCCGTAAGGAGGCCCGCGCCCGCGCGGTCGCCGCACTCGACCGTGTGGGCATCCCCGACGCCGTACGCAAGGCGCGCGCGTACCCGCACGAGTACTCCGGCGGCATGCGCCAGCGCGCCGTCATCGCCATGGCGACCGTCAACGAACCGGACGTGGTGGTCGCCGACGAGCCGACGACCGCGCTGGACGCGGAGCTCCAGGAGCAGGTGCTGCGGGTCCTCGGCGAGCAGCGCGAGGCCGTCGGCGCCGCACTCGTGCTGATCACGCACGATCTTGCGGTGGTCCGGGAGCACGCCGACCGTGTGCTCGTCATGTACGCGGGCCGCCAGGTCGAACAGGGCCCGGCGGCGCGGGTACTGGACCGCCCCAGGGCGCCGTACACGGCGGGACTGCTGGCGTCGCTGCCCTCCGGTGAACCGGGCGCACCAGGCGAACCGGCCCGCGCGGGTGTCCGCCGGCGCCTCCCCACCATCCCCGGCGTCCCGCCCGTCCCCGACGCCCTTCCGCCCGGCTGCGCCTTCGCACCGCGCTGCCCTCTCGCGGAGGACCGCTGCCGTCGTGAGGAGCCGCAGCCGTGGCAGGTGGACGACGGCCACGAGGTCTCCTGTCATCGCTGGGACGACGTCCCGTACCCGGCGGCCGAGTTGTTCCAGGAGCAGCGAGCATGAGCCCGAACCAGCCCCTCCTCGACGTTCGTGACCTGGTGGTCCGCTACGGCACGGTCACCGCCGTGGACCGCGTCTCCTTCACCCTGGACGCGGGCGAGACGCTCGCGCTGAACGGCCCGTCCGGCTGCGGCAAGTCGTCCACGGTCACGGCGGTCCTGCAGCTACGCCGCCCGGATGCGGGTGAAGTACGCTTCGAGGGCCGGGAGTTGACGCGCCTGACCGAACGCGAACTGCGTCCTGTCCGCCCCCGGATGCAGCCGGTCTTCCAGGACCCGTACGGCTCCCTCAGCCCCCGCCACCGCATCCGCGACGCGGTGGCGGAACCCCTGCGCGTCCAGGGCCGCTGGGACGCGGCGGGCCCGGCCCGGGTCGCCGAACTCCTCGACCGGGTAGGCCTGGACCCGGCGTACGGCGACCGCTTCCCGTACGAACTCTCCGGCGGCCAGTGCCAACGCGCCGGAATCGCCCGCGCGCTGGCGTCCGAGCCCCGCCTCCTCGTCCTCGACGAACCGGTCTCGGCGCTCGACCCGTCCGTCCGCGCCGGAGTCCTCAACCTGCTCGCGGACCTCCAGGACGAGCTGGGGCTCGCGTACCTGTTCATCTGTCACGACCGGTCCGTCGTACGGCACTTCGCGGACCGGGCGATCGAGTTGCGGGACGGGCGCGTCGCCGAGGTCACGCCTGCTTGGCGGCCTCCATCACCTGGAGCAGGCCCTCGGTGAGCGCGTCGGCGTCGGGCGCGCTCTCGGGGTCGAAGGTCCACTGTGCGACGAGGCCCATCAGCAGGGTCGTGTAGAAGCTGCCGAGGGTGTCCGTGGTCCTGTCCGTGACATCCTCCTCATGCCCGCCCATGAAGAGCGTGACAATGCCGCGCGCCCCCTCCCGCTGGGCCCGCGCCAGATGCTCGCGCACCTCGGGCAGTTGGTCCCCCATGGCCAGGATCTCCATACTGAGGCGCCACTGCGAGCCGGGCTCCCGCATGGTGTCGACGATGTTCGACCACACCTCCCGGAACCGCTCGACCGAGCCGGGCGCGGAACTGCTCTCGATCGCCCCACCGCCCTCGAAGGCGTCCGAGACCTCCTCGACCATGGCCACGTACGCCTGCGCCAGCAGCGCGTCCTTCGAGCCGTAGTGGTAGCCGATCGACGCCAGGTTCGTCCCCGACGCCTTGACGATGTCGCGCGCGGTCGTGCGCAGGAAGCCCTTCTCCAGCAGGCAGCGCTTGGCGCCTTCGAGCAGATCCTCACGGTGTCCCATACCGGCCAGCCTACCGCCGAATACAGACAACCGTCTTAGACGCCTGGCTTAAACGAGCGTACTGGACACATGCACTACACGAACGTCTCATACGCTCGTTCTAGACAAGCGTTTAACACGCTTGTACATTCCTCGGCATGACTACGAACCCGACAAGCGCGGGCCCGGAGCACCCCACCCGTGCCGGCCGCCGCGAGTGGACCGCGCTCGCCGTGCTGATGCTTCCGCTGCTACTGGTCTCGATGGACGTCTCGGTTCTCTACTTCACGATCCCCGCGATCAGCGCGGACCTGGAGCCGAGCGGCACCCAGCTGTTGTGGATCTTCGACATCTACGCTTTCGTGCTGGCCGGTCTGCTGATGACGATGGGCTCGCTCGGTGACCGCATCGGCCGCCGTCGGCTGCTGCTGATCGGCGCGGTCGCGTTCGGCGCCGCCTCCCTGGTGGCCGCGTACGCGCACAGCGCCGAGACCCTGATCGCGGCCCGCGCGGTTCTCGGCATCGGCGGGGCGACCCTGATGCCGTCGACGATGGCGCTGGTGCGCACGATGTTCACCGACCCGGGCCAGCGGACGAAGGCGATCGGACTCTGGTCCGGTGTGATGACGGCGGGCGTCGCCCTGGGGTCGGTGATGAGCGGTGTGCTGGTCGAGTTCTTCTGGTGGGGCTCGGTCTTCCTGGTCAACCTGCCCGCGATGGCGTTGCTGCTGGCCCTCGGCCCGATTCTGCTCCCCGAGTCGAAGAACCCGGACCCCGGCCGCTTCGACCTGCTGAGCGTGCCGCTGTCGATGGTGGCGGTCCTGCCGGTGATCTACGGCCTGAAGGAGCTGGCCGCCGAGGGCTGGAACGTGCGGTATGTGGTGTCGGTGACGGTGGGCCTGCTCTTCGCGGCGCTGTTCGTCCACCGCCAGCGCACCGCGGCCGCTCCGATGATCCCGCCGCGGCTGTTCCACGGCCGGGGCTTCACCCCGGCCGTGGCCCTGAACCTGGTCGCGATCTTCGGGATGATGGGCTCGGCGTACTTCACCACCCAGTACGTCCAGTCGGTCCTCGGCAAGGAGGCGCTGGAGGCCGCGCTGTGGGCGCTGCTGCCCTCGGTGTTCATCGGTTTCGCGGGGCCGGTCTCGGCCCATCTGGTGCAGCGGGGCATGGCTCGCGCCTACGTCGTGGCCGGCGGCTTCGCGACCGCTGCGTGCGGTTACGGTCTGCTGGCCCTCGCCGGCACGGACTCGCTGTGGCTGGTGCTCGTCGCGTCCGGTGTCCTGGCCTCCGGGGTCATCGCCACCACCGCCCAGCTGGCCGACCTGGCCATCAGCGCGGCGCCCGTCGAGAACGCGGGCAGCGCCTCGTCCCTCGTGGAGACCTCCGCCGAGTTCGGCGGCGCCCTGAGCATGGCGACGCTCGGCTCCATCGGTACCGCGATCTACCACCACGAGATGCCCGCGTCGGCGGCCGAACCCGCCCGCGAAACCCTCGGCGGCGCCCTCGCCGTGGCCGAGCAGCTGCCGGGGCGCGCAGGGGACGCCCTGGCAGCCGCCGCCCGGGAGGCGTTCACCAGCGGGATGCACGGCGCGGCGATCGCGGGGGCGGTGGTCCTGCTCGGCGCGGCGGTCGCGGGCGCGGTGGTGCTGCGCGGAGTGCGGGTGCCCGCGGCGGAGGCGGCTGAGCGCGAGAAGGCAGCCGAGACAGCAGCCGTCTGACCAACCGCCGGGGGTACGCGTTCGGGGCCCGTCACCAGCAGGTGACGGGCCCCGAACGTCGTCCAGGAACGAACCTCAGACCAGGTTCACCGACCGCGCCGACGTCGCGCCGATCTCCTCGGCCACCTCCGTGAGCACCGGCTGAGGCACCGTGTCGTCCACCGTCAGGACCGCGAGGGCCTCGCCGCCGGCGATGGCGCGGGCGACCTGCATACCCGCGATGTTGATGCCGGCCTCACCGAAGACGCGCCCGACGGTACCGACGACACCGGGACGGTCCGCGTACTTGAGGACGACCATGTGGTCGGCGAGGGCGAGGTCCACGTCGTACTCGCCCACCGCGACGATCTTCTGGTGGTGCTTCGGGCCCGCGAGCGTGCCGGAGACCGAGACCTCCTCGCCGCTGCCCAGGGTGCCGCGCACGGTGACCACATTGCGGTGGTCCGGCGACTCCGAGCTCGTCGTCAGCCGCACCTCCACGCCCCGCTCCTGCGCGAACAGCGGAGCGTTGACGTACGAGACCGTCTCGTCGACCACATCCTCGAAGACACCCTTGAGCGCCGACAGCTCCAGCACCTTCACATCGTGCTGCGTGATCTCGCCGTACACCTCTACGTCGAGGCGGACCGCCACCTCGCCGGCGAGCGCGGTGAAGATACGGCCCAGACGCTCGGCCAGCGGCAGACCCGGCTTGACGTCCTCGGCGATGACACCGCCCTGGACGTTCACGGCGTCCGGCACCAGCTCACCCGCGAGGGCGAGCCGGACGGACCGCGCCACCGCGATACCCGCCTTCTCCTGGGCCTCGTCCGTGGACGCACCGAGGTGCGGCGTGCAGACGACCTCGTCGAGCTCGAAGAGCGGGGAGTCCGTGCACGGCTCCTTCGCGTACACGTCGAGGCCCGCGCCCGCGACCCGGCCCTCCTTGAGCGCCGAGTACAGCGCCTCCTCGTCGACGATCCCACCGCGCGCGGCGTTGACGATCCGCACCGACGGCTTGACCTTGTGCAGCGCCTCGTCACCGATGAGACCGACGGTCTCGGGGGTCTTCGGCAGGTGGACGGTGATGAAGTCGGAGACTTCCAGCAGCTCGTCCAGCGACACCACCTTCACGCCCATCTGCGCCGCCCGGGCAGGCTGGACGTACGGGTCGTACGCGACGACCTTCATGCCGAACGCGGACATGCGCTGGGCCACGAGCGCACCGATGCGGCCGAGACCCACGACACCGAGGGTCTTCTCCGCCAGTTCGACACCCGTGTACTTGCTGCGCTTCCACTCACCGTTCTTCAGCGCCGTGTTGGCCTGCGGGATGTGGCGGGCGCTGGCGAGGAGGAGACCGCAGGCGAGCTCGGCGGCGGTCACGATGTTCGAGGTGGGGGCGTTGACGACCATCACGCCGGCCTTGGTGGCGGTGGAGACGTCCACGTTGTCGAGGCCGACGCCGGCTCGTGCGACGACCTTCAGCTTCTTCGCGGCGGCGATGGCCTCGGCGTCCACCTTCGTCGCGGAACGGATCAGGATGGCGTCGACCTCGGCGATGGCCGGGAGCAGCTCGGAGCGGTCCGCTCCGTTGCAGTGCCGGATCTCGAAGTCCGGGCCGAGCGCGTCGACGGTGGCGGGCGACAGCTCTTCAGCGATGAGTACGACTGGTTTCGAGCTCACGTGAGTCCTCTACATGTCCAATGCGGACGGCCGTCCCGACGGCCGCTGGCGGTGGAGGGGTGTGGCACCGGAAGAGGGGCGGGTGCGTTCCCGCGCCCGCCGCGGTGGGGGTCCCCCCGCTCGAGCGGAGCCGAGAGTGGGGGATGCCTGTGCCGGGCGGTGTGGGGACGTGCCTGGACTTCTTCGGTGTCGCTTGGCCGCGTGGAAGACGCACGACGCTGTGGGCCTGACGCGTATGTAGTACGGCAGTGTAGTGGCGTGGCGGGCGCGTCTTGTGCTCCTCCGGAAGGATCACCCCCACGGGCCGACCCCGTCAACGGACTCCCAGGAGCGGGGTCCGGGGCGGGGCCCCGTGGCAGGACCGCGGCCGGCGGTCCGGCCGCGACACCGGGCGAGCCCGGGTCGCGGCCGGACCCGCGGACTGCTACGCGTCCTCGTCGTTCACCCAGCTCATCAGCTTGCGCAGCTCCTTGCCGGTGGTCTCCAGCAGGTGCTCCGAGTCCTGGGTCTTGTACTCGTTGTACTTCTTCAGACCGCCGTGGTACTCGTCCATCCAGGCCTGGGCGAACGTGCCGTCCTGGATCTCGGCGAGAACCTTCTTCATCTCGGCCTTGGTGGCGTCGGTGATGATGCGCGGGCCGGTGACGTAGTCGCCCCACTCGGCGGTCTCGGAGATCGACCAGCGCATCTTCTCCAGGCCGCCCTCGTACATGAGGTCGACGATCAGCTTCAGCTCGTGCAGGCACTCGAAGTACGCGATCTCCGGCTGGTAGCCGGCCTCGGTCAGCGTCTCGAAGCCCGCCTTCACCAGCGCGGCCGTACCACCACAGAGGACGGCCTGCTCGCCGAAGAGGTCGGTCTCGGTCTCCTCGGTGAAGGTCGTCTTGATGACGCCGGCGCGGGTGCCGCCGATGCCCTTGGCGTACGACAGGGCGAGCGCGAAGGCGTTGCCCGTGGCGTCCTGCTCGACGGCGGCGATGCAGGGAACGCCGCGGCCCTCCTCGTACTGACGGCGGACCAAGTGGCCCGGGCCCTTGGGGGCGACCATGCAGACGTCGACGCCGGCCGGGGGCTTGATGAAGCCGTAGCGGATGTTCAGGCCGTGGCCGAAGAACAGGGCGTCGCCGTCGTTCAGGTTCGGGGCGATGTGCTCCTCGTAGACCTGGGCCTGGATCGGGTCCGGGACGAGGATCATGATGACGTCGGCCTCGGCGGCGGCCTCGGACGGGCTCACCACGCGCAGGCCCTGCTCCTCGGCCTTCGCCTTGGACTTGGAGCCCTCGTGGAGACCGACGCGGACGTCGGCACCCGAGTCGCGCAGCGACAGGGCGTGGGCGTGGCCCTGGCTGCCGTAGCCGATGACCGCGACCTTGCGGCCCTGGATGATGGACAGGTCGGCGTCAGCGTCGTAGAACAGCTCGGCCACTTTGGGTTCTCTCCTTGGGAGTGCAGGTGTTGCGTCCCACCGTATGACGGTGGGGTCGGTGGGGGTTTCGGGGTCTCGGAATACGGGCGGCCGACGCCTGCCGACCGCCCGTTTCCGGCCGTGAACGGCTCTTCTTCGAGTGTTACGCGGACCGGTCCAGCGCACGCAGCGACCGGTCCGTGATCGAACGGGCGCCACGGCCGATCGCGATCGTTCCGGACTGGACGAGCTCCTTGATGCCGTACGGCTCCAGCATCTTGAGCATGGCCGACAGCTTGTCGCTGCTGCCGGTGGCCTCGATGGTGACGGCCTCCGGGGAGACGTCGACGGTCTTGGCGCGGAACAGCTGGACGATCTCGACGATCTGGGAGCGCGTCTCGTTGTCGGCGCGCACCTTCACCAGAACGAGTTCACGCTGAACGGCCTGCCCAGGCTCCAGCTCGACGATCTTCAGCACGTTGACGAGCTTGTTGAGCTGCTTGGTGACCTGTTCGAGGGGCAGTTCCTCGATCACGTTCACCACGATGGTGATGCGGGAGATCTCCGGGTGCTCGGTGACCCCGACCGCGAGGGAGTCGATGTTGAAGCCGCGGCGGGAGAACAGGGCGGCGATCCGGGCGAGGATGCCCGGGGTGTTCTCCACCAGGACGGAGAGCGTGTGCTTGGACATGTCTGAAGGGTCTCTCTCGCTCAGTCGTCTTCGTTGTCGCCGAAGTCGGGGCGGACGTCCCGGGCGGCCATGATCTCGTCGTTGGAGGTGCCGGCGGCGACCATCGGCCACACCATCGCGTCCTCGTGGACGATGAAGTCGATGACGACCGGGCGGTCGTTGATCGAGTTCGCCTCCTCGATCACCTTGTCCAGCTCGTCCGGGGACTCGCAGCGGATCGCATGGCAGCCCATGGCCTCCGACAGCTTCACGAAGTCGGGGACGCGGGTGCCGGCGCTCGGCTGCTTGCCGTCGGCCTCGGGGCCGCTGTGCAGGACGGTGTTGGAGTAGCGCTGGTTGTAGAACAGGGTCTGCCACTGGCGGACCATCCCGAGGGCGCCGTTGTTGATGATGGCGACCTTGATCGGGATGTTGTTCAGGGCGCAGGTGGTGAGCTCCTGGTTGGTCATCTGGAAGCAGCCGTCGCCGTCGATCGCCCAGACGGCCCGGTCCGGCGTCCCGGCCTTGGCGCCCATCGCGGCGGGCACCGCGTACCCCATTGTCCCGGCGCCGCCGGAGTTCAGCCAGGTCGCGGGCTTGTCGTACTGGATGAAGTGGGCGGCCCACATCTGGTGCTGGCCGACGCCCGCCGCGAAGATCGTGCCCTCCGGGGCGAGTTGGCCGATGCGCTCGATGACCTGCTGCGGGGAGAGCGAGCCGTTGCCCGGCTGGTCGTAGCCGAGCGGGTAGGTCTCGCGCCAGCGGTTCAGGTCGGTCCACCAGGCTGCGTACCTTGGCCCGGCGGCCTCACCCTGCTGGCCCTCGCTGTGCTCCTTCTGAACGGCCTGAATCAGGTCGGCGATGACCTCGCGGGCGTCACCGACGATCGGCACGTCGGCGGCGCGGTTCTTGCCGATCTCGGCCGGGTCGATGTCGGCGTGGACGATCTTGGCGTACGGGGCGAAGCTGTCCAGCTTGCCGGTGACGCGGTCGTCGAAGCGGGCGCCGAGGGCGACGATCAGGTCGGCCTTCTGCAGCGCGGTGACGGCGGTGACCGAACCGTGCATGCCCGGCATTCCCACGTGCAGCGGGTGGCTGTCGGGGAACGCGCCAAGCGCCATCAGGGTGGTGGTGACGGGCGCTCCGGTGAGTTCCGCGAGGACCTTCAACTCGGCGGTGGCGCGGGACTTGAGGACACCGCCGCCGACGTACAGGACCGGCCGCTTGGCGGCGGTGATCAGCTTGGCGGCCTCGCGGATCTGCTTGGCGTGCGGCTTGGTGACGGGCCGGTAGCCGGGCAGGTCCATGACGGGCGGCCAGGAGAAGGTGGTCTGCGCCTGGAGGGCGTCCTTGGCGATGTCGACCAGGACCGGGCCCGGGCGGCCGGTGGAGGCGATGTGGAACGCCTGCGCGATCACCCGCGGAATGTCCTCGGCCTTGGTGACCAGGAAGTTGTGCTTGGTGACCGGCATCGTGATGCCGACGATGTCCGCCTCCTGGAAGGCGTCCGTGCCGATCGCCTTGGAGGCGACCTGCCCGGTGATCGCGACCAGCGGCACGGAGTCCATGTGCGCGTCCGCGATCGGGGTCACCAGGTTGGTGGCGCCCGGGCCGGACGTCGCCATGCACACCCCGACCTTGCCGGTGGCCTGCGCGTAACCGGTGGCCGCGTGGCCTGCGCCCTGCTCGTGACGGACCAGCACATGGCGCACCCGAGTGGAGTCCATCAGCGGGTCGTAGGCCGGAAGGATGGCGCCCCCGGGAATGCCGAATACCGTCTCGGCCCCGACCTCCTCGAGCGAGCGGATGAGGGACTGCGCGCCCGTCACGTGCTCGACGGTGGTGGACTGCTGTCCTCCGGATCGGGGCCGCGGCTGCGGATGGTGGGCCCCGGTGGCCTGCTCGGTCATCGGCTTCTCTTCTCGATGCTGAGGGTTTTTGCGAGGTTTGTTCGGTGTGCGACAGGTGCCTGTGCAACAAAAAACCCCTCGTGCCGTGAGGCAAGCGAGGGGAGCGCGCCGGATACGGTCGCTGGGGGTTCCGGTTGATCCTCCGGTGGGCCCCAGCTTCAGCCGACGCGCTTTCCAAGTACGAGAATTCGGGTGCGCATGGCACAGACCCTCTACCCGCCACGCACCACGTGTCAAGTGGGTGGGACGGGAGTCTCATTATGTGAGCTGAAGGGCGTACGGCCTCCGTGAACTGCGGGCACTCCACTGGTGTACACCCCTCGCTCCCCCTCTCTCCGGCTCGTTCATCTCCGGGGCGCCACCGTCGGTGTCGAGGCCACGACCGTGCTCGGCTCTTCGGGCCGCTAGGCGGTCGCGCCCTCGACTCCGACGCGCCCCGTCGACTCTCGGACGCTGCCCGCGAACACGGGCTCCGCCGGTCCGTGGGGAACCGGACAGTGCCCCGTGGCCAGCGCCCGGCGCAGCCGGTACTCGTCCAGCGGCGCGGAGAAGGCCGCCCCCTGTCCGTGGGTGCAGCCCATCGCGCGCAGGGCGATCACCTGCTCGGGGAGGTCCACCCCGTCCGCGAGCGACTGCACGCCCAGGTCGCCCGCGATCCGCAGCAGCCCACTGGTGATCGTGTGCAGCCGCGGTGACTCGACGATCCCCTCGACCAGACCGCGGTCGAGTTTGAGGATGTCCACGGGGAGGCGCTGCAGCGCCGTCATCGCCTCGTGGCCACTGCCGAACCCGTCCAGGGCGATCCGGACACCGAGCCGCCGGAGGGTGCTCAGCCGGCGCTCCAGATCGTCCAGACAGAGGCGAGCGTCGAGGTCCGCCAGCTCGATCACCAGGGCGCCGGAGGGGAGTCCGTGGCGGGTCAGGAGCGCCTCGATGGAACCGGCGGGCAGAGAGCGGTCCAGCAGACGCCGGGCGCGCATCCGGACGGTCACCGGCACGCCGACTCCGGCCGCGGTGCGCTCGGCGGCCTGCTCGATGGCCTCCTCCAGCAACCAGCGGTCCAGCTCGGCGGTCCTGTCGCTGTCCTCGGAGACCCGCAGGAACTCGGCGGGGGTGAACAGGACCCCCTGGGAGGAGCGCCAGCGGGCCTCGGCCGTCACCGATGTGATCCGGCCGCTCTGGAGCGCCACGACGGGCTGGTGCAGCAGCGTGAACTCGCCGTCGCGCAGGGCTGCGCGCAGCCGTGTGGCCAGCTCGGCCTTCCGTACGACGTCCTGCTGCATCTGTGGGGCGTACAGCTCGACGCGGCCCTTGCCGGAGGCCTTGGCGCGGTACATGGCGAGGTCGGCGTTGCGCAGCAGCTCGCCCGCGCCGAGGCCCGGCTCGGCGAAGGCGACACCGATGGAGGCGGCCACCCGCACGTCGTTGCCGTCGATGATGTACGGCTGGGAGAGGGTGACCCGGAGCCGGTCGGCGAGCTCGAAGATGTGCCGCTCGCGTGCGGCGCGGTCGCGGGTGTTGTCGCCCACGATGAGGGCCGCGAACTCGTCGCCGCCCAGGCGGGAGGCTGTGTCCCCCTGCCGGACCGCGTCATGGAGTCTGCGGGCGGCCTGGATCAGCAGCTCGTCGCCGGCCTGGTGGCCGATCGTGTCGTTGACGGCCTTGAAGCCGTCGAGGTCGATGAAGAGGACCGCCGTGTTGCGCAGGGCGACGCCCCGGTCGGTGGCGCGGCGGCCGGACAGTGCCTGCTGCACGCGCTTGGTGAACAGTGCGCGGTTGGGCAGGTCGGTGAGGGGGTCGTGCTCGGCGTTGTGCTGGAGTTGCGCCTGGAGGCGCACCCTTTCGGTCACGTCCCGGCTGTTGAAGATGAGGCCGCCGTGGTGGCGGTTGACCGTCGATTCCACGTTCAGCCAGGCGCCGTAGCCGGACTTGAAGCGGCACTCGATGCGGGTGGTGGCCTCTTCGAGGGGGCTGGCGGCGAGGAAGCGGCGTACTTCGTGCACCACGCAGCCCAGGTCCTCCGGGTGGATGAGCGAGGCGAGTTCGGTCCCGACGAGGTCCTCGGCGGGGCGACCGTACACACCGGCGGCGGCCGGGCTGACGTACCTCAGGATGCCGCTGGGGGCGGCGATCATGATGACGTCGCTGGAGCCCTGCACCAGGGAGCGGAAGTGGTTCTCCTTCTGGGCCAGCTCCTGGGTGAGGGTGATGTTGTCGAGGAGCATGATGCCCTGGCGTACGACGAGGGCGAGCACGACGGTGCAGGCGGTGATGAGCACCACGCGGTCGACGCTGCGGCCGTTGAGCACGTTGTAGAGGATGCCCAGGGTGCAGACGGCGGCGGCCAGGTAGGGAGTCAGCGCGGACAGTGATCCGGCGATCGGACGGGGGGCCGGGCAGCGACTGAGCCCTACTCCCTGGAGGAGCATGTGCACATGTCCTCCCTGGTGTCCGTCGTGCCGGTCTGCTTCGGGTCGTTGCGCTTCGTGCCGTGGGGTTTCGTGCCGTACGGTTTCCTGCCGTTTGGTCTCGTGTCGCTGCCCTGGGATGTGCTCGTGCACCACGCGCGTGTGCCCGTCCGTGGTGTGCGGGGCCGCGGTGCCCCTGGCGGTGTGGTGGCTGTCGGCGGCCGGCCGGCCGCGTCGGTGGCTGACCCAGGGGGCGTACGCGAGGAGCAGCGAGCCCGCGAACCAGCCCGCGTCGAGGAGCTGGCCGGAGCGGTAGCTGTTGTGCAGCAGGGGTGAGGTGAACAGGGCGTCGCACATCACGGTGAGCGCAAGGGCGCCGATCGCGGTGTTCACCGCGGAGCGGTTGACCGCCGAGCGCCGGAAGTGCAGTGCGAGCACCATGCTGACGAGGGCGATGTCGAGGAGCGGGTAGGCGAGCGAGAGCGCCGTGTGCGCGACGTCGCCGTCGTCCTTCGCGGCCTGCGCGAGTGCCAGGCTCCAGGAGAGCGTGACCAGTGAGCCACCGATCAGCCAGGCGTCCAGCGCCAGGCAGACCCAGCCGGCCTTGGTCACGGGCCTCTTGGCCAGGACGAGCAGGCCGACGATGGCGGGCGGCGCGAAGCACAGGAAGAACAGGTCGGCATAGCTCGGGTCGGGCATGGGCCGGCGCAGCACGACCTCGTACCAGCCCCAGACCAGGTTGCCGAGCGCCGCCATCATGGAGGACAGCGCGAACAGCAGCCATGCGGGTCGAAAGCGGCTGCGGCGGCTGCGCGCGTAGCGGAAGCAGGACACGGCCGCGGCGATCGCGGCGGCGCTCAGCCCGAAGTCGCCCATGATGAGCGCCATGTACGGCGAGCCCCAGCCGAAGGCGGCGCCGACGGCGTATCCCGCGCACACCAGGGCCAGCACGAGCTGCGAGCGCACGCTTGTCACGGAGCCGCCGCGCAGGGCCGGCTCGCCGGTCGGCTGGGGGCTCGTCAGCGACTGTGCCCGCAGCATCGGGTTGAGCGTGGTGACGGACGACGACCGGGCGCTCACCGGACCTCTCCCATCCGTGCCGCTCCTGCGTCCCGCTGGTACCGGGACGCCGGATGCGTGTGCCGCCTACGGCTGCTGTGCCTGCTGTGGTGATGGCCGTGACCGCGCTGACCCTGTCTGGCCGTCGCGCCCTGCAGGGGTCGCCGTCGACGGCCCCGCCGCGTCGGATCGTTCGTCCATAGGCCGTGCATCGCCCGTCGCCCCCCTCGCAGTCGCATTCCTTCCCCGGCGCCGAACGGTGCGCGGCGCAACCCCTGTCGGGACGATACACCAGTCTCGTCACTCAGGGACATAGTCGCTCTACGCTCCGTGACGAACAGCGGCGATACGGACACCATCCGCATCCGGGGGACTGCGGAGGGTGCCCGAAGTGGATTAGTCGTCGGCCGTATCGCCCGTCATAAGGACCACGTTTCGCAGCGGCTGCCGGTTCACGAATCGATTCAACTGGTCCGCCAGAAGCCTCGTCGCGCGGGGCAGGAAGGCGGACGTCGGGCCGCCGACATGAGGGCTGATGAGCACGCCGGGCGCGTGCCACAAGGGATGTCCCTTGGGCAGCGGCTCGGGATCGGTGACGTCAAGGGCCGCGGTGATGCGCCCGCTCTCCAGCTCGGCGAGGAGCGCCTCGGTGTCGACGACGGGTCCGCGCGCGACGTTCACGAGCAGCGCTCCGTCCTTCATGCGGGCCAGGAATTCGGCGTTCACCAGGCCGCGTGTGCTCTCCGTGAGGGGCGTCGACAGGACGACGACGTCCGCTTCGGGCAGCAGGGAGGGCAGTTCGGTGAGCGGGTGCACCGGTCCGCGTGCCGTGGTGCGTTCTGAGCGCGCGACGCGCGCCACCCGCGCGAGTTCAAAAGGTGCGAGCCGGTCCTCGATGGCGGCACCGATCGAGCCGTACCCCACGATGAGTACGGTCTTGTCGGCCAGCGCCGGGCGGAACCCGCTCCGCCACTCCTGACGCTCCTGCCCGCGTACGAAGTCGGGGACGCCCCGCAGCGAGGCGAGTATCAGCGTGAGGGTGAGCTCGGCCGTGCTCGTCTCGTGCACCCCGCGCGCGTTGCACAGCCGCACGCCGGGGCGCAGGTGCTTCAGGCCCGGCTCGACGTGGTCGATGCCCGCGGAGAGCGTCTGCACGACCTGGACGGAGGTCATGTCGGGCAGCGGCCGCTGGGAGATCGCGGGTGCCTTCATATAGGGCACGACGTAAAAGACACACTCGCCCGGATCACCGGGAAACTCCTGGTCACCATCCCAATAGAGGTAGTTGGGCCCATCAGGGAGCCCTTCGATCTCGTCGGCGCCGAACGGAAGCCACACGTCACCAGTCATGCCAAGGAGGCTATGCGAAGCCTCCTGAGCCTCATTGGTTAGTTTGGGGTGCCAGGAGAGGGAGGATAAGGCCAGGTGGAGCGCAGGACGATCGGCGCGGCGGCGCTCGCGGTGGGGGCGGTGGGGCTCGGGTGCATGCCGATGAGCTGGGCGTACTGCGGGTCGCGGCAGCGGGGTGACGAGTCGCTCCGAGCGCTGCACCGTGCGCTCGACCTGGGCTCCACGCTCCTGGACACGGCCGACATGTACGGGCCGTTCACGAACGAGCTCCTGGTGGGCCGGGTTCTGAAGGAACGCCGCGCGGATGCCTTCGTGTCGACGAAGGTCGGCCTGCTGGTCGGCGAGCAGCACATCGTGGCGAACGGCCGCCCCGGTTATGTGAAGCGCGCCTGTGACGCCTCCCTCCGCCGCCTCCAGACGGACGTCATCGACCTCTACCAACTGCACCGCGCGGACCCGGAGGTGCCGGTCGAGGAGACCTGGGGCGCGATGGCGGAGCTCGTCCGGGCGGGGAAGGTGCGGGCGTTGGGCCTGAGCGCGGTGGGAGCGAGGGCCGCGCGCCGGGCCGGGGCGGGGCTGCACGACGGGACGATCCGCCAGCTGGAGCGTGTCCAGCAGGTCTTCCCGGTCAGCGCGGTCCAGGCGGAACTGTCGGTGTGGTCGCCCGACGCCCTCGACGCGCTCCTTCCCTGGTGCACGGCACACGGCGTGGGCTTCCTCGCTGCGATGCCCCTGGGCAACGGTTTCCTCACCGGCACGCTGACGCCGGGCGAGGGCTTCGAACCCGATGACATGCGCGCCCGGCACCCTCGTTTCACGGCCGAGATGATGGCGGCCAACCAGCCGATCGTGGCGGGGTTGCGCAGGGTGGCGGCACGTCATGGCGATCTGGTGACCCCGGCCCACGTGGCCATCGCCTGGGTGCTCGCCCAGGGGGCCCACGTCGTACCGGTCCCCGGCACCAAGCAGGAGCGCTGGGTGGCGGAGAACGCGTCCGCCGGCGATCTCCGCCTGTCCCCGGAGGACCTGGCAGAGCTCGCGGCGCTGCCGGCGGCGCAGGGTTCCTGGGACTGAGGGCACAGGTCCCGAAGAGGCTCTCGGTGGCCGTCCGGGACAGGGTTCCGGTTGAAAAGTTGTCTTGATCCGCCGGAGCTGGAACCTGTGGGGCGTTCGCGGTGTAAGAACAGTAGTGGCTCCGCGTCGAAGGGATCTTGATCGTGCAACGTCGAGCTGTGACGGCCGTATTGGCCGCGGCCGTGCTTCTGGTGACGTCCGGTTGTTCCTCCGGCGACGGGGAGGAGCCGGGCGCGGGCGGGACCTCGGCTGCGAACAGTAAGGGGCCGGGGGCGTCGTCGGACGAGTCGGCCCCGGAGGACGCCGCGCCCGCGAAGGGCTCGGTCAAGGTGGTGCGTACGGTCGCCGAGGGCCTGAAGAGCCCCTGGGGCCTGGCTCCGCTCCCCGAGGGCGGGCTGCTGGTGTCCTCGCGGGACGAGGGCACGATCACGCTCGTCGACGAGAAGACCGGCAAGAAGACGGAGCTCGGGGAGGTCCCCGGGGTCTCCCCCGGCGGCGAGGGCGGTCTCCTGGGCCTCGCGATCTCCCCGGACTACGCGTCGGACCACATGATCTACGCGTACTTCACCTCGGAGTCGGACAACCGCATCGTGCGCATGCTGTACGCCCCGGAGAAGCCGTCGGGTGAGCAGCTGGGTGCCCCCGACACGGTCGTGCGCGGCATCCCGAAGGGCATGAACCACAACGGCGGCCGTCTGGCCTTCGGCCCTGACCGGATGCTGTACGCCACGACGGGCGAGCGGTACGAGGGCCCGCTGGCGCAGGACAAGAAGTCCCTCGGCGGCAAGATCCTGCGCATGACCCCGGACGGCGAGCCCGCCCCGGGCAATCCCTTCGGCGACTCGCTCGTGTACTCGTACGGCCACCGCAATGTGCAAGGCGTGGCCTGGGACGACAAGCAGCGCCTGTGGGCGTCGGAGTTCGGCCAGAACACCTGGGACGAGCTGAACCAGATCAAGCCCGGCGGCAACTACGGCTGGCCGGACGTCGAGGGCAAGGAAGGCAAGTCCGGCTTCGTCGATCCGGTCGCCCAGTGGGGCGTGGCGGAGGCCTCGCCGAGCGGCATCGCATTGGCCGAGGGCTCGGTCTGGATGGCCGGTCTGCGCGGCCAGCGCCTGTGGCGCATCCCCCTGAAGGGCACCGAGCTCTCCGCGGACCCCCAGGCCTTCCTGACGGACGAGTACGGGCGCCTCCGCACGGTCGTTTCCGCGGGCGGCGACAGGCTGTGGCTGACGACGAGCGAAACGGACGGCCGAGGCTCACCTGGGAAGGGCGACGACAAGATCCTTGAGCTGGAGGTGCAGTAGCCGGGCGGGGTGGGCCGCCGGAGCGCCCTCACACAGCACCAGGGGGACTCAATCCTCGTCCGGTTCCCCCTCGTTGGGGTCCTTGGCGTCGTGGAGCCGGACGGATGATGGGCGTATCACCGCGGTGCCCGACTCCAGGTCTATCGGTCCTCGCGCGGGGTCGCTGTCGCCGACGTCCTCCCGGGTCATCTCCAGGCGATTGCGTTCATCGCTGGTGTGCTTGTGTCCGGGCGCGAACAGTTCCTCGAAGGCGTTGAACACGGGCACCTCCCCGGACCGGCCCCACCGGCCCTCGTCTCTGCAGATGTCCTCGCCGCTGACGGCCTGGGGTCATTATCCGCTGCCGTCTGCTCCTCTATCCCGCTGCCGTCTGCGCCTCCGCCCCCGGCGGAAACAACCGCAGTCGATGTGCCAGCGCCGCCGCCTCGCCCCGGCCCGAGACGCCCAGCTTGGCGAGGATGTTGGAGACGTGGACGCTGGCCGTCTTGGGGGAGATGAAGAGTTCCTCGGCGATCTGACGGTTGCTGCGTCCGACGGCGACCAGGCGCAGGACGTCGCGCTCGCGGCTGGTGAGGCCCAGGGCCTCGACGGGGTCGTCGGGAGCCGGGGCGGACCGCTCGGGGACGCGGGCCAGGGTGAGGCGTGCGCGCTGGGCGAGCAGGGCGACCGAGTCGGCGAGCGGGCGGGCTCCCAGATGGTCGGCGACGGCGGCGGCCAGCCGGAGGAGTTCCGTCGCGCGGTCCCGGCTCTCCTGGTCGGCGCCGCTCACCAGAAGCGCCTCGGCGAGCCGGTACCGGACGCGGGCGAGGTCGTACGGCCGCTCCAGCAGCTCGAAGGCGGCCACGACCTCGGACCATGTCCCGGGCTCCAGCACGCCCTCGGCACAGCGGAGTTCGGCCCGCACCCACCTCTCGTACGCGAGCCAGACCGGCGCGCCCGTGGTGAGCTTCCTGACGGCTTCGAAGATGTCCGACAGGACCTCGGTGCGCCCTTCTTCGGCGACGGGCAGACCGCGGGCGTCGGCCTCAGCCGTGACCGCGGCCAGCAACAGGGGCCAGGCATGGCGCTGCATGCCGGGTGGGAAGCCGGCGTCCAGGGCGCGGCGGAGTTCGGCGCGGGCGTCGAGGAGCCGGCCTTCGGCGGCGGCCACACCGATGGTCAGGGCGGCCAGCGGGATGTTGCTCTGGGGCTGCGGGTCGTGGGTGCCGTTGAAGGCGCGGGCGTCGGCCAGATGGCGGGCGGCACCGGCCACGTCCCCCCGGGCGAGCTCGACGTTCGTGAGATGCAGGGAGCCGCCGGCGCGTGGCTTCGCGCTCTGTCCTCCGCTGATCGCGTTCGCCGCGGCCTCGGCGGCCTCGTCCCAGCGGCCCAAGGGGAACAGCGACTCGGCGAGGTTGCCCCAGACCCAGGTCTCCGAGTCCGACAGGCCCATCCTGCGGGTGAGTTCGAGACCTGTCCGCAGCACCTCGATGGCTTCCCCGGAGCGGCCGACGCTCTCCAGGGCCGACGGCAGGTTCACATGGCTGCGGCCCACGACGGCGGTCAGGGAGCGCTTCTCCACCTGGTCCTTGACCGCGTACATCTCGGCGAGCCCGGCCTCGATGTCCCCCGCGTCGACCATCAGGGTGCCGAGTGTGAGGCGTGCGTTCAGCTCGATGTCCTCGGCGCCCACCATGCGCGCGTACTCGACGGCGCGCTGGGCGTCGGAGAGCGCCTCGGGTCCGGGTGCGTGGAGCATGGACCAGCCCGCGACCATGGCCAGTACCTCGGCGTGCACCTCGGACGGGGGCAGCCCGCGCACCAGCTCCTGTGCGGTGCCGAGCTCCTTCCACCCGTCACCCCGGGCCAGGCCTTGCACCAGCATGGAACGCTGCACCCAGAACCAGGCCTCGCGCAGGGGGTCGCTCTCGTCTTCCAAAAAGTGCAGCGCCCGCTTGGTGATCTTCAGGGCGCGCTCGCGCTCCCCGCACAGCCGTCCCGCGACGGCGGCCTCGGCCATGAGGTCGAGATAGCGCAGGGGCGTGGTGGCCGGATCACAGCCGCACGGAGGGTAGACCTCCGTGTAGTCGACGGGGCGCAGTCCGACCCGCACGGAGTCGGGGGCGTTCTCCCACAGCTCCATCGCCCGCTCCAGGAGCCGCAGTTGCTCGGAGTGGGCGTGGCGGCCGCGGGCCTCCACGGAGGCGTGGAGGACGGCGGGGAGGGCCTTCGCGGCGTCGTGGGCGTGGTACCAGTAGCTGGCCAGGCGGGTGGCGCGGCCGTCGGCCGGGACGAGCGTCGGGTCGTCCTCCAGCGCTTCGGCGTACCGGCGGTTGAGGCGGGAGCGCTCGCCGGGCAGCAGGTCGTCGCTGACCGCCTCGCGGACCAGGGAGTGCCGGAAGCGGTAGCCGTCGCCGTCGGGCACGGCGAGCAGGATGTTGGCGCCGACAGCGACGCGCAGTGCCTCGATGAGGTCGTCCTCGGAGAGCCGGGCCACGGCCGCCAGCAGGCCGTACTCGACGGTGGAGCCGCCCTCGGCGACGATCCGGGCCACACGCTGGGCGTCCTCGGGCAGCCCCTCGACGCGTACGAGGAGCAGGTCCCGCAGGGAGTCGGTGAGGCCGGTCCGGCAGCCCTCGTGGGCCGCGACGGCCAGTTCCTCGACGAAGAACGCGTTGCCGTCGGAGCGTTCGAAGATCTCGTCGACCTGGGCCGGGTCGGGTGCGGAAGCGAGAATCCCGGCGAGCTGGCGGGCGACCTCGGCGCGGTTGAAGCGGCGCAGTTCGACGCGGCGGACCGTGCGCAGGCGGTCGAGCTCGGCCAGCAGTGGGCGGAGCGGGTGACGGCGGTGGATGTCGTCGGCGCGGTAGGTGGCGACGACGACGAGGCGGCCGGTGCGGAGTGTGCGGAACAGGTAGGCCAGGAGGTGGCGGGTGGAGGCGTCGGCCCAGTGCAGGTCCTCCAGCGCGACGACGACCGTGCGGTCCGCGGCGATGCGCTCCAGGAGGCGGGCGGTGAGTTCGAAGAGGCGGGCCGTGCCCTCCTCGTCGTGCCGGCCGTCGAGTCGGCGGGGCGCCTCGCCCAGCTCGGGCAGGAGCCGGGCCAGCTCCGCCTCCTGCCCCTCGGCCGCGGCGGCCACCTCGTCGGGGAGCTGTCGGCGCAGGGAGCGCAGAGCGGTGGAGAACGGCGCGAAGGGCAGCCCGTCGGCGCCGATCTCGACGCAGCCGCCGAGCACGACGACCGCGCTCTCGCGGCAGGCCGTGGTGGCGAACTCCTCGACCAGGCGCGTCTTGCCGACCCCGGCCTCGCCCCCGAGCAGTAACGCCTGGGGCTCCCCCGCGGCGGCGCGGGAGAGCGCGTCGTGCAACACCTCCAGCTCGTCGGCACGACCGACGAACACCGGGCTGACCGATCTCATCTCCACGCTGCCGAGCATCGCATGCGGATCTGACAGCGCGGCACCGAATATCGGCACAACGGCGCCGCCACGCGCGTGCGGGGCGCTCACACGGACGGGCAGAGTGCCCTGCCGGGCCGGCAGGGCACTCGCCGTACTCACCGGAGACAGGCCACCCCCCGGGCGGCCGTCCTCCCCCGGCCGGGGGCTCACGCCGGGCGGGCGAGCCGGTGCCGACGGGGGCGGGGACTATGCGGCCTCCTCTCGGCGTCGTGCTGCCCGGACGCCTCGCGGGCGGCGCGGCGGGCCTCCCGGGCGATCCGGTACTCGGCGGCATCGCGCATCAGCTCGGCGGACCGGATCTTCTGGAGCTCGTACGGGAACATCTCGTACTCCTCGTGAGGCGTTGGTTTCGGGCTCGCTTGCTGCGATGCCTCCACCTTCGTCTCCGAGGGGGGCGAGCCACATCGGGAGAGTTCCGCATCTTGCACGCGCGAGGGGCCTTAGGTCCGCCGTACGTCGTGTACGGCGGGTCTAAGGCCCCTCAGAGCTGCGAGGACAAGCGTCTCTGATTGGCTTAGTGACCTTCAGTGTTGCTCAAGGTGTGAGCCAATCGTCTTCGTGCCCTGGTGCTGAGTGGCAGGTGCCGTCAGCCCTCGTGGCACGTCCCTCCGGACGCTGGTCGGCCAGCCTGCACAGCTATGGGCCGAGGAGGGTGCCCGACGTCGCCTGGGCGCCGGGCGTGCAGGTGACAGCCTGCCACAGGATCGCTACGGATCGCTAATCAGACTGATCAGCCTCCTTGTGCGGCGGGGTCAACCCACCGTCGGCGTGGAGAGCAGGATGTCCGAGTACTTCACGGCGGCCAGTACCAGGCCGAGGAAGCCGAGCGAGATACCCGCCCAGGCAACCGACTTGATCCAGGGTGTCTGCGGCGCCCGCTCCGGGTCGCCGAACGCCGGCCGGACCAGCACGGCGACGCCCGCGATCAGGGCGATCAGCGCGAACACGCCTGCCACCAGGGCGTTGGCGTTCCAGGAGTCGGCGTACACCTGCTTGATCTGTGTGGCGACGCTCACGCCCTGCGCGGCCTCCAGCTGGCCGTACAGCGACTCGCGGGCCTGCGCGATGGTGCCGACCCAGCTGCCTGTCAGCGAGACCAGCCCGAGCCCGACGGACACGATGGCCGCCGCTCCCTGGCCGACCCCGGCGGAGGCGTCGGAGGCGCCCTTCCCGTCGGCGGCCTCGTCCTGCTCGTCGGCCACGTCGTCGGAACCGTCCGTCTCGTCGACGGAGGCTTCCGCGGAAGTGTCCTCCTTGGTCTCCGCGACCCCGGTGGCCTCCTTGGTCTCAGGAGCCGCCTTGGAGACGTCCACCGTCTCCTTGTCGCGCTGTTCCTCTGCGCCGGTCTCGACCCCGGCCTCATTCACTGTCTTCGAACCCATGCCTCGCACCGTACGGACGCTGTCTGAGAAGTCTCTTAATGATCGTTGTGAGCAGTACGCGTGCGCGTGGGTGTCATCGTTCCGTACGCGCGCGTGCCTCTCGCCACTCGGGCGCGAGGACCGACCACACCTCGGTGTCCTGGCGTACGCCCCGGTACGGGTAGCGCTGCCGGAGGACGCCGTCGCGGCTCATGCCCAGTCGCCGCGCCACGTTGATGCTCGGTTCGTTGGCGGACGACGCCAACCACTCCACACGGTGGATGCCTCGCTCGTCAACCGCCCAGTCGATGAGGACGCGCACGGCGCGGGTGATCAAACCCCGCCCCGTGGCGGCGGATTCAAGCCAGCAGCCGACCTCGCAGGTGCCGTTCACGGCGTCGAAGATCCGGAAGAGCACACCGCCGACGAGCTTCCCCTCCAGCCACAGCCCGTGCAGGCTGCCGGTGTCGGCGGCGCGCTTGTCGGCGTACGACTGGAGGAGCTCGCGCGCGGTGTCGATGTCGGTGGCCTTGGCGCCGAACGGGATGTGCTGCCCGATGAACTCGCGCCCCCGGTCGAGGTGGGCGAGGAACTCCTCGGCGTGCCAGGGGTCCAGAGGCCGCAGTTCGGCGCCGTCGTCACCCAGAGATATCGCGTACATCCTGTTGCCGCTCCTTAGCCAGTGCGACCGGTTCGTCAGCCAGTACGACCGGTTCGTCGTCGAGCTCGTCGTCGGTGGCCGGATCGCCACCGTCCGCTCACTGCCCGGGGATGGTCGCACGGGCGGCTTTCTCCGTGCTGGTCTTTTCGGCCGCGTCCGCGGCGGCCCGGTACTCGGCCGGTTCGATGCTGATGCGCGGCATGCGGCGGTCGAGCCAGCGGGGCAGCCACCAGTTGGCGCCGCCGAGCATGTGCATGAGGGCGGGCACGAGGAGCGTACGGAGGACGAAGGCGTCGAGGGCCACAGCGGTGGCCAGTGCGATGCCGAACATCGCGATGACGCGGTCCCCGCTGAGCACGAACGCGAGGAACACCGAGATCATGATGACGGCGGCGGAGTTGATCACCCGGCTGGTCTCGGCGAGGCCGACGCGGACGGCGCGCCGGTTGTCGCCGGTCTCCAGCCACTCCTCGTACATCCGGCTGACCAGGAAGACCTGGTAGTCCATGGACAGCCCGAAGAGCACCGAGACCATGATCACGGGGAGGAAGGGCTCGATCGGCCCGGCGCTGCCGAGGCCCAGCAGTTCGCTGCCCCAGCCCCACTGGAAGATCGCGACGACGACCCCGAAGGCGGCAGCGACGGCGGCGACGTTCATCGCGGCGGCCTTCAACGGGATGCCGATGGACCGGAAGGCGAGCAGGAGCAGCAGGCAGCCGAGCCCGATCACGACGCCCACGAACAGCGGCAGTTTGCCGACGATGACGTCCGCGAAGTCGTCGTAGCCGGCAGTGACCCCGCCGACGTGCAGGTCGAGCGAGGTGCCCGCCTCGACGCGCGGCAGCACCTCGTCGCGCAGCCGGTCGACGAGGTCGCTGGTGTGCGTGGACTGCGGGGAGGACTCCGGGACGACGCTGAGGTACGCGGTGTCGCCCGCCGTGTCGTACGTCACCGGGCTCACCCCGGCGACGCCCTCGGTAGCTCGGAGGGTGGCGTCGAGGTTGTCGAGGGCGAGCTTGTCCTGGGCGCCGCCGACCTTGGTGACCAGGGTGAGGGGCCCGTTCACACCGGGGCCGAAGCCGTCCGCGAGGAGGTCGTACGCCTGGCGCGTGGTCGCCGTCTTCGGGTTGTTGCCCTGGTCGGAGGTGCCCAGGTGCAGGCCGAGCGCGGGTAGCGCGAGCAGGGTCATGACGCCGAGCGCGACGGCCCCGAGCTTCTTGGGGTGCCGTTCCACGAACGCGGACCAGCGGGCGGCGAGCCCGGTGGGCCGCTCCGGCTCGGGGCCGTGCTCGTCGAGGCGGCGGCGCTCACGGCGGCTCAGGGCGCGCATGCCGATGAGGGAGAGCAGGGCGGGCAGCAGTGTCACGGAGGCGGCGACCGTGAGGACCACGGTGAGCGACGCGGCGATGGCGACGCCGTTCAGGAAGCCGAGCCGCAGGATGAGCATGCCCAGGAGGGCGATGCACACGGTGGCGCCGGCGAACACGACGGCCCGCCCCGTGGTCGCGACGGCGCTGGTCACGGCCTCGGTGACGGACAACCCGCGCTTGAGTTCCCTGCGGTGCCTGGTGACGATGAACAGCGCGTAGTCGATTCCGACGCCCAGCCCGATCAGCATGCCCAGCATGGGCGCGAAGTCGGCCACGGTCATGACGTGGCCGAGCAGCACGATCCCGGCGTACGCGGTCCCCACGCTGACGAGCGCGGTCGCGATGGGCAGCAGCGAGGCGGCGAGCGAGCCGAAGGCGAGGAGCAGCACGACGGCGGCGACGAGCACGCCGGCCGCCTCGGCGATATGCCCGCCCGTCGACTCGGTGAGCCCGATCGCCCTGCCGCCCAGTTCGACCTGGAGTCCGTCGGTCTCGGCCGCCTTGGCGGTGTCTACGACCTTCTGGGCCTCGGCCTTGTCGATGTCCTGGGTCTGGTCGTCGAAGGTGAGCGTGGCGTACGCGGTGTGTCCGTCACGGCTGATCCGGCCGCCGGGTGACCCTTCGTACGGGCTGGTCACGGACGCCACTGAGGGCAGGTCGGCGATCTCGTCCAGGGTGCGGGTCATGGCTTGCTCGACGTCGGCGGCCCGCACGGTGCCGTGGGTGGTGTGCCAGACGATGGTGTCGCTGTCGCCGCCGAGGCGCGGGAAGCCCTCGTCGAGGAGTTGCGTGGCGCGGCTGGACTCGGTCCCCGGGGTCGCATAGTCGTTCGAGTACGCGGATCCTGCGACGGATGCGACGGCGGCGGCGCCCGCGAAGGTGAGAAGCCACAGAAGTACGGCGACGAGGCGGTGCCGGACACACCAGCGCGCGAGGGCTGCCACGAACGTGCTCCCTGGGGAATGGGTGGATCTTTGACCGGGAACAGTCGTGGGCGAACCGAAGGACCCGCAAAGAACGCATGTCTGATGGCCCACACTCTGGCAAACGGAGAAGATCGTTTGCCGTTTTCACGGGTTCCGTCCCAGGAGTGCGAGCCAGGTCACAGGACAGATCGGCGGACTCTCTCGCCTCTCCTCACACCTGCGGACACGCCCAGGGGCGGTACATCGGTGTGGTCGATGTACCGCCCCTGGGGACGTGCGATCCGCGCGATCCGCGGATGATGCGAATCAGCCCTCGCTGACGCCGAGCTTCTCCAGGATGAGCTCCTTGACACGGGCCGCGTCGGCCTGGCCGCGGGTGGCCTTCATGACGGCGCCCACGAGCGCACCGGCCGCGGCGACCTTGCCACCGCGGATCTTGTCCGCGATGGCCGGGTTGCCCGCGATGGCCTCGTCGACGGCGGCGGTCAGGGCGCCCTCGTCGGAGACGACCTTCAGGCCGCGCTTCTCGACGACCTCGTCCGGGGTGCCCTCGCCCTTGAGGACGCCCTCGATGACCTGGCGGGCCAGCTTGTCGTTGAGGGAGCCCTCGGCGACCAGCGCGGTGACCCGGGCGACCTGCTCGGGCGTGATGGGCAGCGCCTCCAGGTGGGTGCCCGTCTCGTTGGCCGTACGGGCCAGCTCGCCCATCCACCACTTGCGGGCGGAGGTCGCGTCGGCGCCCGCCTCGATGGTGGCGACGATCGGGTCGATGGCACCGGCGTTCAGGATCGCCTGCATGTCGACGGCACTGACGCCCCACTCCTCGCGCAGCCGGTTGCGGCGGGCGAGCGGCAGCTCGGGCAGTGTGGCGCGCAACTCCTCGACCCAGTCACGGGACGGGGCGACGGGCACGAGGTCCGGCTCCGGGAAGTACCGGTAGTCCTCGGCCTCCTCCTTCACGCGGCCCGAGGTGGTGCTTCCCGTGTCCTCGTGGAAGTGGCGGGTCTCCTGGACGATCGTGCCGCCGCCGCTCAGCACGGCCGCGTGGCGCTGGATCTCGAACCGCGCGGCACGCTCGACGGACCGCAGCGAGTTGACGTTCTTGGTCTCGCTGCGGGTACCGAACTTGTCGGCGTCCTTCGGCATCAGCGACAGGTTCACGTCACAGCGCATCTGGCCCATCTCCATACGGGCCTCGGAGACACCGAGCGCCTTGATGAGCTCGCGCAGCTCGGCGACGTACGCCCGCGCGACCTCGGGGGCGCGCTCCCCGGCGCCGACGATCGGCTTGGTGACGATCTCGATGAGCGGGATGCCTGCGCGGTTGTAGTCGAGCAGCGAGTGCTGTGCGCCGTGGATACGCCCGGTGGCACCGCCCACATGCGTGGACTTTCCGGTGTCCTCCTCCATGTGGGCGCGCTCGATCTCCACGCGGAAGGTCGTGCCGTCCTCCAGCTGCACGTCGAGGTAGCCGTTGAAGGCGATCGGCTCGTCGTACTGGGAGGTCTGGAAGTTCTTCGGCATGTCCGGATAGAAGTAGTTCTTCCGGGCGAAGCGGCACCACTCGGCGATCTCGCAGTTCAGCGCGAGACCGATCTTGATCGCGGACTCGACGCCGGTCGCGTTGACGACCGGGAGCGAGCCGGGCAGGCCGAGGCAGGTGGGGCAGGACTGCGAGTTGGGCTCGGCGCCGAGCTCGGTGGAGCACCCGCAGAACATCTTGGTCTTGGTGCCGAGTTCGACATGGACCTCAAGGCCCATGACGGGGTCGTACGACGCCAGCGCGTCCTCGTACGACACCAGGTCGGTCGTGGTGGTCACGGTGAAACTTCCCTCTCAACCCAGCAGGACGTCGTCGTCGCCCAGCCGCTTCAGCTCGCGGTACAGGATGGCGAGGCCGGTGACGATGGCGGCGGCGGACACGGTGGCGTCGATCAGGACCAGCGTGTCGTTCTCGGCGCGGGCCTTCTTGAGCTGCTTGGCGACGCCGATCGCGCCGAACGCGGTGGCGGCCATGGACAGGTACGTACCGGACTTGGACTTCTTGAAGCCCTTGGCCTTGGTCAGTGCACTCACAGCGACGGAGCCTCCTCAAGAAGCGGATGCCCCCACTTTTCCACGTAGGCGGCCTCGACGGCCGCCCCCACCTTGTACAGGCGGTCGTCCTTCATCGCGGGGGCGATGATCTGCAGGCCGACCGGCAGCCCGTCCTCCGGCGCGAGGCCGCAGGGCAGGGACATGGCGGCGTTGCCTGCCAGGTTGGTCGGGATGGTGCACAGGTCCGCCAGGTACATCGCCATCGGGTCGTCGGCGCGCTCACCGATCGCGAAGGCCGTGGTGGGCGTGGTCGGGGAGACGATCACGTCGACCTTCTCGAACGACTTCTCGAAGTCGCGGGTGATGAGGGTACGGACCTTCTGGGCGGAGCCGTAGTACGCGTCGTAGTAGCCGCTCGACAGTGCGTACGTACCGAGCATGATCCGGCGCTTGACCTCGGCCCCGAAGCCTTCCGCGCGGGTGAGGGACGTGACCTCTTCCGCCGAGTGCGTGCCGTCGTCGCCGGTCCGCAGGCCGTAGCGCAGGCCGTCGAAGCGGGCGAGGTTGCTGGAGCACTCGCTGGGCGCGATCAGGTAGTACGCGGAGAGCGCCAGGTCGAAGGACGGACAGTCCAGCTCGACGATCTCGGCACCCAGCTCCTTGAGGAGGGCCACGGCCTCGTCGAACCGCTGCACCACGCCGGCCTGGTAGCCCTCGCCGCGGAACTGCTTGACGACGCCGACGCGCATACCGGCGACCGAGCCGTTGCGGGCGGCCTCGACGACCGGCGGTACAGGGGCGTCGATGGAGGTGGAGTCGAGCGGGTCGTGCCCGCCGATGACCTCGTGCAGGAGGGCCGCGTCCAGGACCGTACGGGCACAGGGTCCGCCCTGGTCGAGGGAGGACGAGAACGCCACCATGCCGTAGCGGGAGACCCCGCCGTAGGTCGGCTTCACACCGACCGTGCCGGTGACGGCGGCGGGCTGGCGGATGGAGCCACCGGTGTCGGTACCGATGGCGAGGGGCGCCTGGAAGGAGGCGAGCGCGGCGGAGGACCCGCCTCCGGAGCCGCCGGGGACGCGGGTCAGGTCCCACGGGTTGCCGGTCGGCCCGAACGCGCTGTTCTCGGTGCTGGACCCCATGGCGAACTCGTCCATGTTGGTCTTGCCGAGGATGACGACGTCGGCGTCCTTCAGCCTCTTGGTGAGGGTGGCGTCGTACGGCGGGATCCAGCCTTCGAGGATCTTCGATCCCACGGTCGTCGGAACCCCGGCGGTGGTGAAGATGTCCTTGAGGGCGAGCGGCACACCGGCGAGGGGGCCGAGCTTCTCGCCGCGCTCCCGCTTCTCGTCGACGGCGCGGGCCTGCGCCAGGGCGCCCTCGCGGTCGACGTGCAGGAAGGCGTGCACCTTCTCGTCGATGGCCTCGATGCGGGCGAGGTGGGCCTCGGTGACGGCTACGGCGGTGAGCTCGCCGGAAGCGATCTTCGCGGCGATCTCGGCCGCTGTGAGCTTGATGATGGCGTCGGTCATGACGTGATCAGTCCTCCCCCAGGATCTGCGGCACCTTGAAACGCTGCTGCTCCTGGGCCGGGGCGCCGGAGAGCGCCTGCTCGGGGGTGAGCGACGAACGGACCTCGTCCGCGCGCATGACGTTCGTCAGCGGCAGCGGGTGCGAGGTCGGCGGTACATCTTGGTCGGCGACCTCGCTGACGCGGGCGACCGCGCCGATGATGTCGTCCAGCTGGCCTGCGAAGTGGTCGAGCTCTTCGGGCTTCAGCTCCAGACGCGCCAGCCGGGCGAGGTGGGCGACCTCCTCGCGCGTGATGCCAGGCATGCAGCGATCCTCTGGGGTGAGTGTGTGTGGTTTGAGCTCAATCCTATGGGGCACGCCGACTTGCGCGCGCACGGGATTGTGTCTGAGGGGGATGCGTCACTGGGGCGCGGTGTGGAGGGCGGGGTGTGAGCGGGGTGTGGACGGGTTGTTCTCGCCCCCGCCGCCCCTACCCATTCCCGTCCCTTACCTGGGGGCTGCCGCCCCCGGAACGGGGTCCAGGGTGCGCAGCCCCCTCGGCGCCCCGCCCTACTCGTCCGTCGTGGCCGCCGGCAGTGCAGCCGCCGGGCGCTGCCATCCCCGTGATCCCCGCGCCCGCAACCACGCCGTGGTCTCCTCCGGAGGCATGGCGGCTGCGACGAGCCACCCCTGCACCGCATCGCATCCGAGGTCCCGCAGCCGCTCCCAGGTCTCGTCGTCCTCGACGCCCTCGGCGACCACCAACAGCCCGAGGGAGTGCGCGAGATCGACCGTGCACCGCACGATCTCCGCGTCCTCGGTGTCCACGGCCAGCCGCGCCACGAACGACCGGTCGATCTTCAGCTCGCTCACGGGCAGCCTGCGCAGGTGCACGAGCGATGAGTACCCCGTACCGAAGTCGTCCAGCGACATCTTCACTCCGTGCCCGGCGAGCCCGGCCAGGGTGTCCGCGGCTCGCTGCGGGTCCTCCAGGAGCACGTGTTCCGTTATCTCCAGTTGCAGGGCTCCCGCCGGGACCCCGTGCCGGGCGAGCCGCGCCGCGACCGCCCCAGCGAACCCGGGAGTGTGGACGTCCCTCGGTGACACGTTCACCGCGACCGGTACGTGGAGCCCCTTGGCGCGCCAGCGTGCGACCTGCTCCAGTGCCGTCTCCAGCACGTACTCCGTGAGATGCGGCATCAGTCCGGACGACTCGGCGATCGCTATGAACTCGTCCGGCGGGACCTTGCCCCGCTCGGGGTGCACCCACCGCACAAGGGCCTCCAGCCCGGCCACCTTCCCGTCGAAGCGGACCTTCGGCTGGTAGTGCAACTCGACCTCGTGCGCGTCGAGCGCGCGCCTGAGATCGCCCAGCAGACCGAGGCGGTCGGGGGTGTTGGAGTCCCGCTTGGACTCGTACACCTCCACCCCCGTACGGTCCCGCTTCGCCTGGTACATCGCCACGTCCGCCCGCCGCAGCAGGCCCTCCGCGTCGAGCGCGTGGTCGGGGAAGACGGCGACCCCGGCGCTGGCCTCCAGCACGAGGGTGAGCCCGTCGAGGTCGAGGGGAGAGCCGAGCGCGGCGACGAGGTTGCGGGCGACCCGCGACGCGGACGTCGTGGAGTCGGCCACGGGCAGTAAGACGGCGAACTCGTCGCCGCCGAGCCGCGCGGCCTCCGCTCCGCGGGGCAGCGCCAGCTTCAGCCGGTCGGCGATCTGCAGCAGCAACCGGTCACCGGCAAGGTGACCGAGTGTGTCGTTCACCGATCGGAAGCGGTCCATGTCGATCAGCATCAGGGCCGCCCGCGCACCGATCCGCTCCGCGTCGTCGAGCGCCGTCCAGGTCCGTTCGAGCAGCCACTGACGGTTCGGCAACCCCGTGAGCGGATCGCGCAGTTGTTCCTCCGCCCGGGCGCGGGCGATCCACAGCGTGTAGTCGAGCGCGATGAGGGGGATGGCGAACAGCGTCAGCAGGAGGGGCTGGGCCTCGGCGACCACACAGACGAGCGGCGCGATGCCGAGCAGCGCGACCGCAACGAGGCCGTGCCTGACCAGGGCCGTGCGGGCGACCGTGGGGACGCCGCCCCCGCGGGGCGCGTGGACGTACCAGAGCAGGCCGCGGGTGACCGCGAGGTACGCGGTGGCGACCAGCACCACCTGGGGTACCGCGTAGATGTTCCAACTCGTGGGAGTCCACGGCGACTCGACGGAGGGCACGCGTCCGAACGCGGCGAGCACGAGCGCGCCGGCACCGATGCCGAGTATGTCGACGGCGCCGTGCAGCACGCCCTGCCGCCAGCGGCCCCGGCGCGCCGCGCCGACGAGGACGACGACGGTGAGGCTGACCATCCCGGCGGGCACCCAGCCGTAGAGCAGCAGGGCGGCGAGGGTGAGCGCGCCGCCCGATCCGGTGCCGCCCCACCAGCGGGCGCGTCCCATCGCGACCAGGTGGCCGACGATGACGCCGGCCAACACGGCCAGCGACCAGCCGGCCGTGCCGGACGGGAAGAGCGCGTGCTGTCCGGTGAACGCCCGGTAGAACCCGACACCGAGCACCGCGCAGGCCACCCCGACGATGGCGGCGGGCACCGCGGGCCAGGACAGGTGCCGCTCGGACTCGTGTCCCGCGAGTCCCACATCGCGCCCGGCGCCTTGGTGCGCGGAGGGGTGGTGCGCGGCACCGTGCGCGCCCGTGGTGTGCACCAAAGCGCCGCGTGCGGCGGCGTCATCGCCGCGCACGGAAGCACCGTTCGCGCGCTCCGACGATCGGCCTGCACCCGCTCGTCGGCTGCTCAGCCATGCCCCGGGCACCCGGCGCAGACGCAGCCGTGAGTCCGGGGCGGCGCTCTCGGTCGGTTCCATTCCCGTCCCTCTCACAGCCGGCGGTGCTCACGCAGCGCGGCCCGATGCTCCCGACAACCCTCAACGGCACCGCGTCTGACAACCCACCACGCGTCCGGGCACGGCAGGCGCACACCTCAACAGTAGGCCGCAGAAGGCTTCCGCGGGCAGCGGTCGTCGACGGTTGCCCGAATGCGACCCGGCCACCCGTATGCATCTGGTATGCGCCGAACGGGTGGCCTTCAACCGCTACTCCTCAGTCGGAAGCGCGACTTCCGCTGCTGCGTCCGGCCCTTGTCCGAGCAGGACGGCGAAGCCCTCCTCATTCAGGACCGGCACCTTGAGCTGCATCGCCTTGTCGTACTTCGACCCGGGGTTGTCGCCCACTACGACGAATGAGGTCTTCTTCGAAACCGAGCCGGTCACTTTCGCTCCCCTGCTCTGCAGGGCCTCCTTCGCACCGTCACGCGTGTGATGCTCCAGCGTGCCGGTGACGACGACGGTGAGCCCTTCGAGCGGGCGCGGGCCCTCGTCCTCGCCGGAGCCCTCCTCCTCCATGCGGACGCCGGCGGCCTTCCACTTGCGGAGGATCTCCTGGTGCCAGTCGACCGCGAACCACTCCTTGAGCGAGGCCGCGATGATGGCGCCGACGCCGTCGGTGTTCGCCAGCTCCTCCTCGGTGGCCTGCTGGATACGGTCGATCGACCGGAACTCGCGGGCCAGGGCCTCGGCCGCGACCGGCCCCACGTGACGGATCGACAGACCGGTCAGGACGCGGGCGAGCGGGCGCTCCTTGGCGGCGGCGATGTTCTCCAACATCGCCACCGCGTTCTTCTTGGGCTCGCCCTGCTGGTTGGCGAAGACCGTGGCGACCTTCTCCTCGCCCGTCTTCGGGTCGCGCTTGGGCAGGCCGCTGTCCTGGTCCAGGACGTAGGCCTTGATGGGCAGCAACTGCTCGACGGTGAGGTCGAACAGGTCGCCCTCGTCCACCAGCGGCGGATCGGCCGGCTCCAGCGGCTTGGTGAGGGCTGCGGCGGCGACGTATCCGAAGTGCTCGATGTCCAGCGCCTTGCGGCCCGCGAGGTAGAACAGCCGCTCGCGCAACTGGGCCGGGCAGGTACGGGAGTTCGGGCAGCGGAGGTCGACGTCGCCCTCCTTCATGGGCCGCAGCGCCGTACCGCACTCAGGGCACTCGGCCGGCATCACGAACTCCCGCTCGCTGCCGTCCCGCAGGTCGACGACCGGGCCGAGGATCTCCGGGATGACGTCGCCGGCCTTGCGCAGCACGACCGTGTCACCGATGAGGACGCCCTTGAGCTTGACCACGTCCTGGTTGTGCAGCGTGGCGAACTCGACCTCCGAGCCCGCGACCGTGACCGGTTCGACCTGCGCGTACGGCGTCACCCGGCCCGTACGGCCCACACCCACACGAATGTTGATGAGCTTGGTGTTGACCTCCTCCGGTGCGTACTTGTACGCGATGGCCCAGCGCGGGGCGCGGGCCGTGGATCCGAGGCGGCCCTGGAGGCGGATCTCGTCGAGCTTCACGACCACGCCGTCGATCTCGTGCTCCACGGAGTGGCGGTTCTCCCCGTAGTACGCGATGAACTCCCGTACGCCGTCGAGGTCGTCCACCACCCTGTTGTGCGGGGAGGTGGGAAGTCCCCAGGTCTTCAGCAGGTCGTACGCCTGGGAGAGGCGGGTGAGGCCCTCGAAGCCCTCCAGTGCGCCGATGCCGTGGACCACCATGTGGAGCGGGCGGGTGGCGGTGACGCGCGGGTCCTTCTGGCGCAGGGAACCCGCCGCCGCGTTCCGCGGGTTGGCGAAGGGCTTGTCGCCGGCCTCCACCAGACGGGCGTTGAGCTCCTCGAACTTCTCCATCGGGAAGTAGACCTCGCCGCGGATCTCGACAAGATCGGGGACGTGATCACCCTGGAGACGGTCCGGAATGTCCGCGATGGTCCGGACATTGGGAGTGATGTCCTCTCCCGTGCGGCCGTCGCCGCGGGTCGCCGCGCGTGTGAGGCGGCCGTGCTCGTACGTCAGATTGACGGCGAGGCCGTCGACCTTGAGCTCGCACAGGAAGTGGTACTCGGAGGTGCCGACCTCCTTGGCGATCCGCTCGGCCCAGGCGGCGAGCTCCTCGTCGTCGAACGCGTTGTCGAGCGAGAGCATGCGCTCGCGGTGCTGGACGGCGGTGAAGTCCGTCTCGTACGCCCCCGCCACCTTCTGGGTCGGTGAGTCGGGGGTGCGCAGCTCGGGATACGCCTCCTCCAGTGCCTCCAGTGAGCGCAGGAGCCTGTCGAACTCCGCGTCGCTGACGACGGGGGCGTCCTTCACGTAGTACCGGAAGCGGTGCTCCTCGATCTGCTCAGCGAGCTGCGCGTGCTTGTCCCGTGCCTCGGCGGGCACCGCCGTCTCCGCTTGCTTGTCGCCGGCCACCGTGTTGTCCTCCCGTTACTCAGGGTTGTCCGCGAGGGATCTCGCCGCCCGGACGCAGTGGGCGAGCGCCGCGCGCGCGTACGCCGGGGAAGCCCCTGCGAGTCCGCACGACGGCGTGAGGGAGACCGCATCCGTGAGAAGCCCCGGATTCAGCCCCAGCCTGCGCCACAGCGTCCTGACACCCATGACGCTACCGGCAGGGTCTGACAATGGGCCGTCCGTGCCCGGCACGACGCCGGCCAACAGCCTCGTGCCGGCCTCGACGGCTTCCCCGATCGCGTCGTCATCACGCTCGGTGAGTAGCGCGAAGTCGAAGGAGATCGCGGCGGCGCCGGCTCGGCGGAGCAGTGCGAAGGGGACGTCGGGCGCGCAGGAGTGGACGACGACGGGGCCGCCTGCGCCATGTGTGCCGTGTGCGCCGATGACGTCCCGCAACGTCGCCTCGACGACCTGGCGGTCCATGGCGCGGTGGGTGCGGTAGCCGCTGGCGGTCTTCACCTGGCCGCGCAGGACGGCGACGAGGGACGGTTCGTCGAGCTGGAGGACGACCTCTGCTCCGGGTACGCGCCGGCGTACGTCCTCGATGTGCGCCCGCAGCCCCTCGGCGAGTGACCCGGCGAGATCCCGGCAGGCACCGGGATCGGACAGGGCCGCCTCGCCGTTCTTCAGCTCCAGTGCCGAGGCGAGCGTCCATGGCCCGACGGCCTGGACCTTCAGCGGCCCCTCGTACTCCTGCGTGAACTCCTCCAGCGCGTCGAGGTCCTCCCCCAGCCAGGACCTGGCCCGCTTGGTGTCACGGCCCGGCCGGTCCCCGATCCGCCAGCCGCTGGGCTCCACGCGCGCGTAGAGCTCGACGAGCATTCCGGCGGTTCGTCCGATCATGTCGGCGCCGGGGCCGCGGGCGGGTAGCTCGGGCAGGTGCGGCATTCCCGTCTGAGGGCCCTCGAAGGTCCCGGTGACGGTCTTGGCGGCCTCGCGGGCGTCGGTGCCCGGCATGGAGCCGATGCCGGTGGCGGGGCCGAAGCTGAAGTTCTCGTTCACGTGGTGAAGCCTACGTAGGTCCCATCCCGGGGGCTCCGCCCCCAGGCCCCCGTGGTGGGGTGCTGGGGG
>NZ_VMNX01000340.1 GCF_009377235.1 Streptomyces acidicola
GGCTTCCGCTGGCCCGCAGGGCGTACCACCTCGGTGCCCGAGACGACGACGGTGCCGGACCGGCCGTGGTAACCGATCGGCATGTGCTTCCAGTTGGGGGTCAGCGAGTCCGCGGCGTCGGGGCGGAAGATCTGGCCGACGTTCCGGGCGTGGTTCTCGGAGGCGTAGAAGTCGACGTAGTCCGCGACCTCGAACGGGAGGTGCAGGGTGACCGAGGAGAGGGGGTGGAGGTAAGGGGCGATCGTCTGCTGGTGGGACGGGACCGTCAACCAGGCGGTGAGGGCTCGGCGGACGTCCGACCACGTGGTGCGGCCCGCCGCGAGGAGCGGGTTGAGGGTGGGGCGGGAGAGGACCGTGGCGTAGGGGGAGGAAAGGGCCAGTGCCGCGGCTCCCGCGTCGAGGACGTGGTCGCCCAGGCGGACGCCGACGGTCCGGGTCTCGGAGCCGGGCCGGGAGAAAACGCCGTACGGAAGGTTGTGCGGGCCGAAGGGGTCGCCCTCGGGGACGTCGAAGGGGGGCATGCGGGTGTGCCTCGCTTTCCGTGCGCTACGTCCAGCCGTTGTACGCGGCCGTCGTGCGGCCGTTGTCGTTGCGGCACACGTTACGGGGGAGTGACCTGAGCGGTCAGTGGTCGCCAATGCCTAAAGAGTTAGTAATGTCCGGATACGGAGCGGTCGGAACCGGAAATTCCGGCTTAGCTTCCTCAGGGGACGCGGGCGGGGTGGGTCCGGGTCCGTAAGGGGGGACACGTGGGGGGACCCGTGGCCAGGAATGCCCGGCGCGTGCCGTTCGGTGTCGACAGGGGCGTGCCCGGACTGATCGTGAAGTTCGGCGACTACCCGCTGCATCACGGTGGCGTCGGCGCCATCCGCAGCCTCGGCCGGCTCGGTGTGCCGATGTACGCGATCACCGAGGACCGTTACACGCCCGCCGCCGTCTCACGGTATCTGCGCCGGGCGTTCGTGTGGCCGACGACCGGGACCGAGGCTCCGGAGCGGTTGGTGGAGGGGCTGCTGCGGATCGGACGGAGGATCGGGCGGCCCGCCCTGCTCATCCCGACGGACGAGGAGGCCGCCGTTCTCATCGCCGAGCACCAGGCGGCGCTCGGCGGCAGCTTCCTGTTCCCGCGGGTGGACGGTGGACTGCCACGTCGCCTCGCCAGCAAGCAGGGTCTGCACGACCTCTGTGTGAAACACGGGATCGCGAGCCCCACGGCCGTCTTCCCGCAGTCGTACGACGAGATCGAGCGCTTCGCCGAGACGGCCCGCTTCCCGGTGGTGGCGAAGAACCGGGAGGCCTTCGTGCGCAGGGCCCGGCCCGCCGTGAACGGCACCACACGGATCGGCAGCCGGGAGGGGCTGCTGCGGCTCGCCAAGGAGTGGGGGGAACGGCCCGGCGTGATCCTCCAGGAGTACCTGCCACGGGAGGACGCCGAGGACTGGATCGTGCACGCGTACTTCGACGCCGAGTCGACGCCGCTCGCGATGTTCACCGGCGTGAAGGTGCGCTCGTGGCCGCCCCACGCGGGCATGACGGCCAACGCGTACGTCGTGGACAATCCGGAACTCGCGGACCTCACCGCACGTTTCATCAAGGAGATCGGCTTCAGCGGGGTCGTCGACCTCGATCTGCGGTTCGACCGGAGGGACGGTCAGTACAAGCTGCTGGACTTCAACCCGCGTATGGGCGCGCAGTTCCGGTTGTTCGAGACCGAGGCCGGGATCGACGTCGTCCGCGCCATGCATCTCGATCTGACCGGGCGGCAGGTTCCGGAGGGGGAGCAGCGCGTCGGCCATCGGTACGTCGTGGAGAACATCGATCTGCCTGCCCTGATCGCCTACCGGCGCAGCGGCTACACGACCCCGCACGCGCCCGCACGCGCGAGCGGTACGGAGCTGGCGTGGCTCGCGGGTGACGACCTGCGGCCCTTCTTCACGATGCTCGCGCGCTTCGTACGGCCGGGCGCGAAGCACCTCTATCAACTGTGGCGGACCAATCGCCGGGGCGGGGCGACCGGTTGGGCCCGTCCGAACAGGTCCGTCAGTTGACCAGTTCCGCCCGTTGACCAGTTCCGTCGGTTGACCAGTTCGACCAGTTCGACCAGTTCGACCACGAAGTAGGCACGACGCGTCCTGGGGAGGGACTTCGTGATTCATCCGGTTGCAGTGATCGGCGCCGGGCCGTTCGGTCTGTCCACCGCCGCGCATCTACGGGCGCGTGGCGTTCCCGTACGCGTCTTCGGCGAACCCATGGTGAGCTGGCGGGACCACATGCCCGCGGGCATGCTGCTCAAGTCGACCCCCGCCGCCTCGAACATCGACGCGCCGCAGCGCGGGCACACCCTCGTCGACTACTGCGACGCGGCGGGCATTCCGCGACTGGTCACGGACGAGGACATCATCCCGGTCGAGACCTTCGTCGCCTACGGGGAGTGGTTCCAGCAGAATCTGGTGCCCGAGCTGGAGCGGGTGCGCGTCGTGTCCGTGGACCGGCGCGGGGACGGCAGGGGCTTCGAGCTCAAGCTGGACTCCGGTGAGGCGTTCACGGCGCGGGCCGTCGTCGTGGCGACCGGGCTCTCCGGTCTCGCCCATCTCCCGCCCGAGCTCAGAGGAGCGGCCACCGACGGGCCCAGCCCCACGGGGCCCGTCTCGCACAGCGCGCAGCACCACGACCTGAGCCGGTTCGCCGGCAAGGAACTCCTCGTCGTCGGAGCGGGACAGTCCGCCCTGGAGACGGCGGCGCTGGCCGCGGAGGCCGGGGCACGCGTACGGGTGGTCTCACGCGGACACGGCAAGGTGGCGTTCGGGGCGCCGCCCTGGGACCAGCCCCGGCTCCGCCCGGAGTCGCCCTTCGGGCGTGCCTGGTCGCTGTGGGCCCTCAGCTACTACCCGCACCCCTACCGTTACCTCCCCGCCGAGGCCCGCCACTACCTGGTCCGCCGCGTCCTCGGACCGCTGGGCGCGTGGTGGCTGCGCGAGCGCTTCGAGGGCACGGTGGGTGTGCGCGAGATCTCGGGGATCGTCCGTGCCGGTGTCATCGGCGGGCGCCCGCTGCTGGCGGTCCGGACGCACGAGGGCCGTACGGAGGAGCTGTCGGCCGACCATGTGATCGCGGCGACCGGCTATCGCGTGGACATCGCCGCGATGGACTTCCTCGCGCACGAGTTGCGTACGGAGCTGGTGGTGAGCCAGGGGGCGCCCAAGCTGGGCGCCGGATACCGGGCGTCCGTGCCGGGGCTGTACTTCACGGGGCTGCCGTCGGCGGCGTCGTACGGGCCGGTGATGCGCTTCGTGTGCGGGACGGAGTTCGCGTCGCCACGGCTGGCCAGGCATCTGGCGGCCGCCCACGGGTGAGGGGACGGATCGCCGTGGGGCGCGGGCCTGCCGGGAGAGAGATGGGCGGAGCGGCGGGCCTGCCGAGGCGAGAGAGGCGGAGCGGCGGGCCTGCTGTGGGGAGAGAGGCGGAGCGGCACGGATCTGGTGTCCCGTTCGTCACTTTCGGGTGACGCCGTCGGCGGGAGACGCGTCGATGGGTGGGGCGTCGGGCTCGGGCCCGTGCCGTGCGACGCCGTGCGGGCGGAGCGGGACCCCGTGATGTCCGAACGGTCAACGTACGTCGTCCGGTTCACGCCGGACAGGGGGGCCTCGGCGATCCGTATTCTCTGATCATGAACCCGCGCACCGCATACGCTCTGATCGCCACCGACCTGGACGGAACGCTGCTCCGCGGCGACGACACGCTCTCCGACAGGTCGCGCGCGGCGCTGGCCCGAGCCGTGGCCGGGGGCGCGCGGCACCTGGTGGTGACGGGACGCCCCGCGCCCCGCGTGCGCCCCCTGCTGGAGGACCTCGGGAGCGAGGGGCTCGCGGTGTGCGGGCAGGGCGCGCAGTTGTACGACGCCGGCGCGGACCGGCTGCTGTGGTCGGTGACCCTGGACCGGGAGCTGGCCGCGACCGCGCTCGGCAAGATCGAGGCCGAGGTCGGGCAGGTGTACGCGGCCGTCGACCAGGACGGCGTGGACGGGCTCACCCTCATCGAGCCGGGCTATCTGATGCCGCATCCGACCCTTCCCGCCGTACGGGTCCAGCGGCGCGACGACCTGTGGTGCGAGCCCATCAGCAAGGTGCTGCTGCGTCATTCGTCCCTGTCCGACGACGAGTTGGCGGCGGTGGCCCGCGGGGCGGTCGGTTCCCTCGCGACGGTCACCATGTCGGGGCCCGGCACCGTCGAACTCCAGCCATGCGGGATCACCAAGGCGACCGGCCTCGCCCTGGCCGCCCGGCACCTCGGGCTGGGACCGGCCGACACCATCGCTTTCGGGGACATGCCGAACGACATCCCCATGTTCGACTGGGCCGCGCACGGGGTCGCCATGGCCAACGCCCACCCCGAACTCAAGGCCGTCGCCGACGAGGTGACGTTGTCCAACGAGGAGGACGGCATCGCCGTGGTGCTGGAGCGGCTGTTTCCGCGCGGCGGGGCCGCGGCGCATCCGGCGCCCGGAACCACGCCCGGAACCGTGTCCGTACCGGCGCCGGGCGGGCCAGGCCGGCGGAGCTCATCGCCCGCTCGGCCCGGCCGGTAGGTGCCTGGCGGATCAGTACGGTCCGTTGACGTTGTCGATCGAGCCGTAGCGGTCGGCGGCGTAGTTGCACGCCGCCACGATGTTCGCGACCGGGTCGTACGGGTCGTCCGACGTGCCGGCCACGTGGTACGCGGCGAAGGTCGGGTCGATGACCTGGAGGAGACCCTTGGAGGGGGTGCCCTTCGCGGCGTTGGAGTCCCAGTTGTTGATGGCCTGGGGGTTGCCGGACGACTCGCGCATGATGTTGCGGTGGATGCCGTCGTACGACCCGGGTATCCCGTTCTTGGCCATGACGTCCAGCGCCTGGCGGATCCACCCGTCGAGGTCGTTCGTGTACGTCGTGTCGGAGGCCGGGGTGGGGTTGTTGGCGGACCCGGAGGACTGCTCGGCGGCGGTCGTGGACGTGTTGTCGGCCGTCGCGCTCGGCTCGCTGGGCTTGCTCTCCGTGCTCTGCGTGCCGTCCGCGCTGCCCGTGTTGTCCGCGCTGTTCGTGCTGCCGGCGCTCGCCTCGGTCGTCTTGGTCGTCTTGGTCGTCTTGAGCTTCAGGCCGAGGCCCGGGTGGATCAGGTCCGGGTTGTCGCCGATGGCCTTGCGGTTGTCCTTGTAGATCTTCCGCCAGCCACCCTGGGCCTCGTGCTTGTCCGCGATGCGGAAGAGCGTGTCGCCCTTGGACACGGTGTACGTGAGGGAAGTGGCCTGGGCTGCGGACTGCGCGGACCGGGGCGCGGCCTGCAGGGCGACCTGGGCGGCGGCGGGAGCCTTGGCAGGCTGCGCGGCGCTCGCGGTGGTCGCGCTCAGGAAGGGGAGGGCGAGGGCCGCGGTGCCGGTTCCGGCGATGACGGCTCCTCGGGTGAGCTTGTTGGTTCGGCGGCGACGGTGCTTGCCTCGTGAGGCCATGACGCTGTTCCTCTCCGGCGCCTGCGAGGTGAGCTGTCGGGTTCGGGCGGAAAGGTGCCCGGCCAGGCATGGCGACGCGTCGTGCGTGCCGTGCGCGGCTTCACCCCGAGCCGGTCTCTCGTGAGGACCGGCGATCTTCGTGGGTCCCCCGCTCCTGCCTTCGTGAGTGGTTGGTCAGTGGGGATCCGGGCGGTGGCAGGATTCGGCGTTCCGTCCGGATTGACCGTGAACGTATGCGAGAGCACATGTCGAGAACAAGGCCGGAAGCGTGTTGAAAGCGCCCTTGATCAGCTATTTGCGGGGGAGATGCCTTCGAAATTTCCGGAAGATAACGCTCAACTTGCTTTCTGCAAAGGAGGAGTCGAGCGAGTGGGGGGTGAGGGGGCATTTCGGACCCACGTGACTCAATTCACGGGACGGACCGGGCGAAGCGCCGATAGCGCGGTAATTCGGACAAGTTGGCTGTTGGTTGGCTCGTCGTTCGGGGTACTGCTTCAGCCCCTTGTTCGGGGCCTGTCGTCCCGTGGCGGGCGTGAAGTACGAACCGTGCGCCCGGTGTTCGGGAACTCGCGGGTCAACTCCGTGTTTGGGGCGCGGAGTACGTGGAGTGCGCGGAGAGTGGGGAGGTCGCGCGGAGGTGAAGGCCGGTCTCGGTGCTGTGGCTGGAACCTTGCGTGCGGTGGGCCTCGTTGTCGTAGTGGTCGCCCGGCGTGCGGGCCGTGGCGACCGCCCTCGAGTGGCTCCGGCGTCAGAGCGGTGTCGGCTGTCGGCGCGCGTGTCGAGGTGACGGTGTGGGGGTGCGGGTGATCGAGTCCGACGGGCCCATCGGAGTGATCTCGGAGGTCTCGCCGGTCCCGGTGCTTTCGGTGGCCTCGGGTGACGGCATCGACTCGGGATTCGGGTTGAATCGGTATGCATCCCTTGATCACGGGCATACCGGATGTAATCCGGAGTGGCCCGGATGAAGGGGGTGCCTCTCGGTCGAGCGAAGTCCCGCCAGGGGGCCGGTGGGTGCCCGTGGTGATCGAATGGTGACCGGATACGCTGACACGAGTGATGGCAGCGACAGATCGACAAACTGTTCATCGACCATGAGACCGACCGTGTGACTGTCAGTAGACATCAGCAGACAGGAGACCCCTCGTGACCGTCGTCGGGCCGTTCGGGGTGAGCGTGCGGGACCAGGCTCTGGAAGCCGATGTCCAGGCGGGATTGGCGGCTGTCGAGGAAGGGTTGCTCGAAGCCACCAAGAGCGAGGTCCCCTTCATCCAGGAGGCCGCGCAGCATCTGCTGCGGGCGGGCGGCAAGCGTTTCCGGCCATTGCTCGTGATGCTCGCCGCGCAGTTCGGGGACCCGTACGCCCCGGGGGTCGTCCCGTCGGCCGTGGTGGTCGAGCTGACGCACCTGGCCACGCTGTACCACGACGACGTGATGGACGAGGCCGACGTACGCCGCAGCGTGCCCAGCGCGAACGCTCGCTGGGGGAACTCCATCGCGGTACTGACCGGCGACTTCCTGTTCGCGCGCGCCTCCCACATCCTGGCCGACCTCGGGCCCGAGGCGGTCCGCATCCAGGCCGAGGCCTTCGAGCGGCTGGTCACCGGGCAGATCCTGGAGACCGCCGGGCCGCGGGACGGGCGGGACCCGATCGCGCACTACCTCGACGTCCTCGGCGGCAAGACGGGGTCGCTGGTGGCCGTGTCCGGGCGGTTCGGTGCGTTGATGTCCGGCGCCGACGAGACGGTCGTGGACGTGCTGACGCAGTACGGGGAGCGGCTGGGCGTGGCGTTCCAGCTGGCCGACGACGTGCTGGACATCGCCTCCGACTCGGACGAGTCGGGCAAGACGCCGGGCGCCGATCTGCGTGAGGGCATCCCCACGATGCCGGTGCTGCGGCTGCGGGAGCGGGCCGAGCGGCTCGGGCTCGCCGAGGACGCCGCGCTGTGCGAGCTGCTCGACTCCGACCTGAGCGAGGACGCGCGGCACGCCGAGGCGCTGATCCGGCTGCGGGAGCACCCCGCGCTGGAGACCGCGAGGCGGGACGCCGTGCGGTACGCGGAGGAGGCTCGGGCGACGCTCGCCCCCCTGAGGGAGTGCGACGCGAAGGCGGCGCTGGTCGAGCTGTGCGATGCGGTGGTGCATCGGGCGGGTTAGGCACCCGGAGCCGGGGTGCCAGTCCCCGGGGGCTCCGCC
>NZ_VMNX01000341.1 GCF_009377235.1 Streptomyces acidicola
ACCGTCACCTCCCCCAGCGCCACCGCCTCCGAGCCCCCCGGCTCCGGCGACGCCGACGAAGAGCCCGGCCCCCGAACCCTCCGCCGCGGCGACGACGGCCCCGAGGTCACCGAACTCCAGATCCGCCTGCGCCAGGTGGCCGTCTACTTCGGCGACATCGACGAGAACTTCGACGAACAGGTCGAATCAGCGGTACGCCGGTACCAGTTCACCCGTGACATCGACGATGACGACCGGGGGGTGTACGGCGGAGCGACGAGGGAGAGGCTGGAGTCAGAGACAAGCGAGCCGTAGTCAATGCCCCGGCCGGCGACAGCACCCACCCGAACCGCCCGCCAGGCCGGCCGCCGGGCCAGTCGGGCAGCCAGCCGGCCGGCCGCAGAGGGTCACGCCACCCGCACCCGTATCCCGCCCCCGTCGACCACGTCCACCGTCACCCCGGTGAGATCCGGCACCCACACATCCGGCCGGTGGACCTGGGCCCGGGGTCCCACGCCGACCACCCGCATTCCCGCGGAGCGGCCCGCCGAGATCCCTGCCCCCGAGTCCTCGAAGACCAGACAGTCCGCAGGAGCGACCCCCAGTTCGGCGGCCCCCTTCAAGAACCCCTCGGGGTCGGGCTTGCTCGCCCCCACGGACTCCGCGGTGACCCGCACGTCCGGCAAGGGCAGCCCGGCGGCACCCATCCGCGCGGTGGCCAACGCGACATCCGCCGATGTCACGAGCGCATGCGGCACACCGGCCAGCGAGGCCAGAAACGCCGTCGCGCCCGGAATCTCCACGACACCGTCCACGTCCGCGGTCTCCTCGGCGAGCATCCGCGCGTTGTCGGCGTGGTTCTGCTCCATGGGCCGGTGCGGCAGCAGCACGGCCATCGAGGCGTACCCCTGCCGTCCGTGCACGACCTTCATGACCTCGTCTCCGGCGAGCCCGTGCTGATCGGCCCAGCGGCGCCAGATCCGCTCCACGACGGCGTCCGAGTTGACGAGGGTGCCGTCCATGTCGAGCAGGAGGGCGCGGGCGGTCAGAACGGTGGTGGCCGTCATCGGCATGCTCCAGGAGACGGGAAGGGGCCGCGAACGGCCCCGGAAGGACAAGGTGACCCCGCCCGCCGGTCAGGGGTAGCGGGCGAGGGCCACTTTGTTCCTTCACGATACAAAACGGAGCCGCACCACGCCACCACTCCCGACCTGGGCTTTCACGGAAGGCGCACCCCGAGTTCACCCAGGAGCTCATCCGCGGGCTCGCCCACGGGTTCATCCACGAGGCCGGCTGCGGGCCCGCAGGTCCACGAGCCCGCCCCGCGAGATACCCGCCCCTCAGCCGACCACAGCCTCGTACAGGCTCCACACGCCCAGCGCCAGCATCACCAGCGCCGCGACCTTGGTGATGAGCCGCAGCGGCACCCGCTTCATCAGCGCCTTGCCGCCCACGATGCCGAGCCCGGCCACCGCCCACAGCGCGAGCACCGCACCAAGGCCCACGGACAGCGGGTCGTCGTAGCGGGCCGCGAGGTTGGCCGTCATGATCTGGGTGAGATCACCGAACTCGGCGACCAGGATGAGCATGAAGCCCGCTCCTGAGACCCTCCAGAAGCTCTGGTCCTTGGGCTTGCGGACCTCCTCCTCGCCGTCGTCGCCCTTCAGCAGAAGCATCGCCGCGCCACCGAGGAACAGCACACCGGTGATCGCGGACACGAGGCGCCCCGGCAGCAGCGTCAGCACGCTGCCGGCCGCGACGGCGAGCGCGACATGCACGGCGAAGGCGGCGGCGACACCGACGAAGACGTACGAGGCCCGGTAGCGCGTACCAAGAACGAGCCCGGCGAGTGCTGTCTTGTCGGGGAGTTCGGCGAGGAAGACGACGCCGAAGACGACCGCCATGACGCTGAGACTGATCACGATCCCTCAATCGGTCGGGGCTGCCCCGCCGAGAAAGACCGTCCACTGACGCGACACCTCGGCACGGCAGCACACGAGGCACCCGCGCCGACGGGCACGGGTAAACACCCGCACCGGACGGCACGGGCAGTGCACTGCTTGCCGAAGGTCTCGCTGGCCGGCCCCGTCACGGGGCCCGCCTCCGGGCGCCGGCTCAGCTGAGCTGAGCAGTATGTCGACGGTCCGGCGAAGAGCTACTCCCCTTCTGCGCCGTTCATCATACGGGACGGCGCAGACACCCCGTGAGGGGCCGCCCGCCCCGAGCACCCCCGCCCGCAACGAAGCGGCACGTCAGAGGCTCGCCCCGAAATCCGACAGGAACCTGCACACCCCAAAGGCTTGTCCTGTCATGCGCACGTCACTAACTTCTCACCGAACGCTTACCCGCAGGAAACGGAGCGCCGCGAGAGTTCCGTTGCTCACACCCGACCACCCTCACCCCCAAGGGAGTTCGTATGCGCAAGTTCTACGCGCGTCGACGAGTCAGCATACTCACCGCGCTCACCGGTCTCATAGCCTCCGTCGCACTCTTCAACTCCCCGACCGCGTCCGCCGCGATGCCGACCCCGGTCAGCGGTGCCACCGCCCGCAGCTACCTCTCTCAGCTCACCGTGGCCACCGAGAACCGCACGGGCTACAACCGTGACCTGTTCCCGCACTGGATCACCATCAGCGGCTCCTGCGACACCCGCGAGACCGTCCTCAAGCGCGACGGCTCGAACGTCGTCACCAACTCGTCCTGCGGCGCCACCAGCGGCAGCTGGTACTCCCAGTACGACGGCGTCACCACGACCGACGCGTCCAGCTTCGACATCGACCACATGGTGCCGCTCGCCGAGGCCTGGGACTCCGGCGCCAGCAAGTGGACCACCGCCCAGCGCCAGGCCTTCGCCAACGACCTGACCCGCCCGCAGCTCATCGCCGTGTCGGCCAGCTCGAACCGGTCCAAGAGCGACCAGGACCCGGCCGAGTGGCTGCCGACCCGCACCGCCTACCGCTGCACGTACGTCCGCGCCTGGGTCCAGGTGAAGTACTACTACGACCTGTCGGTCGACTCGGCCGAGAAGAGCGCCCTGACCAGCGCCCTGTCCGGCTGCTGAACCGTTCCTCCGCACCCCGGCCGGGTGCCGAGCCCGTCCGGACCGTGAAGCCGCGGTGAGACCCGGGCCTTCCCCTGAGCCCGCCCGGGCCTCACCCGGCACCGGCACCACCCGCAGTCACTGAGAGCCGCCGGCAACCGCCGGCGGCTTTCGTGGTCGACCGGCACCGCGGCGACCGCCGAGGCCGAACCGGAACCAGCGGAACCTCCCCGTTCCACTCCGTCGTTCCGTACCGTACGGGTCGACGAAGGAAGGTGATCGCCGATGGCGGGGCTGCGACTGGGGCCGCTGCTGAGATACCTGGACGGCTCGTCCGCGACCGTATGGGTCGAGACGAGCCGTCCGTGCACCGCCGAGGTGCGCGGCGCCGACGGAGCGGGCGGCGAGGCCCGCACTTTCCAAGTGGCGGGCCACCACTACGCGTTGGTCCCGGTGACCGGTCTGCGTCCCGGCACGGCGTCGACGTACGAGGTCCTCCTCGACGGCGCCCCCGTGTGGCCCCTTCCCGACTCGCCCTTCCCGCCCTCCGAGATCCGCACCCCCGACGAGGGCGGTGTCCGGGTCGCCTTCGGCTCCTGCCGCTGGGCCGCCCCTCCCACCCACGAGGCGGACCCGGTGGGCCCGGACGCCCTGGACACCCTCGCCGCCCGTATCGCCGCCGACCCCGCGACCGAACGCCCCGACGTGCTCCTGCTGCTCGGCGACCAGGTGTACGCGGACGAGACGTCCGACGCCACCCGCCGCTGGCTCGCCGCCCGCCGCGACCTCACCGAACCTCCCGGCGACCAGGTCGCGGACTACGAGGAGTACACGCAGCTCTACTACGAGTCCTGGCTCGACCCGGAGGTGCGCTGGCTGCTCTCCACCGTCCCCAGCTGCATGATCTTCGACGACCACGACGTCATCGACGACTGGAACACCAGCGCCTCCTGGCTCGCCGGCATACGGGCCACCCCGTGGTGGCGTGAGCGGCTGCTGAGCGGGCTGGTGTCGTACTGGGTGCACCAGCACCTCGGCAACCTGTCCCCCGCCGAGCTGGCCGCCGACCCGCTGTACGCCGCCGTCCGCGCGTCCGCCGACGCCACGGACCTGCTGCGGGAGCACGCCTCCCGCGCCGACCAGGACCCCTCCTCGGTCCGCTGGAGCTACCGGCGCGACTTCGGGCGCGTCCGTCTGCTGATGGTCGACACCCGGGCCGCGCGCGTCCTGGACGAGGGCAAGCGGTCGATGCTGCACCCGGCCGAGGAACGGTGGCTGCGCGAGCAGGTGCTGGACACGCCCGGCTCGTACGACCACCTCCTCATCGGCACCTCCCTGCCCTGGCTGCTGCCCCACCTCGTGCACGACGCCGAGGCGTGGAACGCCGCCCTGTGCCGGGGCGAGCGCGGGGGGCGCTGGGCGCGGTTCGGGGAGACCTTGCGGCAGCGGGCGGACCTGGAGCACTGGGCCGCGTTCCCGGCGTCGTTCGAGGCGCTGGCCGGGCTCATCGCCGAGGCGGGGTCGGGCGAGCGGGCACCGGCGACCGTGTGCGTGCTCTCCGGCGACGTGCACCACGCGTACGTCGCGGAACCGTCCTGGCCCGAGGGGAGTGGCCCCCGCTCCCGTGTGCTCCAGCTGACCTGCTCGCCCGTGCACAACTCGATCCCGCTGTCCATCCGGCTCGGCTTCCGCTTCGGCTGGAGCGGCGTGGGGCGCGCCCTGGGGCGCTGGTTCGAGCGGCACGGTCGCGGTGAGCGGCCCTCCATCGACTGGCGCCGGACGGGCGGCCCGTGGTTCGGCAACCAGTTGATGACCCTGACCCTGCGCGGCCGCTCGGCCCGGCTGCGGCTCGACCAGGCGCGGGCGTCCGGGAACGGCGCACCCCGCCTGGAGACGGTGACGGAGTACGAACTCACCCCTCAATAACCCCCTTGCCCCGTTTGTTGCATACGTTCCCGTGTCAGTTCTGTTGCCCCTGATGCACGTGAGGCATCCCACACCCGGTTACCTCAGGTCTCGGCTCCGGCCCCGTACGACGGCATGATGAGGCGGACCGTCCGCTTCCAACGGACGGTTCTCCACATCGCGCCCTCCATGCACGGGAGTCACACGCCTTGTCCGCAGCGACCGCCGCCCCCGCCGAGGGCCCCTCCGAGGCCCTCTCCGTCTCCCTCGCCCTCGTCGGCGCGGGCCCGCGCGGCACCAGCGTGCTGGAGCGCCTGTGCGCCTCCGCGCCCGAGCTGCTGCGGCCGGGAACCCGCCTGACCGTCCACGTCGTCGACCCCGCGCCCCCGGGCCCGGGCCGTGTCTGGCGTACCGCCCAGTCCCCCCACCTGCTCATGAACACGGTGGCCTCGCAGGTGACCCTGTTCACCGACGAGAGCGTGGACTGCTCGGGCCCGATCCGGCCGGGGCCGAGCCTCCACGCGTGGGCGGCCGGCGAGTTGGGCCCCGACGAGTACCCGACCCGCGCCCAGTACGGCCGTTACCTGGAGTGGGTCTTCAGCGAGGTGGTGCGTGAGGCGCCGCCCGCGATACGGGTCGAGGTGCACACGGCCCGCGCGGTCCGCCTGGACGACGCCCCCGACGGCCGCCAGACCCTCGCCCTCTCCACCGGCCGCACGCTGCCCGGCCTGTCCGCGGTGGTCCTCGCCCAGGGCCACCTGCCCGAGGTCCCCGACCCCGCCCAGCGCGACCTCGCGTCGTACGCCGGCCGGCACGGCCTGCGCCACATCCCGCCGACAAACCCGGCCGACGTGGACCTCGATCCGCTCGCCCCCGGCGAGCCCGTCCTCCTGCGCGGCCTCGGCCTCAACTTCTTCGACCACATGGCGCTGTTGACCACCGGCCGGGGCGGCCGCTTCGTGCACGGGCCGCGAGGTCCGCGCTATCTCCCGTCGGGCCGTGAGCCGCGCCTGTACGCGGGTTCCCGGCGCGGTATCCCGTACCAGGCGCGCGGCGACAACGCGAAGGGCCCGTACGGCCGTCACACCCCGCTCGTCCTCACCCCCGAGGTGATCGCGGGCTTCCGCAAACGCGCGGACTCGTGCGAGGCCCCCGACTTCCTGACGGAGATATGGCCACTGGTGGCGAAGGAGGTCGAATCGGTCTACTACGAGGGCGTACTCAGTGACAGCCCGGCCCTCGCCGCCTTCCGCGACCGCTTCCTCTCCACCCCCCATCGGGGCCCTGAGGAGACCGCCGTCCTCGACGAGTTCGGCATACCGCACGCGGGCCGCTGGTCCTGGGACCGCGTCGCACGGCCGTACGGGGACCAGGCCTTCCCCGACCCCGACGCCTGGCAGAGCTGGCTGCTCGCGTACATCGGCGAGGACGCGGCCCAGGCGGCGCTGGGCAACGTCGACGGCCCGCTCAAGGCCGCCCTCGACGTCCTGCGGGACCTGCGCAACGAGCTCCGGCTGATCGTCGACCACGGCGGGCTGACCGGCGACTCCCGCCGCGACCACCTGGACGGCTGGTACACGCCGCTCAACGCGTTCCTGTCCATCGGCCCGCCCCGCCGCCGCATCGAGGAGATGGCGGCCCTGATCGAGGCCGGCGTCCTGACAGTCGTGGGCCCGCGCCTCCAGGTACGGCCGCAGGACGGGGCCTGGCACGCACACTCCCCCGACGTCCCCGGCTCGGCCGTACGGGCGACCACCCTCATCGAGGCGCGTCTCCCGGAACCGGACCTGCGCCGGACCGCCGACGAACTCCTGGCCCGACTGCTGAAGACGGGTCAGGCACGTCCGCACACCGTCGACGGTTACGAAACCGGGGGGTTGGACGTAACACCGCGCCCGTATCGTCTGATCGACCGTCAAGGGGACGCCCACGCAAGGCGGTTCGCGTTCGGGGTGCCCACGGAGGGAGTGCACTGGGTGACCGCGGCCGGGGCCAGACCCGGTGTGGATTCGGTCACGTTGTCCGACGCGGACGCCGTGGCTCGAGCGGCCCTGCACACCCTCGACCAGCAAGCGGAACGCCGGGCAGACGCAAAGGCATGGCCGAATGTTGAACTTGCAAGCATAGATTAGGTCGACCTAACGTGGGCTACCGATCGGTATCCGTCCCCACCGGCCCTTCACAAAAGGACCGGGAAACCAGACCGAGGGAGTCCCCCCACATGACCGGACGCCTCAACAGCGCCCAGCCGTACGCCATCGGCCTGTTCCGCATCGTCATCGGCCTGCTGTTCGCCTGCCACGGCGCCATGGCGCTCTTCGGCGCCTTCGGCGGCGTGGACGGCAACGGCACCAGCGCCGAGACCGGCGCCTGGCCCAACTGGTACGCGGCCGTCATCGAACTCGTCGGCGGCAGCCTGGTCCTGCTCGGCCTCGGCACCCGTGCGGCGGCGTTCATCGCCTCGGGCGCCATGGCCTACGCGTACTTCACGGTCCATCAGCCCGACGCCCTGTGGCCCATCGAGAACAAGGGCGAGGGCGCCGCGATGTACTGCTGGTCGATGTTCCTGCTGGTCTTCACGGGCTCGGGCGCGTTCGGCGTCGACCGGTTCCTCGCGAACCGCTCGGCCACGATCGCGAAGAAGCCCGCCTCGGACCAGGCCCCCGTGGCGGCCTGACCCGCACCACGCACTCCGGCGCCCGTCTCCGCCCCGCGGAGGCGGGCGCCGGAGTGCGTGGTGCGGGTC
>NZ_VMNX01000342.1 GCF_009377235.1 Streptomyces acidicola
CAGACCGGCAGGTTCGTTCCCCCCACCCCCCCCACTGCGTTCCGCACCCTGAGACGAGTTGGAGCACCCATGCCCCAGCACGTGCCGTTCTCGCTGCTCGAAGCGTTCCCGCGCTCCGAGCGGCCCGCTCCGGCGCACCCCCCACAACCGCGCCGTATCGTTTTTCTCGCCCGCCGTGACCTCGGCAATCCCGCGGCCGGCGGTTCCGAACTCCTCGTCGACCGGCTCGCCGTCGGACTGACCCGGCTCGGTCACCAGGTGACCCTGCTGTGCGGCGGGCCCGCGGCGTTCCGGGAGTACCGGGTCGTGTCGGCGGGCGGCGACCTGGGCCACTATCTGCGGGCCAAGTCCTCGTTCGCCCGCCAGGTCGGCGACTGCGACCTGCTGGTCGAGGTGTGCAACGGCATGCCGTACCTGGCGCCGCTGTGGCACGACGGTCCGACGCTGTGCCTGGTCAACCATGTGCACACGGAGCTGTGGAACATGCGGTTCGGCGGCCCGCTGGCGCCGGCTGCGCGGCTCGGCCGAAGACTCGAACACTGGGCGCTGGCGGGTGCGCAGCGGGGGAACCTGCTCGTCGCCGTGTCACCGTCGACGGCGCACGCGCTGCGGGAGATCGGCGTGGAGCGCGAGCGGATCAGAGTGGTGCACAACGGGGTCGAGGAGCCGGGGCCGCGCGCGGAACGCTCCCCCGAGCCGCTGTTCGTGGCGGTGGGCCGGCTCGTCGAGTACAAGCGGATCGATCTGCTGCTGCGGCTGTGGGAGCGGGTGCGGCCGGTGACGGGCGGGCGGCTGGTGATCGTGGGCGACGGCCCCGAGCGCGCCCGCCTCGAGCGACTCGCGGGCCCCGGCGTGGAGTTCACCGGTCATGTCTCCGAAGCCGAGAAGCACCGGCTGCTGTGCGCGGCCTGGCTGCTGCTGCACCCCTCCGCGGTCGAGGGCTGGGGCCTGGTCGTGACCGAGGCGGCGGCCCGCGAGACCCCGGCGATCGCCTTCGACGTGCCAGGGCTGCGCGACTCCGTCGTGGACGGCGAGACGGGTGTGCTGGCCGAGGGCGAGTCGTCCTTCGCCGCCGCGTGGTGCGCTCTCGCGCTGTCCACGGACCGGCGGGCCCTCATGGGCAAGGCCGCCAGGGAGCGCGCGGGGCGCTTCCGCTGGGATCACACGGTTCGGCAGTTCAGAGCGGTGGCTGCTGAGGCAGTGAGGGACTGGGTGCCGTGAGGGTCAGTCGGTTCGTGGGAGGTTCTGCCGTTCGGACGCTGCGGGCCGTCTGTGGCTTGTCGCTCCCCCACTCTCGGCTGCGCTCGAGCGGGGGGACCCCCATCGCGGCGGAGCCGCATGACGACACAGCCCCGCGCCCCTTAAGGGGCGCTGTCCCTCACCGGAGTCGTATGAAGGACCCCTCCCTCCGGCGTTCCCTCGCCCTCTTCCGTGCCTTCCTGCGTGAGCAGGAGGACCCCGAGTACTGCTACTCCCTGCTCGCCCGGGACGCCGCCGACCAGGTCGAGGCGTACGGCGGTCCGGTCGACGGGCGGACGGTCGTGGACGTCGGCGGGGGCGGCGGGTACTTCACGGAGGAGTTCCGGCGGCGCGGGGCGCACGCGTACCTCTTCGAGCCCGACGTACGGGAGCTGGGGCATGAGCCGCCCGAGGGCGCGGTCGTCGCGGACGGGTATCTGCTGCCGCTGGGCGGCGGTGTCGCGGACGTGTGCTTCTCCTCGAACGTGCTGGAGCACGTGGCCGATCCGGGGACCTTCATCAGCGAGCTGGTGCGGGTCACCCGCCCCGGCGGGCTGATCTACGTGTCGTTCACCAACTGGTACTCCCCGTGGGGCGGCCACGAGTGGGCGCCCTGGCACTACCTCGGCGCCGAGCGTGCGCGGGCACGCTACCGGCGCCGTACCGGGCGAGAGGCCAAGCACACCCTCGGCGAGAACCTCTTCGCCGTGCACATCGGCCCCACCCTGCGGCAGGTGCGTGCCCGCGACGACGTCACGGTCGTCTCGGCGCGCTCCCGCTACTGGCCCTTCCTCGCGGAGAGCGTCGTGAAGGCGCCGGTCCTGCGCGAGTTCGCCACCTGGAACCTCCTCCTCATCCTCCGGCGGTGTCCCCCATGACGAGTACGGTCCAGGCTCCTCCGCCGGCCCCGGCACGACCCGACGGGCCCGCGCGGCGGCCTCCCGAGGGTCCACGGTCGCGGCGCTGGCTGCCGGCGTTCTGGGCCGTGGTGTTCGCGCTGTTCCTGGCCGTGCGGCCGGGGCGGATGACCTTCGAGACCAAGCTCGGTGTGGCACTCGACCCCTGGCAGTTCCTGTCCGACCTCGGGCAGTTGTGGCACGACCGGGGTGGCTTCGGCGGGCTCCAGGACCAGTACGTCGGCTACGCGTGGCCGATGCTGCCGTACTACGCGCTGTGCGATCTGGTGCGGCTGCCGGTGTGGCTCGCGGAGCGGCTGTGGCTGTCGATCGTGGTGACGGTCGCCTTCTGGGGTGCGCTGCGGCTGATGGAGCGGCTGCGGGTCGGCAGTCCCCGCAGCCGGCTGCTCGGCGCCGTCGCGTACGCGCTGTGGCCGGTGTTCACGACCGTCGTCGGCTCGACCTCGGCGGCCGCGCTGCCGGGCGCGTTCCTGCCGTGGGTGCTGCTGCCGCTGACGAACGAGCGGTACAGCGCGCGGATCGCCGCCCTCCGCTCGGCGTTGATCATCCCGTTCATGGGCGGCGTCAACGCGGCCTCCACCCTCGCCTCGCTGCTCCCGGTCGGGCTGTACCTGCTGTCGCGCCCACGTGGCCCCCGGCAGCGCAAGCTCATCGCCTGGTGGGTGCCCGGCGTGATCCTGGCGACGGCATGGTGGGTGATCCCGCTGCTGCTGCTCGGCGCGTACGGCGAGAACTTCCTGCCGTACGTGGAGACCTCGGGGACCACCACGGCCACCATGTCGGCCACCGAGGCGCTGCGCGGCGCCGGGAACTGGGTGGCGTACCTGCACTTCGGCGAGGCCTGGCTGCCGGCCGGCTGGGCGGTCGCGGCCTCGGTGGCGGTGATCGTGTGCTCGGCGCTCGCGGCCGGACTGGGCCTCGCGGGCCTGGCGCGGCGGGACCTGCCGGAGCGGCGCTGGCTGGTGCTGACGGTGCTGTGCGTCGCGCTCGTCACGCTCGCCGGGTACGGCGGCACGTTCGGCGGGCCCTTCCACGAGCCGGTGCAGGACTGGCTGAACGGCGCGCTCGTCCCGTTCCGGAACATCTACAAGTTCCAGACGGGTCTCGCGCTCGCCCTGGTCCTCGGACTGGCGCACCTGGTGGCTGTGGCGGCCCAGCCACGCGGGGCTCGCGCGGTGCGCGGGCGGCGGTACGTGACGCTGGTGGCGGCCGTGCTCGTGCTGCCCGGCCTCGCGTGGCCGTACCTCAACGGGTCGATCCTGCAACCGGGTTCGTTCCAGGAGCTGCCCAAGTACTGGCAGACGACAGCCGGTTGGCTGAAGCAGAACTCACCCGACTCGCGCGCCCTCGTCGTCCCCGCCACCGCGCACGGCATCTACACCTGGGGCTCCCCCATCGACCAGCCCCTCGACGTGCTCGCCGAGTCCCGCTGGGCCCAGCGGGACTACGTGCCCTTCGGCACCCCCGGCAACCGGCGCGCGATGGACGCCGTCGAGCAGGCGCTGATGACCGGTGGCGAAGTCCCGGGACTGGCCGACTACTTGAGCCGCGCCGGACTGTTCTACGTCGTCGTCCGCAACGACCTCGACCCGGATCAGGCCGGCTACGTCCCGACCACGACCGTGAAGCGGACCCTGGAGCAGTCGGGGTACGAGCGGGAGGCGGGCTTTGGGCCGCTGATGACGGGCGGACGGATCGCCGACGACACACCCCTCCAGGTCGAGGGGCTGTACCCGCGCCAGCGGGCCGTGGAGATCTACCGGCCTCCGTCGGGCGCGCCCCGCCCCGGGCAGGCCGGGCTGAAGGCGATCGCGGACACCGCCGTCGTCTCCGGCGGGCCCGAGGCGCTGCTGCCGTTGGCCGCCGACCCGGCGATGCGCGGCCGCGCCACCGTCCTGACCGGCGACAACCACCCCGGTCTCGGCACCCCCGAGGTGCAGGTCGTCGGTGACGGGCTGCGGCGCGCGGACACACGGTTCGGCCTGGTCAACGCGAACACCTCGTACACGTACACCGCCGGCGAACGCAATCACAGCGGAAGCCTCCAGGACCCCGGTGACAGTCCGCGCCAGATCCTTCCGACGGAGGGCATCGACCACCAGACGGTGGCCCAGCTGCGCGGCGCCCGCTCGGTGACGGCGTCGACGTCCGGCAACTGGCTGTTCCACCTCCCCCAGTACGACCCGGTGAACGCCTTCGACGGTGACCCGAACACCGCGTGGGCGGAGGGCGCGGCCGGTTCGGCGGACGGGCAGTGGCTGCGGATCGCGTTCGACGGGGCCGAGGACATCCCCTCGTCCTTCAAGGTGACCCCGCTGCCGCAGGACGAGGTGCGCTCGGCGCCGACGCGGGTGCGGGTGGAGACGGAGCGGGGCTCCGTCACGAGCTATCTGCAACCCGACGGCTCCCCGCAGACCGTGCGGGCCCGCCCCGGAACGACGGACTGGCTGAAGATCACGATCGTCGACTCGGTGGAGCGGCGCGCCGGACTCACGGGCGCCGGCTTCTCGGAGATCGACCTCCCGGGCGTCCAGGTCACCCGCATGCTGCGGCTGCCCACGGACGCCGAACGCTCCGACGCCTCCGCCGAGATCGTCTCCCTGCACCGCGCCGCCGACCCCACCGGGCTCTCCCCGACGGGTACGGAGACCGGGCTGCACCGGAGGTTCTCGACCAGCACGTCCGGCACCTACGAGGTGAAGGCGAGCGCCGTGCCCGTGCCGGGCGCCGAGCTAGACAAGCTGCTGTACGAGGTCGGGCCCGCAGAGACCGAGGAGAGCAACCGGGTCACCGCGACAGCGGACTCCACGGCACGCCTCGGCACCGGGCTGTCGCCCCGCAACCTCACCGACGGCGACCTGACGACGGCGTGGATCGCGGGCGACAAGCCGGTGATCCGTCTGACGTGGCCGAACCGGCAGGAGGTCGACTCGATCGTGCTGGCCCCGGCGGGCGGCCTGTCCACCCGTCCCACGCAGGTGTCCATCAGTTCACCGGACGGCGCGGCGATCGCCGCGGTCGACGAGAACGGCTGGGCCCGCTTCGAGCCCATCACCACGAACCGTCTCGACATCACGATCACCGCCACCGCCCCGCTGACCGTCCACAACCCGGTCGCGGACGACGATCTGCAACTCCCGGTCGGCCTGACGGAGGCGTACCTCCCGGCCCTCGACGACCAGCGGTCCGAGCAGCCGGCGGACGCCATCGCCTTCTCGCTGCCGTGCGGCAAGGGCCCGGTCCTCGCGATCGACGACGAACTGTACGAGACGAGTGCGAGCGGATCGGTGCAGGACCTGCGGGAGCGGCGCCCCGTGGACCTGAAGCTGTGCCGGCAGGGCGCGTCCAACACCGAGTTGGACCTGAACTCCGGCTCCCACCGGGTCGAGGCCGGGGACGGCGGGCCGCTCGCGGTGACGGGCGTGACGCTCACCCGCGGAACGGTGACCGAGCCCTCCGGCACGACCGCCCGCGAGCTGCGGATACGGGACTGGCTCGGCGACCTGCGCGAGGTGTCGGTCGGCTCGGGCGCGGCCTCGTACCTGACGACGTACGAGAACTTCAACGACGGCTGGAAGGCCACGCTGAACGGCAGCGAGCTCACCCCCGTCCGGCTCGACGGCTGGCAGCAGGGGTGGCAGATCCCCGGCGGCGCGGGCGGCACGGTCAAGCTGACGTACGAGCCGTCCACGACGTACGAGGCCGGGCTGGTCGGCTCGGGTGTCGGGCTGGTCGTCCTGATCGGGCTGGTGGTGTGGCGGCGTCGTTCACCGAATGCGGACGAGCCGCAGCCCGTGCCGCCGGGGCCGGGGCTCTGGCTCGGCACGGTGGCGCTCACGCTCGTGGGCGCCGTGATCGCGGGCTTCTTCGCGCTGCTGGTGCCCGTGCTGGCACTGCTGGCGTGGAAACGGCATGCGCTGCTGGTGCCCATCGCGTTCCTCGCGCTGGCCGGGGCGGGTGTCGCCGCCGCCACGGGCGCCGGGGAGCCGGCGGCGGCCGGCGAAGGGGCGTTCGGGCCGGTGGCCCAGGTGCTGGCGCTGGTGGGGTTGTTCGCGGGGCTGGTGAGTGTGGGGCGGCGGCAGCCCCGTCCCGCGCCTGCCGGACCCGGACCTGGACCTGACGAAGGCGGCCCCGGTCCCGGCGCGACGCTCACGTACAGCGGGCCGCCCGCACCGTCCCTGCCGCCGGACCGGGAGGCCCCGGAGGCCCCGACCGCGCCGTTGCCCAGGCGGAAGCGGGGCGCGAGCGGTCCGGGCCGGGAGCCGGGAGGCGCCGCGGAGGGCACGCAGGGCTCGGTGCCCCTGGCCGGACCGACCGTCTCCGCAACCGGGCCGACCGTCTCCGCAAGGGGTCCGGGCTCCGCCCCGCCCGAGCCCGGTCCGCCGGCGCCGGGGGCTCCGCACCCCAGGCCGAGGTTCCGGGCGACCCCGCCCGGCGACGGCGCCGGACAGGGCGACAGCACCGGAAGGGGCGAGGTCATATGACGGCTGTGGAGCACCCGGCGTGGGACGGTACGGGCGGTTCCGGTCCCGGTCCCGGTCAGAGTCCCGTACGGCCGCCGACGCGCGTCCCGTTCCCGGTGGTGGACGAGGTCGCCCGGCACTGTCTCCAGGAGGAGGAGCCCGAGACCGTCCACATCGAGGTCCACCTCCCGGGCCGCCTGGACCCGGCCCGCCTGCGGGCCGCCGTCACCGAGGCCCTGCGCCGCCACCCGCGCATCCTGGTGCGTGAGGCGCCGGGGCGCTGGTACCGGCTCCGTTACGAGTGGGAACTGACCGCGGATCCGGATGTGGAGGTGGTGACGTTCCCGACGCCGGGCCCGGACGCGTTGCGGGACGCCCGGACGCGGGCCCTGACGGATGCGCCGCCGCTGTCGGCGTCACCGCCCGTCCGGCTGGAGGTCGTCGACGAGGACGACCGGTCCGACGGCACCGTCCTCTTCCTCACCATCAACCACACGGCCCTGGACGGCCCGGCCTGCCTCCGTATCCTCGCCACGGCCGCGGAACTGTACGGCGGCCGGGACAACTCCCCGGCCGCACCCCCCGTACGCACAGCCGACACCACGGCACTCTCCGCCGAGATGCCTTCCAGCTGGTCCCCACCCGCACGAGTCGCCCCCGGCCACTTCGAGTCTTCCCCGGGCAACGGCATGCTCGTCACCGAGCTCCCCCTCCCCCTCCGTCCGAAGGGCTCCCCCTACACGGTGAACGACCAGCTCATGGTCACCACCGCCCTGATGCTCGCCCACTGGAACCGGGAACACGGTGTCCGTCCCCGCCCGATGCGTATCACCATGCCGGTGGACGATCGCCCGCGGGACGCCTCGATGCCGATCGGCAACGGCACACGCCTCGTTGAAGTCCCCTTTGCTCCGGAGGAGTTGGACCCCAGGGACATGCCCGGCCTGCTGCGCCGTACGGCGGCCCGCACCCGCGCCCTCAGATCCCTCCCCCGCCCCCAACTGG
>NZ_VMNX01000343.1 GCF_009377235.1 Streptomyces acidicola
GTCCGTATCCACTGGACGGTAATTTCCACGGCTCCTACCCTCGCCAGCTCATCGAGCACCCCACTCTATGTCTGCCCTTCTCGCCCAGCCGCGAGCGCCTCCCGATGACGCCGACACAGTCGGCGGTTCGAACGACACACCCGAGGATGATCAACTTGAACTGTCCACATAAACAGCGACATCGTTTTCGGCATCTTCCACATCCTGGGCTACAACTTCAGCCCGTTCAAAGACCTCGACGACCAACGGTTCTGGCGCGCGTCCCTGCCCGGCGTAGAGACCGGCACGTACGGGCCGCTGGAGCCACTGGCCCGCAACCGGGTCAACCTGAACAAGGTGATCACTCACTGGCCGGACATGCTGCGGGTCGCCGGATCCCTGGTCACCAACCAGGTCCGCGCCTACGACCTGCTGCGGATGTTCGGACGCGAAGGCCACCCGACCCCGCTGGGGCAGGCATTCGCCGAGTACGGGCGGATCACCAAGACCGAGCACCTGCTCCGCGTCGTCGACCCGGTCGACGACACCTACCGGCGCCAGATGAACCGCCAGCTCACCGTGCAGGAGTCCCGCCACAAGTTGGCCCGCGACATGTGCCACGGCAAGCGCGGCACCATCCACCAGGCGTACCGGGACGGCATGGAGGACCGGCTCGGCTCGCTCGGCCTGGTCCTCAACGCCCTGGTGCCCTGGACCACCCGGTACATCGACGCCGCCGTCGCCCAGCTCCGCGCCGAGGGCCACGAGATCCGGCACGAGGACATCGCCCGGCTCTCCCCGCTGAAGCACCGCAACCTCAATGTCCTGGGCCGCTACAGCTTCACCGCCTCCGCCTCGGCCGGCGGAGCCTTGCGGCCGCTGTGCGACCCGGACGCCGCCGGGCTTGACGATGACGCCGACGGTGCAGCGGAGTGAGCGTCCGGTCAGCTTCCGCAGCCGGTCGCGGACTCTGCTTCACTTCGGCGGCTGTCGCCGAAGGGTCGGTGGCCTACTCGTGGTCTGTGCAGAGGTGGGTAGTCAGGGCAACACATGCCCACTCCTCCCAGGCGTCGGGGGACCAGCCCCGGTCCCGGACAAAGATCAGGTATAGCTCCGGACTGAGTAGCCCGTACAGCAGGTCGGCGGCGTGGGTGGTGTCGACGTCGGGGCGGGCGTCGGGCTTGGAGGTCAGTGCCTTCGCTGCGGCGTGCTGGACGGTGTAGCGCGGGTCGGGGCCGACGGGCCACTGCGCGGCGATCTCCGGGTCCGTGGCCGTCGCAGCCGCGATCAGCGGCATGATCGGGGCGACCCGGCCGAGGATGCCGCCTACGCCCCGCACGTGGGCGCGCAGTTGCCCGGCCGCGGTGGGCTCGGCGCACGCGGCGTGGAACCAGTCGCGGTCCATCGTGGCGACCGGTTCGGCGTCGCCCGCGATGGACGTGTCGACGACGTCCTTGAACAGCGCGCGCTTGTTTCGGAACACGAAGTACACGGTCTGGACGGCCACGCCCGCGCGATCCGCAACCTCCTGAAGGCTTGTCGCACCGTACCCCTGTGCGACGAACAGGTCCCGCGCCGCCGCGACGATCTTCTCGCGGGTGCGCCGCGAACGCTCGGCCCGCTTGTCGGGTCGCTTGACGTTCTGTCCGTCGGATTCCTTGACCGCATCCATGCCGGGAGTCTATCTCTAGAGTCACTCACTAGAGTTGGACTCTAGCTTCTTGGAGGGGTGGCGATGAGTGAGACTCGGACGGCTGCGGAGCTCGACCAAGAGGCGGCTGTGCGCCGCGTGTTGGAGAACTTCTACCGGGACGGCAAGCCGCCGTGGGACAGCGGCATCACGCCGCCCGAGCTCGTGGCCCTGATAGAGGGGCCCGGCGCGCTGATGCCGGGTCAGGTCCTCGAACTCGGCTGCGGCACCGGGACCAACGCGGTGTACCTGGCTCGGCACGGCTGGCGGGTGGCGGCCGTCGACCTGGTCGACCGCGCGGTCCGGCAGGCGAGGGAGAAGGCCGCCGCTGCCGGAGCGGACGTCACGGTGCTGTGCGGGGACGCCACCCGACTCGACGAGGTGGGCGTGCACGGCCCGTACGACCTGTTCTTCGACCTGAGCTGCTACTGCGGGATTCCGCCGCACCGCCGCGACGCCTACGCCGCCGGCCTCACCAAGCGTGCCGCCCCCGGTGCACGATTGCTGATGTTCGGGTACGGGCCCGGGGCGTTTGACGACTCGTGGTCCGGCGTCACTGCGGACGAACTCCGCGCCAGGTTCGCTGGGTGGCAGCTGGCCGACGTGACGCCCGGCACGAACCCCGTCCCGACGTTCTGGTTCACGCTGCACCGTGCCGCCGCCGCGGCGTGAGCTCAGTCACACCGGGCACCTTCGGGCCACGGACATCGCGCGCGGTCGTTCTCACAAATGAACATCTGTGAGAGATCTGCGAGAGACCCGGGGGCGATCGCGTCTCCGCAGGTCACCGCTCGTAAAAGTCCTCTCGAAACCGGCGTGTTGTGCGCGATACTTCTGAGAGGCTGCCGCCATGGATCTCACGCCCGTGTCAGTTTTCGAAGCGGCCTGCACGGATGACTGAAGTCGGCTGCACGCGCCGACGGCAGATCACCGACTCCAATTCCTTCATGCTGGTTCACTGTTCCACTCCTGGCCCTTGAACAAGCGTGCGTACTCGATCTTGTCACTCACCGCGCCCGGAGATTTCGGTGAGCTACGTCGAACTCCTGGGCATCAGCCATCGTGGGCAACGCAGCAGCAGATGTATTCCAGATAGCCAGTGACGACCTGGACGCAACGGCCACGCTTGTCACCGCCGTGACCGCGGTGGTCGGCACTGTGGCCGCGCTGGTCGGCGTCGTGATTGGCGCGCGTATCGGGGCACGTGGCGCACGGGACGCAGCTCGCACCCAGGCGCGTGCCGGGTACACCACGGCGCTTGAGCAGAACAACCAGGAGGCGAGACGTGCCGCGTACATTGATCTTTACACGGCTGGCCAGTCGTTCTTGAAGGACCTGAAGGATTTTGCGCGGCTCAATTCCCGCACCGTTGGCCCCGACGATCGTGCTGACCCGTTCGCCGAACACCGGGACCGCGTCAGTCGGGCTGTGGCCGCCATTCGGATTCTCGGCCCGCGCCGTGTCTGGCAGCACGCACGCGATGTTGAGCGCGGGGTCAACGGGGTGACGTGGTGGATCAAAGCTGACCATGACGTGTTCTACGGGTGGCGCAACCTGGTGGTAGCCCGCCAGGCAACGAGCCCCATCCCGGACGTCGCCAACGCCGCCCGGACGGCATTGATCAGGATCTACAACGCACGATCCGACCGAGCCGGAGACGAGGTACATGCGGCTGCCGCTGGCCCTCTTCAGGACGCTGAGGCTGCGGGGATCGTCACCAACGCTCAGCGCCAGTCCCTTCACGCCGACCCTACGGGAGTCGGAGCTGAGCGCTTGCGTCCCGAAGAGAAGCTCAGCGCACCCTGGGAAGAGGCCAAGGAAGCGCTTGACGCGTTCGCCGACGCCGCCGGCGCCTGCCTCGAAGACACCAACCTGCCGAGCACGTGACCGCAGCACTGCTTGGAGTCGTGGTGCTGGCGCGGCCTATCCGTGCATAACGGTTGCAAACTTGCCGCAGTCTCACCGCCTACCTCGAAGGCCGTGGCTGGCACCGCACCACCGCCTGACGCGTGACGGCCCCCGCCGAAGCCCGAGCGGAGGCCGTCACATACGCCCTGGTTCCGTTCCGTAACGATCACTCAAACCCCAAACCGGGGTTCTCGCGACCGGACCAACTACGAGAAAGGCCCAAGGCCGTGTGGGAGTGGGACCGGCCCTCGGACCAGCGCCACCAGCGGCTCCGGACCGGTATCACCACGATCTGGGGCGACTCGGTGTGCAGGCGCTTGCGCTCGGCGCGCAGCGCCAGACGGTACGTCACGACTGTGCCGGTGACGGCCGCGACCAGAGCGAACACTCCGGTGATCAGGGCAGCGTGAATGTAGGGCAAGACAGATTTCCTTCCGGTCTGGCGCCCAGCGATGGGCGCCGGACCAGGCAACAGCAGCTTCCGCTTATCGCCCAAATCGGCCGCTATCGGATTCCGGGATCGCCCTATCCGATTCCGGCCCTTCTTTCATGCGGTCTACGCGCGTCCTATCCGAAACGTGGCCTCCTGTCAGAATTCCGGAGGTCGCCTATCAGGTATAGGCGACAGCTGGCGTCTCACGATCCGAGACAATGTGAGCCTCCGGCCAGATGGCGGATCTCGGTGAACGCCCTGGCCGCCAGAAGCGCGGCTGTGTCCCGGTCGAGCTCGGCTTCCTGGCTCCTCATGCCGATCCGCCCTTACTGCCGCCTTCAGGGTGGGTTGTGCGGGCCTGGGTATGCGACAAGGCAATGCGGCGGCGCGCGATGTCGACCTCAATGATCTTCACGGTGAGGGCGTCACCGACCTCGATGTCGTTCCTGGCCGATTCATCCAGCTCGCTGGTGTGCACCAGGCCCTGGAAGCCGTCCTTTCGGTCTTCGACGCGGACGAAGATGCCGAACGGGACGATCTTGGTGACCGGTCCGGTGACCACCTTCCCGATCCGCTGCGCCACCTGCGGCCATGGGTCTTCCTGCACTGCTCGGAGCGATAGCGGCACCCGTTCCCGGATCATGTCGACGTCGAGGACCTCGGCTGTGATCTCCTGGCCGACGCTGACGACGTCGGACGGGTGGTCGAACGGACGCCAGGACAGCTCCGGAATGTTGATCATCGCGGTGAAGCCGCCGATGTCCACGAAGGTGACGCCGAAGCTGGCGATGGACGTCACCGTGCCGGTGACGACTTGGCCGCACCGCAGGGTCTTCAGGAACGCCCAGTCGCGGTCGCTGGGCGTTGGCTCGGTCTGCCAACGAGCGCGAAGAACACCGTCGCTGTCGGGCAGTACAGCAGTGAACAGAGGGTGATGTTCATCGGCATACATGGATACGACGCCGGCAGCATGCGCGCTGGCGAGCTGGGATGTCACTGCCTCGAACTGGGTCTCGTCCACGACTGTGCTGGTGATCCGCCCGTTCTCGTCCTCCCAGACGATCTCCACCAGGCCCTCCTCGGGCAGCGACGCCACGGCCGTGTCGACGTCGGTGAGCAGGTCCGGCCAGACCGCCAGCTGCGTGCGAGGTGTCAGCTGGGAGCGCACGGCCTTGATGTTGTCGCGGCTGAGGCGGTGCCACCGGGAGGCGTTCGTGGCGTAGGTCTCCTCCAGGTACGTGGCGCGGTTGGCGCTGACCGCCCAGTGCAGGCGGGCCCAGAAGTCGGCGTCGGCCGGGCGCTGCTCGCGCAGTGGGTCGTCGGGGGCGAAGTCGTATGGCGATGCGTCCAGGCGTTCCGGGAACAGGCCGAGCGCGCGGGTGCGGGCCAGCGCCGTTTCGCAGGGGTGGCTGCTGCCGATGTAGAGGTACTGGTCCCAGCCGACGTGCACCGCGAATGCTCCCTCCGCCTCCAGGCGGCACCAGGCGCCGTTGTCGCGGAGCATGGCCCGGACGAGTTCCAGTCCGACGGCGATCGGCACCAGCGCACCGTCGTGGAACCCGGCGAGGCCAGCTGGGAACAGGCCGGCCAGGCCGTAGCCGTCGACCGGTGGCTCCAGGCCGAAGTGGGCGAAGCCGCCGATCTGCGGCTCGCGGATGGCCAGCCGGTCGACGCCGGTGTCCTCGGCGAAGGCGGCAACGGCCTGCAAGTAGGTGGCTTCGACTGGTCCGTGGTCGTTGATCGCGGGCTCGGCGCCGGCGTAGTGGCCGTGCTGATCGCGTTCGGCCGGGTCGTACTTGGTGACCTGGTAGACGTAGGGCAGCACGTCACTGCCTCACGGAGGTCGGAGGCGTCGCTGCTGAGGTCTGGTGGCGTTCAAGGACGCGGTAGACCGTGGCGCGGCTGACGGAGAAGAGCTCGGCGAGGTCGGCGATGGTGTGCTCGCCGGACTGGTGCTGCTGGACCAGGTGGGTTTGCTGACGTGCGGTGAGCTTGGGCTGCTTCCCTTTGAGTTTGCCCTTGGCCCGCGCTACCCCCATGCCTTCGCGGGTGCGCATGCGCAGAAGGTCGACCTCGAACTCGGCGAAGGTGGCCAGGATGTTGAAGAACATCTTGCCCATCGGGTCGGCGGGGTCGTAGAGGGTGCCACCGAGCGAGAGCTTGACGCCGCGGGCGTCAGGTACCGAGCGTGCGAGGCGGTCGAGTTTGGGGACGACGAGCGTGTCGCCGGCGCGCACGGCCGCGAGAGCCTGGGCCAGGCCGGGCCGGTCGCGATTGGTTCCGGTCAGCCCGTGGTCGAGGTAGATCCGGTCCTCTGGCACATCCAGACCGAGGAGGATCTCACGCTGGGCGGTGAGGTCCTGCTTGTCCAGACTGCATCTGGCGTAGCCGACGCGTTCGCTCATGGAAGCGACGGTAAGCCCCCGCTGACCGGACAGATCACCGGACACCCTAATTGAGACGCCGTCAGCGCAGGCCGATCCTCCCGACCGATCAAGATCACCATTGTTCGTTGAGGGTCCCCCAGCGGACGCGCCGTCGGGCGCCCTGTTCACATCCAAGGAAGTGGAACACCGTCAGATGAGGTCGAGACGACCCAGTTCGCCGGCGCTGGGCAGGAACTCGGCGGGGACGCCTTCCTCGTGCAGGGAGGCGCGCTCTCTTTCAAAGTGATCGAGGGTGCGGCATCCGATGGTCAGCAGGGCGAGAAGCTGCCGTGCGGTGGGCGGTCGGTGCGGGCTATGGTGAGCGCCTCCTCGAAGGCGGCCGTGAAGTCCTGCCAGGCGTTGCGGTGCGGGGAGGGTTCGTCGCCGTCGTAGACGTAGTCGTGGAGTGGGGCCTGAAGTGCGGAACTGAGGCGCCCGCGGGCGGTGATCAGGCCGTCGGCGGCCATCTGGAGCGCGGTGGCGGCGGCGTCCCACATCGCCTCCCGGACCTCGTCTTTCAGCTGTTCAAAGGGGCGCCAGACTCCGAGTACGCGCCAGTTGGGGAGCGTCGAAGCGGTCGCCGCGAAGTTCCGCGTCAGCGGGCCGACGGTGCGATCCTGGCGCAGGCGGTGGCGCGAGGGCGGAGTGGATGCGTTGCGGTCGAGGGGACCGGTGTCGGTCAAACGTCCATCGACTGTCCATGGGCCCGTTCAGAAGCGGCAATGCCTGGGCGAGGGCTTCCTCGCCCAGGCATTGCACCGCGAATACCACCGCGTACCCAGCGCCCTCGATGTCGCCGGGCCGAGGGCAAGTTCGAAGCCGAGAAATGGTGCGTTGACCTGTGCGTGTTCAAGTGCCGGCGGACCGCCCGCGGGTGACCGTGCCGCTGATCTCCGCCTGTCCGTCCACCGCTGGTCGGGCTGGTTGGCCGGTCCGGTTCGCGCTTGCCTAAGGCTTTTAGTGCGCTGTGTAGGTGGTTGGTGGCTGGGGTGTTGTGCCTGTTTGGGGTGGTGGTGTTGGTCGTGTGGGGTTGTTCTGTTTCGTTGTTGTTGTCGGTCGGGGTGGGGGGTGGGGTGGGGAGTGTCTG
>NZ_VMNX01000344.1 GCF_009377235.1 Streptomyces acidicola
GCCCGGGGCCACCCACACCCCGCGCCCACCCGCGTCCGCGCACAAAAAAGATCGCGCTGGACCCGGCGGAGTCCAGCGCGATCAACGACGCACCCTATGTTGCTTGTCTTGAGAGCACGGCCCGCCTAGAACATCCTGGGCGGTGCCGGAGAGCTTGGGCGTGGGCCCTGTTGGGGCAGGAACCCGCGTCGCTTGGAGCTGTGGGTCGGACGGCTCGGCATGTTGGGGGTGCCTGCCGATTCGCCCGGTTATGCGATTGTTCAGGCCTCGCTGCGCTGCTGCGGAATACCCGCGAGCAGTGCGCGGACCTCAGCCTCGCGGTAGCGGCGGTGCCCGCCGAGCGTACGGATGGACGTGAGCTTGCCGGCTTTCGCCCACCGCGTGACCGTCTTCGGGTCCACGCGGAACATGGTGGCGACCTCAGCCGGGGTCAGCAGCGGCTCGGCATCAGGGGTGCGAGCGGTCATGAGCGGCCTCCTCGGGAGAACCGAACCTTCTCGGTTCTTTCCTCTAAATTCTGCACCTTGACCCGCGTTGCCCGAAATGGCGGACGCGAGTCGAGTCGGTTATAGGACGAACGGCTTGTCCTCGGCACTACAACTACACCATCTGTCCAGCCGTGTCGGCCAAACCGATGGAATTGCCCCCCCAGGCGTTCATCACCGACGGAAGCCGATGGACCATGCCATAGCGGACAGTCACGCCACTGTGACGATCAGTCACACCAGCGATCAGGAGTCACCAGACCCCCCATAGCGTGCAATGCTGAGATTCCACCCATACTTGGGCAGAAGAAGTCTCCCCCGGACTCCTTGTCCTATTTTGGCATGAGGAGGGGCGTAAGAGGCAAGACCCTTGTTAGTGCAGTCCGTCACCCTTAACGGCTACTTGACGCAAAAAGACCGGATCAGGGCCCATACGCCCCCCGTCACCCCCCAACGCACGCTTCGGTGCGTCAAGCCTGGGCCAAGGGTCGATAGTTCACCATGACATCACAGATCACGGAAAGCTCGTTCCATCACAGATGACCAACTGTGTTTCGCGAGCCGCCAGTTCACCGCCGTACGACCCGCCACGCGCCCGCCGGACCGGCCCCTCTGCACCTGCGGGCAGCGGGCCTCAGTTCGCCGACCGAATGCCCCGTACGGCCCGCCAGCGCTCCACCAGACGCCCGTACGCCTCCCCGGCGGCCCCCTCGTCCCCGGTGCGCAGCGCCTCGATGCCCTCGGCGACGTCCGCCGCCGAGTGATCCCCGTCGAGCTGGTCGGCGGGCAGGACGTGCACCAGGCCGCCGTAGTCCAGCTCGACCAGCGAGCGCGGGTGGAACTCCTCCAGCCAGCGCCCCACGTCCACCAGGCCGTCGATCAGCGGCCCCTCGTCGATCATGTCCCGCATCGCCCGCAGCCCCCGGGCCACCCGCCGCCGCGCCTGCACCATCGGCGTCCGGTACCGCAGCGCCGGCGGGACCTCGTCCGACCCCTTGTCGTAGCGCCGCTCCTCGTCCCCCACGAGCACGAACCAGTTCAGCGGCACATGCCAGGTCGAGGTGCGGATCCACGGCCGGGCGTCGGGGTGGCCGGCCATCCAGCGCTCGTAGTCCTGGGCGGCCTGGCGGCGCACGACCGGCGGCAGCACCGCGTCCAGGACCGGCGTGGGCAGTTCCTCGGCAAGATCGCCGAGCGCCTGCCAGCCGCGCAGCCTGGTACGCCAGGGGCAGACGCAGAGCACACCCTCGACCTCCAGCACGAACGCGTCGCTGCTCTCGTGCACCGGCACCGGAATCGGCGGGGTGGGCAGCAGATCGGCCAGCGAGCGGCGCAGTTCGTCCTGGTAGGAGGGGCGGTCCGGCCGACGCGCGTAGCGCGCCCAGTGGGTGCGCTCGGGCTCCGGAAAAGCGGCCAGCGGTTCGTACACGCGCAGGTACGACGTGTACGGAACGACCACCGAGGACACCTTGGGCACGCCTGCTCCCTCCCCATGGGACCCGACACGAAACCCTGTCGTTTCCCGCGCGCGGGCCGCGGGGAAACACTGCAAATCGTCCCACGCACGTGTGCGAACGTACTCCTGGGGAGGGTGATCCTGAACACTGCTGAGCACGGCGCGGATGACGAGCGGGCACAGGCTCTACCCTCATGCCACGGGCCCCGCCACCCGTACGGGAGCCCGTCCCGACACCGCCGCACTCAGCCTGGAGTCACCACCGTGACCGACGTAACCGGCGCGCCTGCTGATGTACTGCACACCCTGTTCCACTCGGACCAGGGGGGCCATGAGCAGGTCGTGCTCTGCCAGGACCGCGCGAGCGGCCTCAAGGCCGTCATCGCCATCCACTCCACCGCCCTGGGCCCCGCCCTCGGCGGCACCCGCTTCTACCCGTACAGGACCGAGGCCGAGGCCGTCGCCGACGCTCTGAACCTCGCTCGTGGGATGTCGTACAAGAACGCCATGGCCGGTCTCGACCACGGCGGGGGCAAGGCCGTGATCATCGGCGACCCCGAGAAGATCAAGACGGAAGAGCTGCTGCTGGCGTACGGGCGGTTCGTGGCCTCACTGGGCGGGCGGTACGTGACGGCCTGCGACGTCGGGACGTACGTGGCCGACATGGACGTCGTGGCACGTGAGTGCCGCTGGACGACCGGCCGCTCCCCCGAGAAGGGCGGCGCCGGCGACTCGTCCGTGCTGACCGCCTTCGGCGTCTACCAGGGGATGCGGGCCTCGGCCCAGCGCCTGTGGGGCGACCCCTCGCTGCGCGACCGTACGGTCGGCATCGCGGGCGTGGGCAAGGTCGGGCACCACCTGGTGGAGCACCTGCTGGCCGAGGGCGCCGAGGTCGTGATCACCGACGTACGCGAGGAGGCCGTGCGCCGGATCACCGAGCGCCACCCCGGCGTCCGGGCCGTCGCCGACACAGAAGCGCTGATCCGCGTCGAGGGCCTGGACATCTACGCCCCCTGCGCGCTCGGCGGCGCCCTGAACGACGACTCCGTGCCCGTCCTCACCGCCAAGGTGGTCTGCGGCGCCGCGAACAACCAGCTCGCGCACCCGGGCGTCGAGAAGGACCTCGCCGACCGCGGGATCCTCTACGCGCCGGACTACGTGGTGAACGCCGGCGGGGTCATCCAGGTGGCCGACGAGCTCCACGGGTTCGACTTCGAGCGGTGCAAGGCGAAGGCCACGAAGATCTACGACACCACGCTGGAAATCTTCGCACGTGCGAATGAGGACGGCATTCCTCCGGCCGCCGCGGCCGACCGGATCGCCGAGCAGCGGATGCACGAGGCGTCGCCGGCACACGGTCACGGACGCTGAGGTTCCGTGGGGCGCCCGCGAGGGTGCCCCACGAGTTCGGCCGGTACCTGCCCGGGGTCAGTTGGAGAGAACTCTCACGTTCGTCGGCGGGTCGTTCGCCAAGAAGTGGTTAAAATCGCCACTGACCAGCGAGGACGGGGCGCCTCGAAGGCCCTGGGCACACGCGCGCAGTGCGGGCGACGTACCGTATGGGCGCGGGCTCAGGTACCGTGGAAGCCCTAGGGGCGGTCTCTCTGCGGAGAGCCCGTTCTGGATTATGAACGCGTCAAGACTCTGGGGCCGTCGAGCCCCGTCACCGAGGGGGTCGAGCCATGGGGCGCGGCCGGGCCAAGGCCAAGCAGACGAAGGTCGCCCGCCAGCTGAAGTACAACAGCGGCGGGACTGACCTGTCGCGTCTGGCCAGCGAGCTGGGCGCATCGACTTCGAGCCAGCCGCCGAACGGCGAGCCGTTCGAGGACGACGAAGACGATGACCCGTACGCCCAGTACGCGGATCTGTACAACGACGACAAGGACGATGAGGACGACGAGTCCGGTCCCTCGTCACAGCGCCGCGGCGCTTGACGATCCAGTCGCGCCTGCCCCGGTCCGGAGCGTTACATCGCTGCCGGACCGGGTTTTGCGCTGTCACCGCGGAAATCACGCGTCGGCGCTCTTAGCTTGAATACGTGCCGACCAGAGCCGCGCCCGTCGTGTGCTCACCGCGGTCGGTGATCTCACCCGCGATCCATGCGTCGACCCCACGGTCGGCGAGGGTCGCCAGCGCGACGTCAGCCGATTCCTGAGGCACGATCGCGATCATGCCGACGCCCATGTTCAGGGTCTTCTCCAGCTCCAGTCGCTCGACGTCGCCGGTGCGGCCGACGAGGTCGAACACAGGGGCCGGCGTCCAGGTGGAGCGGTCGACGACCGCGTGCAGGCCGTCGGGGATGACACGGGCGAGGTTGGCCGCGAGTCCGCCACCGGTGACATGGCTGAAGGCGTGCACCTCGGTGGCGCGCATCAGCGCCAGGCAGTCCAGCGAGTAGATCCTGGTCGGCTCCAGCAGCTCCTCGCCGAGCGTGCGGCCGAGCTCGTCGATCGTCGCGTCCAGGGACAGGCCCGCCTGGTTCAGCAGGACGTGCCGGACCAGCGAGTACCCGTTGGAGTGAAGCCCGGAGGACGCCATCGCGACGACCGCGTCCCCCGTACGGATACGATCCGCGCCGAGCAGTCGGTCGGCCTCCACGACGCCCGTACCGGCGCCGGCGACGTCGAAGTCGTCCGGCCCCAGCAGACCGGGGTGCTCGGCCGTCTCGCCGCCCACCAGGGCGCACCCGGCGAGCACGCAGCCCTCCGCGATGCCCTTGACGATGGCCGCCACCCGCTCGGGGTGGACCTTGCCGACGCAGATGTAGTCGGTCATGAACAGCGGCTCGGCCCCGCACACCACGATGTCGTCCATGACCATGGCGACCAGGTCGTGGCCGATCGTGTCGTACACGCCGAGCTGACGGGCGACGTCCACCTTCGTGCCGACGCCGTCCGTGGCGGAGGCGAGCAGGGGACGCTCGTAGTTCTTGAGGGCGGAGGCGTCGAAGAGTCCGGCGAAGCCGCCGAGGCCACCGAGCACCTCGGGGCGTCGGGTCTTCTTCACCCACTCCTTCATCAGCTCGACGGCGCGGTCGCCCGCCTCGATGTCGACGCCCGCGGCTGCGTAGCTGGCACCGGTCTCAGACATGGCAAAGGGCACTTTCGTGTCGTACGGCAGGGATCACGGGCTCTTACGGACGGCGGATCGCGTCGGCGGCGGCCGTGGCGGCGGGCCCGGCGGCCAGCTCGGTCTCCAGGAGCTGCTTGCCGAGCAGCTCGGGGTCCGGGAGCTCCATCGGGTACTCGCCGTCGAAGCAGGCGCGACACAGGTTCGGCTTGGCGATGGTGGTCGCCTCGATCATGCCGTCGATGGAGATGTACGACAGCGAGTCGGCGCCCAGCGAGGTGCCGATCTCCTCGATCGTCATGCCGTTGGCGATGAGTTCGGCGCGGGTGGCGAAGTCGATGCCGAAGAAGCAGGGCCACTTCACGGGCGGGGACGAGATCCGGATGTGGACCTCGGCTGCGCCGGCCTCGCGGAGCATGCGCACCAGTGCGCGCTGCGTGTTGCCGCGCACGATCGAGTCGTCGACGACGACCAGGCGCTTGCCCTTGATGACTTCCTTCAGGGGGTTCAGCTTCAGCCGGATGCCGAGCTGACGGATCGTCTGGGAGGGCTGGATGAACGTACGCCCGACGTACGCGTTCTTGACCAGACCGGCGCCGAAGGGGATGCCGGAGGCCTCCGCGTAACCGATGGCGGCCGGGGTGCCGGACTCCGGGGTCGCTATCACCAGGTCGGCCTCGGCAGGGGCCTCCTTGGCGAGCTTGCGGCCCATCTCGACGCGGCTCAGGTAGACGTTCCGGCCGGCGATGTCGGTGTCCGGGCGGGCCAGGTACACGTACTCGAAAACGCAGCCCTTGGGCTTCGCTTCCGCGAATCGGGAGGTGCGCAGACCGTTCTCGTCGATGGCGACGAACTCGCCCGGCTCTATCTCGCGGACGAAGCTGGCACCGCAGATGTCGAGGGCGGCGGACTCGGAGGCGACCACCCAGCCGCGCTCCAGACGGCCGAGGACCAGCGGGCGGATGCCCTGCGGGTCGCGGGCCGCGTAGAGGGTGTGCTCGTCCATGAAGACGAGCGAGAAGGCGCCCTTGACCTGCGGGAGGACCGTGGCGGCGGCCTCCTCGACGGTCAGCGGCTCACCCTCCTCACCGGTCTGGCCGGCGAGGAGCGCCGTGATGAGGTCGGTGTCGTTGGTGGCCGCCACCCGGGTGGACCGGCCTTCCTGCTTGGGCAGGTCGGCGGCCATCTCGGCGAGCTGCGCCGTGTTGACCAGGTTGCCGTTGTGGCCGAGCGCGATGGAGCCGTGCGCGGTGGCCCGGAACGTCGGCTGGGCGTTCTCCCACACGGAGGCGCCAGTCGTCGAGTAGCGGGCGTGACCCACCGCGATGTGCCCCTGGAGCGCACCGAGTGAGGTCTCGTCGAAGACCTGCGAGACGAGGCCCATGTCCTTGAAGACGAGGATCTGGCGGCCGTTGCTGACCGCGATTCCCGCGGATTCCTGGCCCCGATGCTGGAGGGCGTAGAGCCCGAAGTACGTGAGCTTTGCGACCTCTTCACCCGGAGCCCAGACACCGAAGACGCCACACGCGTCCTGGGGGCCTTTCTCGCCGGGGAGCAGATCGTGATTGAGTCGACCGTCACCACGTGGCACGGCACCGAGTGTAGGCGAGATCGCGCACTGGTCCGAATCCCGTGATCTCGGTTCATGCCGGTAAGGCGACCCTGACCCACGTACGTCACTTACTGGCGACCGCGCTGATGCCCTCGCCGTTTTCGCTGGTCAACGTGATGGTTCGATGATCGATTTCGTAGCTGACCTCGCTCTTGAAGAGTTCGAGAAGCGTCCGCTCGGTGTCCATGAGTGAGCCGTCGCACATCCTGCGGGTGGTGCCGGGGGTGCCGAGGGTGAGCTGACCATCGCGTACGGTCGCGTCGGCCGACACACGGTTGCAGCCCAGGATGCCGGAGAGCCTGCCCTCCTTCTTGTCGAAGGTGAACCAGGCCTTGTCGGCCGAGTCGGACGGCAGAGACCGGGCCGTGCCGTCCTTGACGAGTGAAGTGACCTTCCACGTCGTGCCGTACAGCTGGGCGGGCGCCTCCTCGCTGAGGACGACCTTGTCGCCGGAGTCGGAGGTGAGCGTCAGCTTTCCGTCGCTCGTCTCGGCCTTCAGCGGCCCGTCGCCGAGGGTGCTGCGGAGGGACTCCTCGAACGACATCGGGACGTCGTCGCAGGCCATGTCGGTGGACCGGGCGTTGCCGAACCTGATGCTGTCGCCGTCGACGGTCGCGGTCGTACCGAAGCCGTTGCAGCCGTAGTTGCCGTCGACCTCGCCATCCTTGGTGATCTTCACATACGCGCTGTCTGGGGCCTGCTCGCTCTTCCCGTCCAGGGTGAGGCTGTCGACGCTCCAGCGGACACCGGCGACGGACGCCGCGGAGCCGGGCTTCGAGCCGACGGAACTGCTGCCCGACTCGCCGCCGCAGGCCGCGACGAGCGGAAGCAGAATCAGGGCGCTGAGGGTCAGTCGCTGCATGTTCATGACGCTGGGACGGGTGGGGTG
>NZ_VMNX01000345.1 GCF_009377235.1 Streptomyces acidicola
CGCCACCTCCCCCACCACCGCCTTCGCCCTCTCCCGCCTGGCCGACCCCGACACCCTGCACCACACCCCCATCGGCGTCCTCCGCTCCGTCGACCGGCCCGTCTACGACCACCAGATGTCCGAACAACTGGACACCGCGATCGAACAGAACGGCAAGGGCGACCTCACAGCACTGCTGACCGGCGGGGACACCTGGACGGTCGTCGGCTGACCATCAGTACCCGTCTTCGAGGGCCTGGGCCGCTGTTCGCCCCCAGGCCCTCCGTGCGTCATGCGTCGGGGATGTCCCGCTTCGCGCGAATGAGGGTCTCGCGCGTGATGACGACGATGCGCTCGTAGTCGGCTCTGGCCGCGTCCGAGGGGAGGTGGGGGTCGAGGGCGGCGGTGGCTTCGGTTCCGATGACGGCGAAGTTGCCGTCGGTGAGTTCAAAAAGGTCTGGGCAGGACTCGCCGGTCAGGCTCCCCCGCTGTCGGGGCGAGTCACCGAGGCGGCGGGTGATGCGGGCGGACGAGAGCTCATTGCGCAACGGTGCGGTCCCCTCTCACTCGGGGCGGTGGAGCCCCGGGTTTGGGGGTGGCGCCCCATAACGACTGACGCACCCCCGGGGTCACGGTGACCCCGGAAAAATTCATGACCCGACTCGTTCCTCCCCAACCCTTCGAGCCTCCACAACCGCTCCGAGCAAACGGCGTAACAGAGCATCACAGCAGGCTCAGGACTCGCTCTCGTCCCGGGGCTCGGGTGCGTGACCAGGCGCGTTCCCGGGCATGGGCGCGGGATCGGGCGCGGGGCCGACCACCCACCACTCGTCCGGGTCGTCGGCCAGTTCTTCCATGATGGTGTCGACGGCTCTGCCGACCCGGGCCTCCAGGGACTCCTCGGGGAGGCTCCTGCGGTGCTCGACCGTGCGCTCCCAGTACTCCGCGAAGACCTCGTTGCGGGACAGCATGCGCAGGTGTCCGAGCAGTTCGTTCCAGTCGACGTAGCCGATGCGGTGGGCGAGCAGGATCGTGCCGTACTCGCGGTTGGCGAACATCATCTGACGGCGTTTGAGGTCGGAGATCCCGTTCAGGGTGGACAGGGCGGCGGCGAGCGAGGGGTCGTCCATCGCGCGGTCCAGCTGTTCCGTGACCAGGCGGTGCTGCTGGATCAGGTTCGTGCGGTGGATCTCCTGCGCCATGTGCTCGATGCCCTCGGCGATGAACGTGAGCTTGGCGAGGAGTTCCAGCGTGAGCTCCTCCTGACGCCGGTGGCGGTTGCCGCGCGCCGTGAACGGCGCCCGCATCAGACCGAGAGCCGCCACCACCGCGGACCCGATCCGTCGCGCAGCCGGAGTCACTGTGGCCATGTCAAGCGTCTCCCCGTACGGTAGCCGTACTGCCCGGCCGGTGGCATTGGCGGGCCGGCGCACGGTGGGCGAAACCACCCCTCCCACAGCCTGCCCGGCGGTTCCAGCGGACGTGAGAGGCAAGAGGGGGGCGCACGGGTGGATATGGCCTGTACATCGACCGCCGGCCTGACCCGTGTGTGCCCCGTGGGCGCCGTCCACCTCCGCTTGCACCCTGGGCCGGGACAGACGGGTCGGCCGCGCTGAGACGCCTCGCTCAAAGGCCTCACTCAGAGGCCGCGCTCAGCCCCGCCCCTTCGCCGTGTCGTACGCCTCCCGAGCCTTCTCCACCTCGCCCATCCGCTCATGCGTCCACATGGCCAGCGAGCGGACCTGCTCTGCGGCCTCGCGGCCCAGGTCGGTCAGGGAATAGTCGACCCTCGGCGGGATCACCGGCTTGGCGTCGCGGTGGACCAGGCCGTCGCGTTCAAGGGTCTGGAGCGTCTGCGTCAGCATCTTCTCGCTGACCCTGCCGATCACCCGGCGGAGCTCGCTGAAGCGGTACGGCCGGTCCAGGAGTTCGATCAGGACCAGGACGCCCCAGCGGCTGGTGATGTGTTCCAGGACGAGGCGGTACGGACACATCGCCTCGCCCATGTCGTACTTACCGGCGGGCGGATTCGTCGTGACAGCACTTACGGGCATGCCAGTACCTTACTTCAAAGTGGGTACTTTCGAAGAGTTAGTGCACCTCCTAGGGTTAGCGGCAGAGCCACCCCACCTAGGAGTTGTCTGATCATGAGCATCGTCGTCACCGGCGCCGCCGGGAACCTCGGCCGTTTCGTCATCGAGGGCCTGCTGGAGAAGGTCCCGGCCGAGCAGATCACCGCCGTCGTGCGCAGCGAGGAGAAGGGCGCCGATTTCGCGGCCCGCGGAGTACGGATCGCCGTCGCCGACTACAACACCCCCGAAACCTTCGACGGCCTCTTCTCCGCCGGTGACAAGGTGCTCCTCATCTCCGGCAGCGAGGTCGGCAAGGACCGCGTCGGCCAGCACAAGGTCGTCATCGACGCCGCCAAGGCCGCCGGCGTCGCGCTCCTCGCGTACACCAGCGCCCCGGGCGCCCTGAAGGCCGCCCTCGCCGACGACCACCGCGGCACCGAGCAGGTGCTCCTGGAGTCGGGTCTGCCGTACGTGCTGCTGCGCAACGGCTGGTACAGCGAGGTCTACACCGAGCAGCTCGCCACGGTGCTGGAGCACGGCGCCGTCGTCCAGGCCGCGGGCGAGGGCCGGGTCGCCTCCGCCTCGCGCGCCGACTACGCGGCCGCCGCCGTCGCCGTACTGACCGGTGAGGGACACGAGAACAAGACGTACGAGCTGAGCGGCGACACCGCGTACAGCTTCGCCGAGTACGCGGCCGAGATCGCCAAGCAGTCCGGCAAGGACATCGTCTACAACTCCGTACCCGCCGACGTCTACGCGGGCATCCTGACCGGCGCCGGGCTGCCCGAGCCGTTCGCCCAGATCCTGGTCGGCGTCGACGCCTCTGTGGAGAAGGGCGAGCTGGCGGGCACCAGCGGTGACCTGTCCCGCCTGACCGGCCGGCCCACCACGCCGATCGCCGACTCGATCGCGGTCGCGCTGAAGGCCTGAGGCCCGGCCCAGCCTGCCCCGCCCTGGCCCGGCGCGCCCCGGCCCGCCCCTGAGCGTCTCCTTCACGGCTCCCGGACCCCTGTCCGTCATGACCGTATAGCGATACGGGCATGACAGGCGGGGGCGGTCGGCGTTACCTTCGTCAGGGCTGCGCTGATGCGGCCCTTCGAGTGAGGAGGGGCCGTTGACCGGGCAGTCGAGGCGCGAGCATCGAATAGGGCTGCTGAACGGGTTCGCCGCATACGGCATGTGGGGGGTCGTCCCCCTCTTCTGGCCTCTGCTGAAGCCCGCCGGGGCGATCGAGATCCTCGCCCACCGGATGGCCTGGTGCCTGGTCCTCGTCGGTGCCGCGCTGCTGGTGCTGCGGCGCTGGTCCTGGGCCGGTGAGCTGCTGCGCCAGCCGCGCAGGCTGGGGCTCGTCGCCGTGGCCGCGGCGGTCATCACCGTCAACTGGGGCGTCTACATCTGGGCCGTGAACGCCGGCCAGGTGGTCGAGGCGTCCCTCGGTTACTTCATCAACCCGCTGGTGACCATCGCCCTCGGTGTGCTCCTGCTGAAGGAGCGGCTGCGGCCGGTGCAGTGGGTGGCGGTCGGCGTCGGCTTCGCCGCCGTCCTCGTGCTCACGGTCGGGTACGGCCGACCGCCGTGGGTCTCCCTCTGCCTGGCCTTCTCCTTCGCCACGTACGGCCTGGTGAAGAAGAAGGTCAACCTCGGCGGCATCGAGTCGCTGGCAGCCGAGACCGCGATCCAGTTCCTGCCCGCGCTGGGGTATCTGCTGTGGCTGGGGTCCCAGGGCGACTCCACGTTCGGGGCCTATGGCGTGGGGCACGCCACGCTGCTGGCCGCGACCGGGGTCGTCACCGCGCTGCCGCTGGTCTGCTTCGGCGCGGCCGCGATCCGGGTGCCGCTGTCCACGCTGGGGCTCCTGCAGTACCTGGCGCCCGTGTTCCAGTTCCTGCTCGGCATCCTCTACTTCCGCGAGGCCATGCCGCCCGAGCGCTGGGCGGGCTTCGCGCTGGTGTGGCTGGCGCTGTCGCTGCTGACCTGGGACGCGCTGCGCACCGCGCGCCGGGCGGCCCGCACGCTCAGGAGCGAGATCAGCGCGCCGAGCACCACCATGACGACGGGGACCGTCAGCGCGGCGCGGAACGCCGAGAGCTCCGCCGCCGCCTCGGCCACCGTCGGCGAGCCCGTGCCGGGTGCCGTGCCCGATCCCATATCCGGGCCCATATCCGGGCCCATATCCGGGCCCGCATCCCGTCCGGCGGACGCCAAGCCGTAGACAGCCGTCACCGCCGAGATCCCGATCGCCGAGCCGAACTGCGTCGACGTGTGCAGCAGTCCGCTCGCCAGCCCCTGTTCCTCCTCGGCCACACCGTCCGTCGCCGCTATGGTCAGCGGCCCGTAGGCCAGTGCGAAGGCGACACCGCCGAGGACCAGGGTCGGGAACATCGCCGCGTACGACCAGTCCATGCCGACCGGGAGGAAGAGCCCGTACGCCACGATCGCCAGCGCGAAGCCGCCGAGGATCACCCGCGCGTTGCCGTACCGGGCGACCAGGCGCGGGGTCAGCGTGGGCGCGAGGACCGCGTCACAACCCAGCACGACGAGCGCGATCGACGTCTGGAGCGAGGACCAGCCACGCAACTCCTGCAGGTACAGAGTCAGCACGAACTGGAAGCCGAAGAAGGCTCCGACGAAGAGCAGCGCGCCGAGGTCGGCCCGGACGACCGATCCGGTACGGAGGATGCCGAGCCGGACGAGCGGCTTCGCGGCCCGGCGCTCGACGGCCACGAAGACGGCGGCCAACAGTACCGCCGCGACCGCCACTCCCGCCGTGAGCGGCCAGCCGTCCAGGCCGTGTTCGAGGCGGATGACGGCGTAGGCGGCGAGCAGCATGGCCGCGGCGGCCGTCACCGCGCCGAGGAGGTCGAAGCCTCCGGTGCGTCCCTGGGAGTCCGGCGTCCGCTCGCCCTTCGGGACCAGCCGGAGCGCCGCCGCCAGGATCGCGGCCGCGAGCAGCACCGGGGCGAAGAACACCCAGCGCCAGCCGAGCTCCGTGAGCAGGCCGCCGACGACGAGGCCCAGGGAGAAGCCGCCGGCTGCCGTGCCCGCGAAGACCAGCAGCGCCTTGTTGCGCTGGGGCCCCTCCTCGTACGACGTCGTGATGAGGGACAGTGCCGCCGGCGTCATGAACGCGGCCGCGACGCCCGTCACGAAGCGGGCGACTATCAGGGTCCAGCCGTCGGTCGCGAAGCCGCCGAGGCCGGAGAAGACGAGGAAGACGGCCAGCCAGCCGAGGAACATCCGGCGCCGTCCGAGCAGGTCGGCGGCACGTCCGCCGAGGAGGGTGAAGCCCGCGTAGCCCAGCACGTAGGCGCTCATCACCCAGGCCGCCGTGTCGGTGGGCAGGTCGAGATCGGCCCTGATGGACGGGACGGCGACCGCCAGCATGGCGATGTCGATGCCCTCCAGGAAGATCGTCCCGCACAGGACGAGGAGGAGGGCGCGGGCACGGAGGTCCATACGAGGGCTCGTGCCGGTGTCCCCGCGGACATCCGGGGAGGTGTCCGGGCGTTCGGGCATGGCTGGTCCAACTCCTTGGCGACAGGGGACGGTTACGGATCTGAGGGTCGGTTCCCTCTTGTAACCAGCCCCAGCCTGCGCCACCATCGGCAGACGTGGAAGTAGGCACTTCGAAGTCACCGAGTAATCCCGCAGGCACCGTGGACCACGGGGACCCGGATCCCTTCCAGTGGGACACCCGGGAGGACTGTCAGGTACGGCAGATCCTCGATCGCGTTGCCGACAAGTGGTCGTTGCTCGTCATCGCCCTGCTCGACGGGCGGTGCTGGCGGTTCACGGAGCTGCGGCGCGAGATCGACGGGATCAGCCAGCGCATGCTGACGGTCACGCTGCGGCAGCTGGAGCGGGACGGGCTGGTGAAGCGGACGGTCCATCCGGTGGTGCCGCCGCGCGTGGACTACGAACTCACCCCATTGGGCCGGACGTTGCACACCACCATCCGTTCCCTCGTGATGTGGACGGAGGACCACCAGGGCGAGATCGCTGCGGCCCGGGAGGCGTACGACGCGGCTCGGGAGGCGGAAATGGCGGAACGGGAGGCGGAAGCGGCGGCGCGGAAGCCTGAGGCGGCGGCCCGGGAAGCGGAAGCTCCGACCCGGGAGTCGGAAGCGGCGCGGCGAGCCCGGTGAGCGCGGAGGTTCGGTGAGCGCGGAGGTTCGGTGAGCGCGGAGGTTCGGTGAGCGCGGAGGTTCGGTAACCGGATGGAAGTCTCCTCGTCGACCGGTATACGAACACCCCTGACTGAATAGCACTCTTGACGCTCAGTCAGTCACAGCAGCACCATCCGAGGCACCCATTCACTGTGGATTCACCGTGGGTCCGCCATGAACCCCGCGGCGGCCCTTGAATCCCTACGGAATTCGGAGCCCCCCACTCATGAAGCTCTCCGTTCCCGGGCGTGCCACGGCCGCTGCCGTCGTCGCGGCCGTCACGCTGCTCGCCACCGGATCGATAGCCGGGGCGGCACCCGCCCCCGAGGCGGCCGCCGCCGCACCCGATCTGCCCGTGGCCAACGTCAAGGCCCATCTCACGCAGTTCCAGTCCATCGCCACCGCGAACGGTGGCAACAGAGCGCACGGGCGCCCCGGCTTCAAGGCGTCCCTCGACTACGTCAAGGCCAAGCTGGACGCGGTCGGGTTCACCACCACCGTCCAGCAGTTCACCTCCGGTGGTCTCACCGGCTACAACCTGATCGCCGACTGGCCGGGCGGCGACGCCAACCAGGTGATCATGGCGGGATCGCACCTGGACGGCGTCACCTCGGGCCCCGGCATCAACGACAACGGTTCGGGCTCGGCGGCCGTCCTGGAGGCGGCGCTCACCGTCGCGCGCACCAACTACCAGCCCACGAAGCACCTCCGGTTCGCCTGGTGGGGCGCGGAGGAGCGTGGCCTGGTCGGCTCGAACTACTACGTCAGCAACCTCTCCTCCGCGAACCGCGACCGCATCAGCGGCTACCTGAACTTCGACATGATCGGTTCGCCGAACCCCGGCTACTTCGTGTACGACGACGACCCGACGATCGAGCAGACGTTCAAGGACTACTTCGCGGGCATCGGCGTCGCCACGGAGATCGAGACCGAGGGCGACGGCCGCTCCGACCACGCCCCCTTCAAGAGCGCGGGCGTCCCCGTCGGCGGCCTGTTCACGGGCGCGAGCCGCACCAAGACCGCCGCGCAGGTCACCAAGTGGGGCGGTACGGCCGGGCAGTCCTTCGACCGCTGCTACCACTCCTCGTGCGACACGACGTCCAACATCAACGACACGGCGCTGGACCGGAACGGGGACGCGCTGGCGTATGCGGTGTGGGAGCTGTCGTCATAGCCGGCTGACCTGACTGACCCTGAACGGTGTCTGTACGTCCCGGGGCCGGTCCGTCAGCGGTCTGTGCCGGCCCCGGGACGGGCTCGGGAGGGGCTCGGCACGGCCCCGGGG
>NZ_VMNX01000346.1 GCF_009377235.1 Streptomyces acidicola
TCCCGCTTCTCTTCCCACCTCCCCCTTCCCGCAGCCCCAGACCGGGGTTATCCACAGAGCCAGACCAAGCGTCGGCTTCTTCGGCACCCTGGGGCCGTGAAAGGTGCAGAACTCAGGCGGCTGGTCGAAGGTGGGGTGCTGCTGACCTCCCGTGCCCTGGGTGCCGGGTGGTCCCGGCGGGCGCTCAACCGGACGCTCCGTGAAGGTGGGTGGACCCAGGTCCGGGCGGGCGCCTGGGTCGAGCCGGGGCGGGAGGTGGACTGGGGGACGCGGTTGCGGGTCGTGCAGTTGCTGAAGCCGGAGCTGGTCGTCAGTCACCGCGCTGCGGCGGCCCTGTGGCGGATCGAGACGCTGGGCCCGGCGTTGGGCCCGGCGCGGGGCGTGCCTCTGGAGTTCATCGACCCGCACCTCGGCACCCGGCGGGAGGGCGGGGGTGTACGCGTCCACCGGATTCCCCTCGCTGCCCGTGAGGTCGTGGAGCGGGGCGGTCTGCGGGTCACCGCCGTGAACCGTACGCTGGCCGACCTCCTCCGGGCCGGGCCTAGGGACGAGGCCCTCGTCTCCGTGGACTCGGCGCTCTCCCGGCGGACGGTCGGACGGGTGCGGCGCGCTCCCCTCACCACGCCGGCCGCCCTCGCCGACGCCCTCGCGCCCGCCCCCGCACTGGGTCCTCCCCTGCAAGGCGCACTCAGGGCCCTCCGTTGGCTGGAGCTGGCCGACCCGCGCTCCGGATCGCCTGCCGAGACGATCGCCCGCCTCCGGATGCGGGACGCGGACCTCCGGCCCGAGAGCCAGGCCGAGTTGCGCACCCCTGACGGGCGACGCCGCTTCCTGGACTTCCTCTTCCGTGCCGAGGGACTGGGCGTGGAGATCGAGGGCTACGCCTACCACGGCACCCGGGAGTCCCACCGGCGGGACGTGTACCGCTTCAACCAGGTCCTCCAGTGCCCTGAGGTCCGTACGCTCCTGCGCTTCACCGCGGAGGACGTCTTCCTCCGGCCCGCGGCCATACTCGCTGAGATCCGCGCGGCACTCGGGGAGCACCATCGGGTCAGGGGTTCCTCCCGTCCCTGAGGCCACACCCGCCTCACCTCCCGCCCCGCAACTCCCCCTTCACCACCTTCCCGCTCGCGTTCCGCGGGAGTTCCGCCAGGAACTGCACCGACCTCGGCACCTTGTAGTTCGCCATCTCGCGGCGGGACCAGGCGATCAGGTCGTCCGCGGTGGTCGGGGACCCCGGGCGCCGGACCACGAACGCCTTGCCGACCTCGCCCAGCCGCACGTCCGGAACGCCGATCACGGCCACGTCGGCCACGTCGGGGTGGAGCATGAGGAGTTGCTCTATCTCGGCGGGGTACGCGTTGAAGCCGCCGACGATGAACATGTCCTTGATCCGGTCGGTGATGCGGAGGTTGCCCGCCTCGTCCAGTACGCCCACGTCGCCCGTCCTCAGCCAGCCGTCCGGAGTGAGCACTTTCGCGGTCTCGGCCGCGTCCTCGAAGTAGCCCCGCATGACGTTGAAGCCCCGGACCAGGACCTCGCCGGGCACGCCCACGGGCTGCGGCGCGCCCGACGCGGCCACCACCTTGACCTCCGCCCCCGGGATCGCCCGGCCGGACGTGGACGCGATCGCCTGGGCCTCGTCCCCGCGCCGGCACATCGTCACGATGCCGCTGGCCTCGGACAGGCCGTACGCGGTGAGGACCGTGTCCACCCGCAGCTCCGACCGCAGCCGTTCGACGAGTTGCAGGGGGACGACCGCCGCTCCCGTCACCACCAGCCGCAACGCCGACAGGTCGTGGTCGTCACGGGACGGGTGGTCCAGGAGTGACTGGTGGAGGGTCGGAGGGCCGGGGAGGACCGAGATACGTTCCGAGGCTATGTTCGCCAGGGCCGTGTCCACGTTGAACACCGGCTGCGGGATCATCGTCGCGCCCCGCATCAGACAGGCCAGGACGCCCGCCTTGTAGCCGAAGGTGTGGAAGAAGGGGTTCACGATGAGGTAGCGGTCGCCGTGGCGCAGGCCCGCCAGGTCGCTCCACACCTCGTACGCGCGGAGTGTCTGCGCGTGGGTGATCACCGCGCCCTTGGGCCGCCCGGTCGTGCCCGAGGTGTAGACGATGTCGGAGGGCGAGTCCCCCGAGAGGGACCTCTCGCGGTCGCGCACCTGCCCCGCCGCCACCCCGTCGCCGCTCGCCAGGAAGTCCTTCCAGGTGCGGAAGTCGGCCGGTGCGTCGTCCGCGAGGACCACCACCTGTTCCAGGTGCGGGAGCGCGGGAAGCGGGCCGGGCCCGTGCCCCTGCCGGGCCGCCCGCCGCAGCGACGCCACGTACGAGGTGCCGAGGAAGGTGCCCGTGATGAAGAGCAGCTTCGCACGGCTGCGTTCGAGGACGTACGCCGCTTCCGCACCCTTGAACCGGGTGTTGAGCGGGACGAGGACCGCGCCCGCCGAGACCGCGCCCAGGGCCGAGACGATCCAGTCGAGGGTGTTGGGCGCCCAGATCGCCACGCGGTCGCCGCTCCGGACACCGTTCGCGACGCAGGCCGTCGCGGCGCGTTCGACGCGGGCGCCGAGTTCCGCGTACGAGACGCGCGTACGGCCCTCCACCACCGCCTCGGTCGGGCCGTACCGCTCGGCCGCCGACCGGACCAGTCCGGGAATGCTCCCCCACTCCAAGTCACCGCGCACGACAGGCCGCCTCCCGAAGCCGTGGCACCGTAGCTGACGCAGCTCAGCTGACTCAGTCGGCTTAGCTGACTACCCGTCAGATTAGCTGTAGCCTGACGGACTGTCAGCCACCAGGACGCCCAGGAGCAGGGGCACACCCGTGGAGGTGCGTGCGCATGGCCACCCTCAAGGACGCGACCGCCGTCGTCGGGATCGGACAGACCGCCTTCGCCAAGCAACTCCCGGAGAGCGAGAAGGCGTTGGCGTGCCGTGCGATCCTCGCCGCGCTCCACGACGCCGGGATCGACCCGGGCGAGGTCGACGGGCTCGCCTCCTACACCATGGAGGAGACCGATGAGGTGGAGGTTGCCAAGGCCCTGGGGCTCGGGGATCTGACCTTCTTCAGCAAGGTCGGGTACGGCGGGGGCGGTTCCTGCGCCACCGTCGCGCACCTGGCCGCCGCCGTCGCCACGGGTCAGGCGAGCGTCGGGGTCGCCTGGCGGTCACGGAAGCGGGGGTCGGGGCCGCGTCCCTGGAAGAACACCGGGGTTCAACTCCCCACGCCCGCCCAGTGGACGCGCCCGTTCGGCCTCCTCAGGCCGGTCGACGAGATCGCCATGCTCGCCCGCCGCCACATGCACGAGTACGGCACCACACGGGACCATCTGTTCAACGTCGCGCTCGCCTGCCGCAACCGCGCCAACCAGAACCCCGCGGCCGTCATGTACGAGCGCCCCCTCACGCGGGACATGTATATGACCTCCCGGTGGATCAGCGAGCCCCTCTGTCTCTTCGACAACTGCCTGGAGACGGACGGCGCGCTGGCCTGCGTCATCGTCTCCGCCGAGCGGGCGCGGGACTGCCGCCACCGGCCCGTGTACGTCCACTCCGCCGCTCAGGGCCTGCCCGCCCAGCACCACGGCATGGTCAACTACTGGAACGACGACCCCCTGACCGGCCCCGCCTGGACCGCCGCCCGGCACCTGTGGAAACACGCCGACTTCGGCCCCGAGGACGTGGACGTCGCGCAGATCTACGACGCGTTCACCGCGCTGATACCGCTGTCCCTGGAGGGCTACGGATTCTGCGGGCGCGGCGAGGGCGGCGCCTTCACCGAAGGCGGCGCGCTGGAGAGCGGCGGCCGACTGCCCCTCAACACCAGCGGCGGGGGGCTCTCCGAGGCGTACGTGCACGGCTTCAACCTCATCAACGAGGGCGTGAGGCAGCTGCGGGGCACCAGTACCGCCCAGGTCCCGGACGCCGCCACGTGTCTGGTCACGGCCGGTGAGGGAGTCCCCACCTCCGCCCTGCTGCTGCGGACCTGAGCAGCTGCGGACCCGACTGAGCAAGTACGTGAGGAGTCGAGTGATGCTGACACCTGTCGTGGACGACGACGGCGCCCCCTTCTGGGAGTACACCGGCCGGGGCGAGCTCCGGATCCAGGCGTGCGCCGACTGCGGTGAGCTCCGCTTCCCGCCCCGCCCCTGCTGCCCGCACTGCCAGTCCTTCGCGAGCGAGTGGCGCGAGATGAGCGGGCACGGCCGCGTCTGGTCGTACGTCGTCCCGCACCCGCCCCTGCTGCCGGACTACGCGGAGCAGGCGCCGTACCCCGTGGTCCTCGTCGAGCTGGCCGAGGCGCCACGCATACGGCTCGTCGGGAACCTGGTCGCCGAGGCGGGCGGGCGGCTCGACTCCGTCGCGATGGAGCGGGTGCGGATCGGGGCGAGGGTGCAGGTGGTCTTCGACGAGGACGGTCTGCCCCAGTGGGTACTGGAGCGGGCGTGAGCGCGAGCGAAGCGCACGGCCCCCATCGTCGGAGTGGTCTGCGTACGGCCGTCGACAAGGACACCGGTGTCGCCGTCCTCACCCTTGACCGGCCCGAGCGCCTCAACGCCATCGACCTGGAGATGGCCGGTGAGCTGTCCGCTGTCTGGCGGGAGTTCCGGTTCGACGACACCGTACGGGCCGTGGTCCTCACAGGTGCGGGAGAGCGGGCCTTCTGTACGGGGCTCGACCGGAGGGCCGAGGTGCCGCAGCCGGGTTCGCCGTACATGGTGGACGACCCGCTCATCGCGATCGGGCCGAAGGCGAACGACCTGTGGAAGCCGGTCGTCGTGGCCGTGGGCGGGATGGCCTGCGGCGGGGCGTTCTACCTCATCGGCGAGGCGGAGTTCGTCGTCGCGGACGAGACGGCGACCTTCTTCGACCCGCACACCACGTACGGGATGGTCAGCGCGTTCGAGTCGATCTACCTGGCGCAGCGCATGCCGTTCGGGGAGGTGGCGCGGATGGCGCTCATGGGGACGGCCGAGCGGGTCTCCGCGCGGCGGGCGTACGAGGTGGGACTGGTGTCCGAGGTGACCGCGCCCGGTGAGGCGCTCGCGGCGGCGGTGCGGTGCGCGTCCGTCATCGCCTCGTATCCGGCCGAGGCGGTCCAGGGGACGGTGCGGGCGTGCTGGGCGGCGCAGGAGGCGTCCCGCGCTCAGGCGCTCGCGCACGCGGGCAATCTCGTGGCCCTCGGCAACCTGCCCCCGGAGCGGCAGGCGGAGCTGTTCACCGCCCGCCGCCCGGACTTCAGGACGCGCTGAGCTCAGCCGCGCAGAGTCGCCCGGAGCTACGCGGCCGTGCGGCTCACCGCGCTCAGCCGGCAGGTGACGCCGCTCGTGTTCTGTGCGTCCGTGGGGGCGTAGGCGGCGGCCACGTCCAGGGTGTCGAAGGAACCGGCGGCGACGTACGGGATGCTGGAGCTGCTGGTGCGGACGGGCGAACCGTCCGGGTCCCTGAAGGTGACGCTGAACTTGTAGGTGTACGTCGTGCTCGCGCTGCTGTTGGTGGCGCGGACGCGGGCGACGATGCCGCGGGCCGCGTCGAGCTCGCAGCTCTCGATCTTCACGTCCTTGTCCGCGCGGTTCCTGCTGGTGCCGCCCGTGGAGCCGGACGAGCTGCCGGCGCCCGACGTGCTCGTGCCGGACGTGACGCCGGACGTCGTGGTGCCGCCGTAGTCGTAGTCGTTGTCCTTGCCGACGTCACCGGTGGTGCCGCCGGTGCTGCTGCTCGAACTCGATGACGAGGAGTCGGAGTTGTCGCAGCCACCGCCGTGGGAACGGCGGGCGCCCGTGAGGGCTATGACGACGATGGAGAAGACGGCGACTGCCCGGACATGGCGAAGTTTCACGTTCTTCAACCCCCGTTGAGAACTGTTGGGTGGGCGGGTGGCGGGTTGGCATGGCACCCGCACGCGGGCACGGGCCGCGGTGCAACCGCGAGGGCCCGCAAGGCCCGCCTGATGACAGGTGCACGCCACCCTAGCAGCGCCCTGGGCGCCGCTCCCGGGGGCGCCCGGCGGCCCCGGAGAGCCGCCGCGGCGCCGTCTACGTGGTCCGAGCGGTCCCCGTGCCCTTCTCCGCGTCCAGCGCGTACACGCACCGGTCCTTGCTGCACGCGTACACGACTCCGTCCCGCACCACGGGAGAGCCCGTGATCTCGCCGCCCGTGGCCAGCTTCCAGCGGAGGCGGCCGTCGTCGGACTTGAGGGTGTAGAGGAGGTGGTCGGTGGAACCGAAGTGGATACGGCCCTCGGCGACTGCGGGGGCGCCCACGATGTCGCCGCCCGCCTGGAAGCGCCACTTGGGGGTGCCGGTGACCGCGTCCAGCGTGTAGAGGCCCTTGCCGCTGCCCACATGGACATGGCCCGCGGCCACCAGGACCGGATCGAGCGACGACCGCGCCTCCGTCGCGATGCGCCAGCGGTCACGGCCGTCGGCGGCGTCGAGGGCGTAGACCGTGCCCAGGTAGTCGGCGAGGTAGATGCCGCCGCCCGTGACCGCCGGTCCGGGCACGAAGGTCGGTGCGCACAGGAACACCGCCGGGGCCTCGAAGTGCCAGCGGACATGGCCGCCCGCGATGTCGATGGCCAGGACGCGCGAGCCGGCCGAGACGTAGACGTAGCCGTCCGCGGCGGGCGTCAGACGCACCGGGACGCCGCCGCAGGAGGCCGCGTCGCCGATCGGGTACGACCAGCGTTCCTCACCCGTACGGGCCTCCAGGGCGCGCAGCCGGGCGCCCTTCCAGACGAAGACCGTGCCGTCCTGGACGAGGGGGCCCGCCTCGGGGGACTCGAAGTCGGTCTGGGCGCCGGTGATCTCCCACAGTTTCTGGCCGTTCGAGGCCTCCCAGGCCTGGACGCCGCCGCCGCGCGTGCCGGTGACGACGGTGCCCCGGTCGGCCTTCAGCGAGTACACCCAGGCGTCCACCGAGAGCCGCCACAGGTCGTTGCCCTCGCGGGCGTCCAGGGCGAACAGGGTGGGTCCGTCGGAGGCGTGGATACGGCCGTCCGCGACCGCCATCGACCAGGCCACGTCCCGTGTCTTGAAGCGGCGGCGGCCGGTCGCCACGTCGAGCGCGTGTACCTCGAAGGAGGTGACGTAGACGAGGTCGTCGGCGACCGTCGGGGTCCCCCAGACGTCGTTCGACATGCGGAAACGCCAGGGGCGCCAGCCCGCTCCGGCCTCAGGGGGCGCGGACGGCGCGTGGGTCGCGGCGGCAGCAGGGTCGGCGCCGTTCACGCCGGGGCGCGGGCGCGCCCAGGAGGCCACGAGGCCCGCCTCGGGAGGGGGCGCCTTCACGGCGGCGGCTCGGGCGTCGGCCACGCGCGGTCCGGGCCCGATGGGCACCTGGGCGCCCGCGAGCCGTACGGGGCCGGTGTCGGGGGCGCCGGCGGGCGCGGGCACGGGTACGGGGTCGTACGACGGCGCCCCCGACACC
>NZ_VMNX01000347.1 GCF_009377235.1 Streptomyces acidicola
CCCCGTACCCCGCCCCACGGCCTGCGCCTTCGGCGGGCCCGACCTGACGGACCTCTACATCACCACGGCCGCCACGGGCCTGACGGCACCTCCGCCCCTGTCGGGTTCGCTGCTGGTGATCCCGGGCGCGGGCAAGGGCGTGGAGCAGCCGGCGTTCGGGGGCTGATCACGCGCAGGCTGATCCATCGCGGGCGCCGCCCTCAGGGGCGGGGCCCGCGTCCGTCAGCGGCGCGTCCCCTCCCTGACGGTCAGTCATGTGCGGGCACACTCTGTGCTGCTGTGGCCGCCAGGCTGAGGACGGCTTCGATCTCGTCGGTGTGGCGGAGGACCCGGGATACGGCCTCGATCTCCCGCAGGGGGGCGGCGGTGCCCAGGGAGGCCGGTGCGTCACGGTCGACCGGGCGCTTCCGCGCGGCCACGGCGTCCTGGATCGTCACGGCGGCGGCGAGCGCCCGCGCCCGGCCCGGCGGGTGGCCGAGGGTGACGGCCGCCGCGTACGACCGGCGCCGCAGGTCCTCGTCGAAGTGGCGGGCCAGTTGCAGCAGGACGTCGCGGATGAAGGTCTCACGGCGCGTCAGGCGCAACTCCGGACCGCCCCGAACGGTGAGGGGCACAGCGGAGCCGGTGACCGTGCGCAGCAGGAGGTACAGGGGCCGCAGCCGCCAGTGGCTCAGCCGTACCCGCCAGCGGCCGTGGAGGTACTGGCCGGCGTGCGGAAGGATGAAGCCGATCGCGACGAGGATGGCGGAGAGGGCGGCCACGGGCGGCGCCAGGTCCGTGGACAGCCAGTCCAGGTCGCGGCCGGTCCAGCGGGCGACGACGGCGGAGATCTTGGCGGCGTCGTAGACCAGGTTCAGCGCGTATCCGACGCCGAGGGACTTCAGGCCCCAGCGCAGCCAGGCGTCGAGTCCGTCCGTGCGGACCCAGTTGCGCACCAGCCGGTAGGTGATCAGGACGGCCACGGTGTGCGCGAGGAGGTAGAGGACGATCTCCTCGCGCATGAAGGGCGTGGTGGCGTAGTACGTGTCGAGGTCGCGCAGCCGTTCCACGGGGGTGTCCGCCAGCGCGAACAGCACCCACAGGACGACGATCACCGCGCTGTAGATGCCGACCACCCACCGCATGGCGCGGCGGGTCGCCGCCGAGCGGTCGGAGAGCCCGCCCCGCCACGCGATGATCAGCAGCAGACAGGACGCGCAGAACGCGGTGATCAGGGAGTACACCCAGGGCGCCGAGAAGTTCGGCACGCCCGTGATCCGGTTCACCCAGGCGATGGTCCCCGGCACCGCGAAGGTGAAGACCGCGCAGGCGAGCACCAGCAGTCCGCCGACGGCGCGCAGCAGCGGGTCCCTCCACAGTTTGACGATGCTGGGCAGTTTGATGACCAGGGCGGCGGTGAGCACCGCCGTCGGTATCCAGAACGAGATGTACAGCTCGCCGAGGAAGCCCGCGGGATCCCACGCCAGGTGCTGTGCCGCCGCGCTCGCCGGAAGGCCAACTGCCGGGCCCGTCTCGGAGGTCATCTCCGCGACCTGCTCCGCGGCCCGTTCTGCGGCCCGCCGTAGCCGAGGTAGGTCTGGAGGGCTTTCCCGACCGGGTCGTCGGGCCGGTGACCGTCCTGTTCCGAACAGGCCATCCACATGCGGAGGTTGGTGGCGAGCCGGTGGCCGAAGTCCTCGGCCTCGCGCTCGTCGGCCTCGTGGGAGCCGTTGCGGGCGGCAACGGCCAGGGCGTGCTCCCGCCAGCCGGGCTCGTCGGTCAGCGCGCGGACGGCGGCCGCGCCGGCCACGTGGTGGTGACCGTGCCCGGCGTGCATGTGCCACAACTCGTGGCCCAGGATGACGAGTTGCTGCACGGCCTCGGCCCGCTCCTCGACGATGACCAGGTCGAAGTCCTGGAACTCCAGCCAGAGCCCGGTGACCTCGATCTCATCGGGGAACCGCTCGAACCGCAGCTCGACCCGACGCCCGCCCCTGCGCTCGCTCATCGCCTCACACAGGGCGCCGCACAACTCCCGTACCCCGACCGGTCCTTCGAGGCGCGCCTGGAGCCCGGCGGTGAGTTCGCCCGCGAGGTCCCGCATTCCGGCCCCGGCCCGCGAGGCGGCCACGGCAGCCGCGATCCGGGCACCGGCACGGGTGCCCATGAGTGAGGTGACGGTCCGGGTGACGGCCTCACGGGCGCGCGAACCTGAGCCGGCGCTCATCGGGCCTTCACCGCTTCGTCCTCGCCGCCCCCGCTCGGCAGCGCCCCGACCTCGCTCCCGCGCGGCGCCGTTCTCCTGGACAGGTCCCGTACGTCGAGGAGTTCGGCCCGGTCGAGTCCGGTCCCGGCGATCCGCGTCTCGATGCGCGCGAGTGTCACTGACAGAGCAAGCACGGCCCGACAGTACGCGCCCGCGTTTGTCGACACCATGAATATTCAACGTTCGTTGTCCGGGGCGGAACGATCGTCGCCGCCGAAACCCTCACCACCGCACACGAGAGTCGCGCCCGCCCCATTGACGTGCAGGCGTATCGAATTTACGGTCCCGTCCGAACTTACGGTCATGATCCGAGATGTCGAACAGTATGCGCCAGACCGTTGCCCCAACGCACCGCACCCCGAAGGGACACCATGCGCTCCGCCCGCTTCACCCTCGACCCCGCCTTCACCATCGGCGAGGTCAATCCCCGTATCTTCGGTTCGTTCGTCGAGCACCTCGGCCGCTGCGTCTACACCGGCGTGCACGAGCCGGACCACCCGTCGGCCGACGAGGCGGGCCTCCGCACCGACGTGCTGGACCTCGTACGCGAACTCGGCGTCACCACGATCCGCTACCCCGGCGGCAACTTCGTCTCCGGCTACAAGTGGGAGGACTCGGTGGGCCCGGCGGAGGACCGCCCCCGACGCCTCGACCTCGCCTGGCGCTCCACGGAGACCAACCAGTTCGGGCTCTCGGAGTACATCGCCTTCCTCAGGAAGATCGGCCCCCAGGCCGAGCCCATGATGGCCCTCAACCTCGGCACCCGAGGCGTGGCCGAGGCCCTGGAGCTCCAGGAGTACGCCAACCACCCCTCCGGCACGGCCCTTTCGGGCCTCCGTGTCTCCCACGGTGACAAGGACCCCTTCGGCATCAGGCTGTGGTGCCTCGGGAACGAGATGGACGGCCCCTGGCAGACCGGGCACAAGACCGCCCAGGAGTACGGCCGCCTCGCCGCCGAGACCGCCCGCGCCATGCGCCAGATCGACCCTGAAGTCGAACTCGTCGCCTGCGGCTCCTCCAACCAGTCCATGCCCACCTTCGCCGAGTGGGAGGCGACGGTCCTGGCGGAGACGTACGACCTCGTCGACTACGTCTCGCTGCACGCCTACTACTGGCCCACCGACGGCGACCTCGACTCCTTCCTCGCCTCCGCCGTCGACATGGAGTCCTTCATCGACAACGTCGTCGCCACCTGCGACCACGTGGGCGCCCGGCTCAAGTCCAAGAAGAAGATCAACCTCTCCTTCGACGAGTGGAACGTCTGGTACCTCCCCCGCTGGGAGGAGCACGCCAGGACCGCCGACCCCCGCGACTGGCCGGAGGCCCCGCGCCTGCTGGAGGACAACTACAGCGTCACGGACGCCGTCGTCTTCGGCTCCCTGCTCATCGCGCTGCTCCGGCACGCCGACCGCGTCACCGTCGCCTGCCTCGCCCAGCTCGTCAACGTCATCGCGCCGATCATGACCGAGCCGGGCGGCCCCGCCTGGCGGCAGACCACGTTCTTCCCGTTCGCGCAGGCCTCCCGGTACGGGCGCGGCCAGGTCCTCGACGTACGGGTCGACTCACCGACGTACGAGACGGAGAAGTACGGCGAGACGGACCTGCTGCACGCCACGGCCGTGCGCGGGGAGGACGGCTCGGTCACCGTCTTCGCCGTCAACCGCAGCCGCACCGAGTCGCTCCCACTGGAAATCGCCCTGAACGGGCTGGAGCTGACCTCGGTCGTCGAGCACAGCGCACTCGCGGACGCCGACCCGGACGCCCGCAACACCCTCGACGAGCCGGAACGTGTCACACCGCACCCCGTCGAGGGCGCGACCCTCCGCGACGGCGCGCTGCACGCCGTCCTGGAGCCGCTGTCCTGGAACGTGATCCGACTCCGTTAGCCGCACAGCGGTCGGGGAGTGCCCGTAGCCCGTAGCGCATAGCCGTCGCGCGTGGGCGCTCCCCCACAGGATCGTCACATCGTCCTAATGCGTTCCTCAGTTTCTCCCCTTATCGTCGGCCCGGCCAATCAATCCCTACCTACCCGGTGGGAAAACCAGGAAAAGGGGAGGCGGACGTACATGCGGACGCTGGTACTGCTCGCGCTCGCGGGCCTCGGCGCCCAACTCGTGGACGGCAGTCTGGGCATGGCCTACGGAGTGACCTCCACCACTCTGCTGCTCGCGATGGGCACCAACCCGGCGGCGGCCTCGGCCACGGTCCACCTCGCCGAGATCGGCACCACGCTGATGTCGGGCGCCTCGCACTGGCGGTTCGGCAACGTGGACTGGAAGGTCGTGACGAAGATCGGTGTGCCGGGCGCGGTCGGCGCGTTCCTGGGGGCGACCGTGCTGTCCACCCTGTCCACCGAGGTCGCCGAGCCGGTCATGTCGCTGATCCTGCTGGGGCTCGGGCTGTACGTCATGACCCGCTTCACCTTCCGTGGTCTGCCCAAGGACCGGCTGGGCAAGCCGCTGCGGAAACGGTTCCTGTCGCCGCTCGGGCTGGTCGCCGGGTTCCTGGACGCGACGGGCGGGGGCGGCTGGGGTCCGGTCGGTACGCCGGCGTTGCTCGCCAGCGGCCGGATGGAGCCGCGCAAGGTGATCGGCTCCATCGACACGAGTGAGTTCCTGGTCGCGATCGCGGCCAGCCTCGGATTCCTGTTCTCGCTCGGCTCCCAGGGCGTCGACTTCACATGGGTCCTGGCGTTCCTGCTGGGCGGGCTGATCGCCGCGCCGATCGCGGCATGGCTCGTACGGTTGGTGCCGCCGCGGGTGCTCGGGTCCGCGGTCGGCGGGGTCATCATCGTCACCAACGTCCGTACGCTGCTGAGGAGTGACTGGGTCGGGGCGACGGGGGCCGTGAGTACGGCCGTGTACGTGCTGCTGTACGCGCTGTGGGCCGCGGGGCTGGCCTACTCGATCCGGGCGTATCGGAGGGAGAAGGCCACGGAGCCGGCGGTCGAGAAGCCGCAGACGGTGGGCGCCTGAGCGGCCCCGCAGGAACTCCGGCTGCGCCCGTGCGCCCGTGCGGCCGCGCGCACGTGCGGAAGTGCGTCCGTACGCCCGCGCGGCGTCAGCGCAGGCGCATCGCCAGCGTCACAGCGGCCCCCGTCGCGCCCGCCGCGATGGTGAGGCGGTCGGTGACCAGACGGGCGAGCCAGAGACCGCGGCCGGAGCGGGTGTTGTCGAGGCCGGGGAGGAGTTCGGGGATGGCGGGCGTGAAGCCGGGGCCGTTGTCCGTGATCCGGCACTCCAGCTCGTGGGTCAGGCGGCGGAGTTCGAGGTGGCCGCGCCCGCCCGCGTGCTCGACGGCGTTGTCGGCGATCTCGCTGATGGCGAGGGTGAACTCGCCCAGCCGCACCCCCGCCAGGCCCTCGGCGGCCGCTGTGTCCTCCACCAGGGCGCGCAGCACGGACAGGTTCGCTCCTGTGAAGTTCCGTTTCAACAGGACCGTTTCGGAGCCCTCAAGGCCACTCAACCGCATAAATCCACGCTAGCCGGGCCACGGGCAGCCATGCGCGAACTACCGGCGGGGGGCAGAGACCGGCCGGAGTTGTGCGTTCGTGATCGCGAAATGACCTCTTCCGGTCGACGGTCGTCGCTCGCCTGACGCGAGGTGCCGGAGTTGCCCGGGTGAGAAGCGTTGACGCGCAAGCGCTTCGACTCTACGGTTCGGGCGCACCAGTTGTCCGATGGAACGGTCGCCGTTCGCCATACCGGACGCTCGATGCCGGACGCTCCATGCCGGGCGGCGGAGTCAGGTCACCCCTCAACTCCCCAGGAGGTTCCGTATGAGCCGCACCTCCCGCACTGCCCGCGCCCGTCGCGCCTCCCGCACCCCCCGAAGAACCGCTCTCCTCGCCCTCCCCGCGGCCGTCCTGCTCGCCCTCGTCCCCGGTACGGCGAACGCGTACCCGAACCCCGGGCGCGTCACCGGCTCGACGGTCGTCCACGACCCGACGATGATCCGTACCTCGTCCGGCCAGTACCTGCTGTACGCCACCGGCGGCGGCCTCGCCAACAGGACGTCCACCGACCGCATCGCCTTCAGCGCAGGCGCGGACGCGTTCCGCACGAAACCGGGCTGGTGGTCCACCTACTCCTCCGTACCGGAGGCCTGGGCGCCGGACATCTCGTTCCACGGCGGCCGATACCTGATGTACTACTCGGTCTCGTCCTTCGGTTCGCAGAACTCGGCCATCGGGCTGGCCACCTCGGCCACGGGACAGCCCGGCAGCTGGACCGACAACGGCATCGTCCACACGTCCAGCTCCGCCACCGACTACAACGCCATCGACCCCAACCTCTTCGTCGACGACGACGGCAAGTGGTGGCTGTCCTTCGGCAGCTGGTGGTCCGGGATCAAGATGATCCAGATCAACCCGTCGACCGGAAAACAGCTCTCGTCCAACACCACGCGCTACTCGCTCGCGTCCCGTCCGACCGGCACCAAGGCCGTCGAGGCCCCGTTCATCGTCAAACGGGGCGGCTCCTACTACCTCTTCGCCTCGTACGACACCTGCTGTGCCGGCACCAGCTCCACCTACAAGGTCAAGGTCGGCCGCGCGAGCAGTGTCACCGGGCCGTACCGCGACAAGAACGGCGTCGCGATGACCGACAACGGCGGCGCGCCCGTGCTGGAGTCGCACGGCAGCGTCATCGGCCCCGGCGGCCAGTCGATCCTGGGCGACGTCGACGGCGACCTGATCGTCTACCACTATTACGACGGCAACGACAACGGGACGCCCAAACTCGGCCTCAACCTCCTGGACTGGAGCAGCGGTTGGCCCGTCGCCTACTGAACCCGGTAATGAACCCCGGCACCCCGGGGAATCCAGGCGCCGGAGCCGCACCGCTCGCTCAGATCGCGCCCGCAGCCGGCCAGCCCAGCGGCTCGGGCTGGCCCTCCGGGGCCGTGCGGCCGCGGACCTGGGCCGCTGTGAGGCCCTGGGCGGCGCCCATCGCGCGGCGGTTGGCGGCGGCGGCCATACCGGGCATGCCGGTCTGCGCGACCGGCTGGAGGCCGGCGGCCGGAGCGGGAGCCATGCCGGGCATCGCGGCCACGTTCGGCAACGAGGGCATCTGAGGCATCGATGCGGCGGCCGGAACCGGAGCCGGGACCGGAGTCGGTATGGGCATGGGTGCGGGAACCGGAGCGGGCGCCGGTGTCGGCATCGGGGC
>NZ_VMNX01000348.1 GCF_009377235.1 Streptomyces acidicola
GTCTGGGGGCGGCAGCCCCCAGGGGACGGGAATGGGTAGGGGCGGCGGGGGCGAAACAAACCCCTCCCCCTCAGTCGTCCGAGTCGTCCGACGAACGGTCCGCCGTGACCTTGGCCGTGGTCAGGTTCACGGTCCACTCGCTCTCCGTGCCGTTGGTACCCGTGGTGTCGACGTCCCAGCCGTGGCCGGACCCCTCGTCTTCGAGTTCGACCGACGTGACCGTGCCCTTGGCGGCTACGGCCTCCGCGGCCTCGGCGGCTGAGACGGAGCTGTTCTGAAGGGCGGCGCGGGCCTCGTCGGCGTCGTCGGCGTCCTCCTGCTCGGTGTGGGAGCCGAGCACCTTGCCGGTACCCGGGTCGACATGGACGGTGTGCCAGGTGTTCCCGGAGGACAGGACGTCGATCTCCCAGACGAGGTTCTTGCCCTCGCTTTCGAGTTCGGCCTCGACCGCCGTACCGGACTTCTCCCTCAGCGCGGCCTTGATCGCCTCGGCGGCCGTGACCTTCGCCGCCCTGGCCTCGGCGGCGTCCTCGGTATTGTCGTCCGCATCGTGCCTGTCGTCCCTGTTGCCCCTGTCGTCCGTTCCGTTGGTGTCGTCGTCCTGGACCCGCACGCTCGACCGCTGCGCGGGCGCCTCGTCGTCGCCCGGTACCGCGAGGGCGGTCGCGGTACCGGCGCCGACGAGGGCGACGGCCGCGATGGTGGCGATGACGATGTTGCGCTTCATGGGGTTCCTCCCGTTTACGGATCAAGCGACCGCTTCCACCTGGTGCGGTCGCTTTCGACGGGAACCAATCTCGCCGAGGCTCGCTGAAGCCGACCTGAAGTCCCCTGAAGACTCCTTCAGGTTCGGTTTGCGACGCTGTCCGCATGCGCCTGTTGATCGTGGAGGACGAGAAGCGGCTGGCCCTTTCGCTCGCGAAGGGGCTCATGGCCGAGGGCTTCGCCGTGGACGTCGTGCACGACGGCATCGACGGGCTGCACCGGGCCGGCGAGGGGACGTACGACCTCGTCATCCTCGACATCATGCTGCCCGGCATGAACGGCTACCGCGTGTGCGCCACCCTCCGAGCCGCCGGCCACGACGTGCCGATCCTCATGCTCACCGCAAAGGACGGCGAGTACGACGAGGCCGAAGGGCTCGACACGGGCGCCGACGACTACCTGACCAAGCCCTTCTCGTACGTCGTCCTCGTCGCCCGTGTGAAGGCTCTGCTGCGCCGCCGGGGGCCCGCCGGGGCCTCGCCCGTGCATGTGGTCGGGAAGCTGAAGGTCGACACCGCCGCCCGGCGGGTCTTCCTCGGCGAGGACGAGACCGTCCTCACGGCCAAGGAGTTCGCCGTCCTGGAGCAACTCGTCGTACGGGCCGGTGACGTCGTCTCGAAGGCCGACATCCTGGAGCACGTCTGGGACTTCGCGTACGAGGGCGACCCGAACATCGTCGAGGTGTACGTCAGCACCCTGCGACGCAAGCTGGGTGCCGGGCTCATCAAGACCGTGCGCGGGGCCGGATACCGGCTGGAGACGAGATGAGGCGCCGTCTGGGGTCCGTACGGGCCAGGGCCACCCTCAATGCCACGCTGGTCGTCGCGGTCGCCCTGGTGGCCGCCGGTACCGCCGTGCTGCTCGCCCTGCGGGCCAACCTCATAGACCAGGCCGACGCCAAGGCCGCGAACGTGGCCCGAAAGGTGGCCCTGGACCTGGCGTTCGGCGTCCCGTACGCCGAACTGGACCTGCCCAACGCCGAGGACAGCCCCGTCCAGGTTCTGAACCCGCAGGGACGCGTGGTCGCGGGGGACGACGACGTCGAGAGTATGAGCCCGGCCCTGGCTCCGGCTCCGGCCGGCTCGGGGCGGGCGGACGGCGCTGCTCCCGCCACCGGTGACGACGATGACGACGCCGACGACGGGGACCGGAACCGGGGCCGGGACCGGCACCGGGACGATGACGATGACGACGACCCCCCGGCCGTCGGCGAGATCTCCGAGGAGGCACCGATCACGCCGGGCGCCGTGACGGTCGACGGCCACACCGCTGACTACCGGATCGCCGCGGTCGACGTGACCACGTCCGAGAAGGTCACGCTGACCGTGTACGCGGGTGCCTCCCTCTCCGCGGAGGAGGGCGCCGTCGGCACGGTGCAGACGGCCATGTTGATCGGCCTACCGCTGCTGCTGGTGACCGTGGGCTGCGCCACATACGTCGTCACCCGGCGCGCACTGCGGCCCGTCGAGGGCATCCGGGTCGAGATGGCCGCCATCACGGCCTCGGAGGACCTCTCCCGGCGGGTGCCCGAGCCCGACACGCACGACGAGATCGCCCGGCTGGCCAGGACCACCAACGAGACCCTCGCCGCCCTGGAAACGTCCGTGGAGCGCCAGCGCCGCTTCGTCGCCGACGCCTCCCACGAACTGCGCAGTCCCATCGCCTCGCTTCGCACCCAGCTCGAAGTGGGCGCCGCGCACCCGGAGTTGCTCGACGTGGAGGGCGCCGTCCTGGACACCGTACGACTGCAGCGGCTCGCGGCCGATCTGCTGCTGCTGGCGCGGCTGGACGCGGGGGAGCGGCCGCCGCAGGACGCACGCTTCGACCTGGCGAAACTGGTCCGGGAAGAGGCCGACGGGCGCGACCGGGTGCACCTCGACGGGGTGGGTTCCGTCGAGGTGACCGGATCCCGGGGCCAGTTGGTACGTGCCCTCGCCAATCTGCTGGACAACGCCGAGCGGCACGCCCGCGACCGTATCGACGTCGCCCTGCGCACCGAGGGCACCTGGGTGGTGCTCAGGGTCGCCGACGACGGCTCGGGCGTTCCGGTCGAGGAACGGGAACGGATCTTCGAGCGCTTCGTCCGGCTGGACGAGTCCCGCAGCCGGGACGACGGCGGAGCGGGCCTGGGCCTGGCGATAGCCCGCGACATCGCCGTACGGCACGGGGGCACCCTCAGGGCCGGGGAAGCGCCACAGGGCGGAGCACTCTTCGAACTAAGGGTGCCGACCGCGCCCTGACGGGGCGCGAGGCTGTGCCGATGTGCGGCTCCGCCGCGATGGGGTTCCCCCCGCTCGAGCGCAGCCGAGAGTGGGGGAGCGACCAGCCACAACTGCCCCGCAGCGACCGACAACCGGCAGTTCCCCAACCCGCTCTCTCAGCGGAGCGTCACGGCTTGCCCCGATGCCCCCGCAGGTGCTGCGCGATGGGCGTCAGCGACTCGTGCAGCTGCTCCATCGCCTCGGGCGGCAGCAGATCGATGAAGTGCCTGCGCACGGACGCCACATGATGCGGCGCGACCTTCTGCATCGTCTCCCTGCCGTGCTCGGTGAGTACCGCGTACAGCCCTCGGCGGTCCGACTCGCAGTTCTCACGCCGTACCAGGTTCGCGTTCTCCATGCGGGTGATCTGGTGCGAGAGGCGGCTCTTGGACTGGAGGGTGGCGGACGCGAGGTCGCTCATCCGCATCCGCATGCCCTCCGACTCGGAGAGGTTCACCAGGATCTCGTAGTCGTTCATTGTCAGGCCGAACGGCTGCAGATCCCTTTCGAGCTGGTGCGTCAAGAGCCTGTTGACGTCCAGGTGGGTGCGCCAAGCGCACTGCTCCGCATCGGTCAGCCAGCGCGTGGCCGTCTCGGTCTCCATGAATGAAGTCTACCTAAGAGGTTGAAAGGCGAACTAGTAAGCACAGTGTGACGGGGTCTGTGGCTGGGTGCACGCGTTCGATGTCACACTCCGCAGACTACCGCTCACAGCCCGAAGCGACGTTGGAGATCTCCGAGCTGTCCGGGAAGGCGCGGTGCGCCCGCCTGCTGTCCGTGCTGGCCTGGCGCCCCTCCGGAACCCGGCACGCCCGGCTCGTGCGGGACGGCTCCGGTGGCCTGCTCGGCCATCAGGACCTCCGAGGACTGCAGGAGCACGGTGCCCGCACCGACGAACTCGAACTGGTGCTCCTCGCCGGAGGCGCCGCCGATGCCCGTCATCGCACGTAGACCGCCCATCACACCCGTCATGTACTCGTGGTCGTAGTGATGGCAGGGCGAGGGGCAGTCGGCCCAGCCGACCAGGGCCTGCGGGTCGACCCGGATCGGCGGTTCCATGAACACCACCGGACCGTTCGATGCGGCCACGAACTTTCCGGTTCCGATCAGCGTGAGAAAGCCCGGCACGATCGACTGCTTGAGCGACAGGCTTGGCTGAAAAGCGAGCAGGTTGCCCGAGCGAATGGTCAGGTTGCCCTCGTCCAGGTCGTACGAGTTCACGTCGAAGGCCCGGTCGGCGAGGAGCATCTTGCCCGAGCCCTCCGCCACGACCCAGTCGCTAGCGTGCAGAGGCGAATGGAACGACGTACGGACGAGACGGTCCAGTCGGCCGTGCCCGATCCCGTTGAAGTCGATCGCTCCGTAGTAGGCGATCATCTTCCCCTTCTGCAGGAACCACTGGCTCCCCTTGAGTTCCACGCAGAAGGTGTAGTGGTTGACGTTGTCGTCGACCGGCAGCGTCATCGGGTCGTGGACCACCGGACCGCCGGGGGTTCCGTATGCACTCACGCTGAGTCACCGCCTGAAATGTTTGCGCGATCTGCCGATGATCCCGTAAGACGCGTTCGTGCGCTCAGCGGGCATGCGAGGTGAGCCGGGAACCCCTGTCGCACGCGAGAACGAGGGGTCACAGTTTGTCCTCCGACGCCTGGACGTACACGGCGCCACTGCCGCTCAGCTCCAGTTGGAACGCCTCACCCGAGCCGCGGCCCACCATGTCGCGCCAGCCGAGCGCGGTGGACAGCTTGTTCCGTACGTCGCCGTGGTGCGCCACGTACGCCTGCGGGTCGACGTGCACCGGTCGCTGCGGGGCGATGGGGACCTCGATGACGCCGCCGTGCGCCATCACGGCGACGGAGCCGTGTCCCGTCAGCGTGGTCGTGAACAGGCCCTGTCCCGTCACCTGGCCCCGCACCATGCCCATGACCCCGCCCTGCGAACCCATGAACATCGTGCCCTGCCGCAGCGTGCCGTCGAAGGCGAGGAGACGGTCCGCCTCGACGTACAGCGTGTCACCGGCGAGCTCGATCACCTGGATGTGGTGGCCGCCGTGCCCGAAGAGCACCGTGCCGCTGCCCTCCACGGTCATCAGCGGTGTGGCCTCGCCCGCCACCCGACGGCCGATCATCGACATGATCCCGCCCTGACCGCCCTGCATGTTGGGTGTGAAGGACACCTCGCCCTTGTAGGCGAGCATCGCCCCGCGCTGACTGAAGAGCCGCTGCCCCGGGGCGATCGTCGCCTCGATCATCTTCGAGTTGATCTCACGAAAGGGCATGTCACGCATCCCCCGCGATCGTGTTCCGCTCACTCGGCTGCACGTACACCAGCCCGTCCCCCTCGAACCGGATCTGGAAGGCCTCGCCGCCGCCCTCACCCATGAACGTGCGGAACGTCACGCCGGACTGGAAGGACTGCCGCACATTCCCCTGATGCGCGATGTACGCCCCCGGATCGACGACCAGCGGATACTGCGAGCTCACCCGCAGCACCACGGCCGGTCCGTCGGACATGATCGCCGCCTGCCCGTGCCCCTCGACGCTGGTCGTGAACAGCCCGTTCCCCTGCGAGGCCCCGCGCAGCCCCGTGAAGGAGGTCCCGGTCCTCAGCCCCGCGTCCGTCGCGAGCAGGTTGCTCGACTCGACGTACAGCTTGTCGCCCTGGAGATTCACGAGATTGATCTCGGAGGCCCGGTCCGCGAACCAGCACGTCCCGTGCCCCTTCACCTCCATCACGGTCATCTGCTCACCGGTGAGACGCCGGGTCACCATCCCCCGGATCCCCTCCCCGCCACCGCTCATCTTCTTGAAGGCCATCTGCCCGTCGTACGCGACCATCGAGCCGTTCTTCGCCTTCACGGCGTCCCCGGTCATGTCGACGGCGAGCACCTTGCTGCCTTGAAGTCGAAACATCGCCACGCAGTGAAGGTAGCCGCAGCCAGGGTCGACAGGACAGGGCCCCAGGGTGGATCTCCACCCCGAGACGACCCTTAAGGGTGACGGCCGCGAGGAGAGCGGAAACCCCGGCGCGCCGACAGCGGCCGAATGGCCACCCCCTCCCCGGCCGTACGGGTTGCGGATGCCACAATGGGGGCGCTTGTGCTTGCGTTCACAAGGCTCGACCACTCTCCCACCGAAGGTGACCCGTGGACATAAAGACCGCCTCCGCCCTCCGCCGCCTCCGCCTCGTCTCCGCCCCCGAGGCGGTGTCCTTCCTGCTCCTGCTCGTCTGCTCGGTGCTGAAGCGGACCACGGACTTCAACGCGGTGCCGGCGATGGGCATGATCCACGGCATCCTCTTCATCCTGTACGTGATCTTCTGGGCCGACGCCTGGAACCGTACGAAGTGGTCCGTGAAGACCGCCGCCCTCTACTTCGTCCTCTCCGTCCTCCCCGCCGGCGGCTTCTTCGCCGAGCGCAAGCTGCGCCGTGAGGCCGAGGACGCGGTGATCGCCTCCCGCGCCCGTGAGGAAGGGACCGTCAACGCATGATCGTCGCCTTCTCCGTGACGCCGCTCGGTGTCGGTGAGGATGTCGGGGAGTACGTCGCCGAAGCGGTGCGGGTCGTTCGTGAGTCCGGGCTGCCCAACCGTACCGACGCGATGTTCACCTCGATCGAGGGTGAGTGGGACGAGGTGCTGGACGTCGTGAAGCGCGCCGTCGCCGCGGTCGAGGAGCGGGCGCCTCGTGTCTCCCTGGTCCTCAAGGCCGACATCCGGCCCGGCGTCACGGACGGTCTGACGTCGAAGGTGGCGACGGTGGAGCGGCATCTGTCTTCTTGATGTAGCCGTCGGGCTGCGGAGCCGCTGCCGCGGGGTGGCGGGGGCGTCTCGTCTGCCGGGTTCCTGTCGGTGGGCGGCTGCGGGTTGTGTGTGGCTGGTCGCGCAGTTCCCCGTGCCCCTGAAAAGCACGGGCGTGCCCGGCGGTCCCGTAGTTTCCCGTGCCCCTGAAAAGCACGGGCGTGCCCGGCGGTCCCGCACTTTCCCGTGCCCCTGAAAAGCGCGGACGCGCCCGGCGGTCCCGCGTGCCCCGCGCCGCTGAAAAAGACGGGCGCGCCCCTCATGCACCGTCACCCTGACGCGGCCGGCAGTCGCGTACGCACGGCAGGGGGCGTGTCGGGGGGTGTCCGCCCGCAGCGGCCGGCGTCCGCCGCCGGGGACCGTCATCACCCCCACAGACCCGCCGGACCGAGGACGGAGACCCCCCGGCGCGCCCCCGACCCACAACACACGCGTAGGCGACGCGAACTCCCACGACCAAAAGGCGCCCCCAGCCCCAGGCACCCACTCC